>DATLEF010000185.1:0-20829 GCA_035525455.1 Burkholderiales bacterium
AGATGAACATGCTGCGCTATGGCCGGCGTACGCACAGCTGCCGGGCGAATTTCATACACGAGCTCGCCAAGTTCGGGATGGGCGAAGCCGACATCGTCGCGAATGTGAATTTCTTCATGAGCGTGCCGGTGGGGCGCGATGGCCATGTCGCGATCTCGGACAGCCCTTCGAAGGCCGGCGACTTCGTCGACGTCGAAGCGCTCACCGACGTCATCGCAATGATTTCGAACTGTCCGCAAAAATACAATCCGGCTTCGGGCTACAACCCGTCACCGGTACGGGTGGAAACGTACACGCGCCAGAAGAAATAGGCCTACAGTTTCGGAATGCGCAGGGTCTTGCTGATCATCAGCGTTCCGGAGAGCACGAACAAGAGGGCGAGCGGATGCAGCTCCCACGGTCCGATCGTCCAGACGCCGCCATACAGCTGCGGCCCCACCCGGTTCTGCCACGCCGCAAACGCGAGCACGGCGGTGAGCACGACGCTCGTCGGGATCGGGGTGCCTTCGAAATAGGGGACTTTCCCGGCGCCTTCCGAGAGCGCTTCGGCGGTCACGTTGTAGCGCGCGAGACGGCTCACGCCGCAGCACACGAAGTAAATCAGCGCCACCGCGTCCCAGCCGCCGTGCAGGCCCGCGGCAAATGCCAGCGTTGCGGGAGCAACTCCGAACGAGATGACGTCGGCCAGGGAATCGAGCTCGCGGCCGAGCGCGGAATGCGTCTGGCGCGAGCGCGCGACGCGCCCGTCGAGCACATCGAAAATGAACGCTGCAGGCGCCATCGCCGCTGCGAGTAAGAAATAAGCGCGCGTGCCGCTCGACACGTACAGCATTGCAAGAAAAACCGCAGCCACCCCGCATGCGGCATTGCCGAGCGTCAGAAAATCCGCGAGGTGAAAGCTGCGGATCATCGAGAAATGTTTGGGGGACGCCATCGAGCCAGTATAGCCGATGCGCGTTTTCGTCGAATCTAGCGGGGCGTGAGCGGCCTGCGGTCGTCTCCGAAAAATTCGCGCATCATGAATTCCTCGAGCCCCGCGTTGTCGCGTGTGCGGGCAGAGAGCGTTACGTTGCGGCCGAGGCGCACCGACTCCCACACGAAATCGCCCTGTTCGTGCTCGCGGATGATGACGATCATGCGACGCACGACCGCGATGCGGATATCGGCGTTGTTGCCTTTGCGCACTTCGATGCGCTGCGTGGTGTTGCGACGGATATCCTTGTTCCAGCCGAAGAAAACGAATTCGGCGTAGTCGTAGGTCAGGCGCTCGATCCCGAATATGCCGCCGCCGGGCTGTCGCGCCGAGCCGAAGCTGGGAGTGCGGTCGAGGCCGAGGTTCGCCGCGGCGATGCGGTTCGCCCGCGTATTCGGGTCTTCCGCTGCCGGCGCGCTCGCGGCCGTTTCAGCCGGCGCTGACGGCGGCGCCGCTTCGCCGCGGGCGCGCCGCCGTGCTTCTACGTATGCCGCGAAGTCTGAATCGGCGGTTGCCCGGGGAGGACTCGGCGTTGGTGCAGGCGCTGCACGCTGCGGCGGCGGTGGTTCAGGCTCCTTTCTTTCCAGTGCGATGACAGGTGGAGGTACCCTGCGGCGCGGCGGCTCTCGCGGCGGAGGCGCTGCGCGCGGCGGCGATTGCTCGGGCCGTAGCACGAGAGGAGGCGCCGGCTCGGGAGCCACGGGTTCAGCGTCGGGCGGCGGCGCGAGCCGTACCATCATCGGGCCGCGCGTGTCGCCGCGATCCGCGTTCTCGGCAGGCGTCAGGCGCACTTGCGGAAGCTTCAGAATCGCAGCGGCATGCACGAGCAGCGACAGCACGATCGCCAGCCAGATCCGCGGCACCGTCACGCCCTCGCCGCGATACCGGACAACTTGCGCCATGCTAAAGAGAACGATCGCTATGCTGCTGTCGCGAATGCGTCCTGCACTTCCTTTTCGTAGGCGAGCACTTTCAGCACGCTCCCGCGCGTCTGCATGCGCTCGAAATGCGCCATGCAATTCGAATACGCGGACACGTCGAGCTTGAACGAGAGCGCGCGGCGGAAACACCAGAAGAAATAAGCGTCGACGGCGGTGAAATGCTCGAAGAACCATTCCCGGCCGGCGAGCAGGCCGTCGGCGATTTTGAAGTCTTCGAAAAGCATCCTGTTGCCCACCCGCTTGACGCTTTCCGCCGAGTCCGGCAGATCGCAATAATTTTCCGGCCGCGCATTCGGCGTGAGATGCGGATGAATTGTCGAGGAGAACCACGCCATGAGCGATATCGCCCTGATTTCGGCCTTCGGCTTGGTCGGCAGTAGCTTCGCCGCGGGAAACGTGCGTGCGATCCAGATCTGGATCGCGACGTTTTCGGTCAGTGGCTCGCTATCGATCACGAGGACCGGCACTTTGTGCTTGGGATTGACCGCGAGGAATTCCGGAGACCTGTTTTGTGCCTTGCGCGTGTTGATATTGCGCACCTCGAACTGCGCGCCGGCTTCCGTGAGCGTGACGTAGGGGACGAGTGCACACGTGAGCGGGGCGTAATAAAGCACGAGAGGCATATATGAATGGAGCAGCGTCACGACCTAAGGTTTACGGGTAAATGGTACACGTACGGGCTCGGTGATTGCTTACGCCGTAATCGATTCGAGCGTTAATTCTTTCAACCGATTGATCCCAAACTCGATAAGAGTGGGATGAGCGTCCGCCGCCCCCGCCGACACGCAACAGACCTCTGTATTTACCGATTGTGATCATTCCCACCGAGCCCATAGGCAGCATTCCCCGTCCTTTGGAGCTGATTCAAGCCGTTGAGCGGCAGGGCGACAGCGACCATGCGAGCCTGAACGGGCTCTATGAGGACGCGATCCGCGATACGGTGCGGCAGTTCGAAGCCACCGGCTCGCCGGTGATCAGCGACGGCGAACAGAAGAAGTACCACAATTTCTGGACCTATTCGGTCCACGGCCTCGCCAACACGGCTCCGGACGGTTTCCGCATTCCTTTTGCGGCCGGCCACACGCGGCGGATGCCGCGGCTCACGCACGGCCCCTTTCGCTACCGCCGCTACGCTGACAGTTTCATGGAAGCGGCCATGCGCTACGCGCACGTGCCGCTCAAGCAGGCGGTCATCTCCCCTTCGGCGCTGAGCCTGATGTATCCGGCCGAAGGTATCCCGGGCTATACGCGCGACCAATTCATCGAAGACCTGCTGCGCGAGCACGAGACCGAAGTCCGCCGCTGTTTGCAGAAAGGCGCGCACAGCGTGCAAATCGATTTCACCGAAGGGCGCCTTTCGATGAAAGTCGACCCGTCCGGGAGTCTCCTCAACAGCTTTATCGATCTCAACAACCTCGCGTTGTCGCGTTTTTCGGCGGAAGAGCGCAAACGCATCGGCGTACACACCTGCCCGGGCGGCGATTGCGACTCGACGCACAGTGCGGACGTCGACTACGCCGAGCTCCTGCCGAGTCTGTTCGAGCTCAAAGCCGGAAACTTCTTCGTCGCGCTGGCCGCTGAAAAAGACCGCCTGCGTGTGCTGAAGATCATTCGCGAGTACATGAAACCCGATCAGCGGATATTCGTCGGCGTGATTGCCACCATCGACCCGCACATCGAGACGCCGGAAGAAGTTCGCGATCGCATACTGGAAGCGGCCGAATATATTCCGCTCGAGCAGCTCGGCACGACCGACGATTGCGGCTACTCGCCTTTCAGCGACGACACTTCGACGACTCGCGAAACCGCCTTCGCAAAAATCCGCGCGCGCGTCCTCGGAACGGCGCTCGCAGGAGAAAGGCTCGGAGCGCGATGAAGGCGGAAGACGAAGAGAAGCTGCTCCGCTCGGTTGCACTGCAAAACGCGAACAGCATTCTGTTCGCCCGGCAGCGCGCCGAGCAGGAGCTCATACGCGCCAAGGAAGCGCTCGAGCTGAGGACGCTTCAGCTGCACGAAGAAACGCGGATACTCGAGCTCCTGAACGAGACGGGCATCACGCTCGCATCGAACCTCGATCTGCACAGCCTGCTGCAAACCGTAACGGATGCGGCGACGCAGCTCAGCGGGGCGAAATTCGGCGCCTTCTTCTACAACGCGACCGGCGAGCAGGGCGACGTGTTCACGCTTTACACCTTGTCCGGCGCGCCGCGTGTAGCCTTCGAAAGACTGGGTCAACCGCGCGCGACACCGCTGTTCGGTCCTACTTTCCGGGGTGAAGGCGCGACCCGCAGCGACGATGTCCTTAACGATCCCCGCTACGGCCAGATGGCGCCGCATTTCGGCATGCCGCACGGCCATCCTCCAGTGCGGAGCTATCTCACGGTTCCGGTCGTAGCGCGCTCCGGAAACGTGATCGGGGGACTTTTCTTTGGCCACCCTGAGCCCGGCGTTTTCACCGAGCGGAGCGAGCGCATCATTCTCGGCGTTGCGGCACAGGCCGCGGTGGCGATCGACAATGCGCGGCTGTACGAGGCTGCGCAGAAGTCAGCGGAAGAGCGGAAGCTCCTCCTCGAGCGCGAACAGGCCGCGCGCGCCGAAGCCGAACGCGCGAGCGCGATGAAGGACGAGTTTCTCGCAACGCTCTCGCACGAGCTGCGCACACCGCTCAGCGCGATACTGGGCTGGGCCCAGGTTCTGAGGCGCCACGCAAGCGATCCGGCGAGCCTGCAGCAGGGCCTCGAAACCATCGAGCGCAATGCGCGCGTGCAGACGCAGCTGATCGAAGATCTGCTCGACATGAGCCGCATTACGTCCGGGCAGCTCCGCCTCGACATGCAGCTCGTCGAACCGGTGCCATTCATCGAAGCGGCAATTGAAACGGTGCAGCCCGCGGCGCAGGCCAAAGGCATATGCATCGAGAAAGCGCTCGATGCCACAGCCGCGCCGATCCTGGGCGATGCGAGCCGGTTGCAGCAGGTCGTGTGGAACCTCCTCTCCAATGCGATCAAGTTCACGCCTCGCGACGGCACGGTGCGGGTAAAGCTGGAACGCGTCGATGCCTACGTCGAAATCAGTGTCGCCGACACCGGCCTCGGCATCGATCCGGCGTTTCTTCCGCACGTGTTCGAGCGTTTTCGGCAGGCCGACGCATCGACGACGCGCTCTTACGGCGGCCTGGGGCTGGGCCTCGCCATCGTGAGGCAGCTCGTCGAGCTGCAAGGCGGTCGAGTCTCGGTCGCGAGCGAGGGCCTCGGCCGCGGCGCGATTTTCACCGTCCGGCTTCCGATCGCAGCCGTCCGTATGGGGACCGCAGCCGGCGAACGTCATCCGCAAACGGCGAAGGTCGCACCGATTGAATTCGAGCCCACCGACCTTTCGGACATCAAGGTGCTGGTGCTCGACGATGAGGCCGATGCGCGCGAATTGATCCGGCGCATACTCGTGGAATGTCACGCGCAGGTTTTCACCGCGACGACGGCGGCCGAAGCGCTCGCGATCGTGCAAACCGAGCAACCGGACGTGCTCCTGAGCGACGTCGGCATGCCCGGCGCCGACGGCTACGAATTCCTGCGACAGGTGAGAGCGCAGGGTTACGCGCGCGGCGGACGCATCCCTGCCATCGCGCTGACTGCTTTCGCGCGCTCCGAGGATCGCACGCGAGCTTTGCGCGCGGGCTTTCTCGTGCACGTTTCGAAACCGGTCGAGCCTTCGGAGCTCGTCGCTACGGTGGCGACCGTCGCCGGACGCACCGGGCAGCCGGCGAACGGCTCGGGCGGATCCTGAGCGGGTGGGCTCGCGCGGCTTAGCTGCCGCGCGCAGCCAGTCCGATCACGCCCGCGTGAGCGAGCTTCGCGATCTCTTCCCCCGAAAGGCCGAGCACGTCCTTCAGGACTTCCTGCGTGTGCTGGCCGTGGATGGGCGACGGCGTCGGCGCGCGCGCCGGTGTCCTGGACAGACGGACCGGACTGCCGACCACGCGCACGCGGCCCACGCTCGGGTGATCGACGTCGCGGAGCGACCCGCGCGCTTTCACCTGCGGATGCTCGACCACCTGGGCGATGTTGTTGATCGCACCGACCGGGATGTCGTTCTCGAGCAGGAGCTTTTCCCATTCCTCGTAGGAGCGGGTCAGGAATATTTTCTGCAGCGTCGGTATCAGCGTATCGCGGTGCTTGCTGCGTTCGACCGTGTTGACGTAGCGCGGATCGTCGAGCAGCTCGGGACAGCCCATGACGGGACAGAATTTTCGCCACAGTTTCTCGCCTGCAATCGCCAGCGCGAGATCGCGCGTACTGGTATGGAAAGTCTGGTAGGGTACGACGACCGAATAGGCCGTCCCCATCGGCTGCGGAACCTTGCCGTCGGCGAAATAATTGGCGATCGCCGTCCCGAGCAGCGCGAGTTGTCCTTCCATCATCGAGATATCGACTTGCTGGCCTTCTCCCGTCTTGTCTTTCACCCGCAGCGCGAGCATGACCGCATACGCGCAGTACATGCCCGCCGTCATGTCCGCGATCGACACGCCCGCGCGCGTGCCGGTCGTGCCCGGCTGCCCGGTCACACTGATCATGCCGCTTTCAGCCTGCAGTATGAGATCGAGCGCCGCGCGCTCGCGATACGGCCCGTCCTGACCGAAACCCGACACCGAGCAGTAGATGATGGCCGGATTGCGCTTGCGGGCCGCTTCGTAGTCGAGCCCCAGACGCTTCAATGCGTCCACGCGGTAGTTCTCCAGCACCACGTCGCACTGCTCGACGAGGCGAAAGAACAATTCCTTGCCTTCGGGTTTCTTGAGATCGATGACGATGCCGCGCTTGTGGCGGTGCAGGCTCACGAAATAGGCTGTTTCGCCGCCCGGCAGCGGCGTGCCCCAGCCGCGTGCGATGTCGCCGTGTCCCGGGGGCTCGAGCTTGATCACCTGGGCGCCAAAATCCGCGAGCATGGTCGAGCAAAAAGGGCCTGCGAGCGCGTGGGTCAGGTCGAGTACTTTGACGTCTTCGAGCGGCAATTGCATGGAAATTCTGGCAGTCTTGATCGGGAAGGCGGCGATTGTCTCATGAGGGGCCGCAGCGGAGCGGAACTCGCGCCGGCCGCCGTGGTCAGCTTGTAGGCCTATCTGGAGGTAAAGCTTGATGAAGTGGATGTGCGCCGTGCTGTTCCTGCTCGCGATCCCCGTCGCGCACGCCGAGCCGTGGCTGTGCACGGATGCGGACGGGAACAAGCAATTCAGCTATGAACCGGAGTCGGCGAAGCGGAAGAATTGCGTCCATCACCCGATTCCCTCGGGGAATGTGTGGCGCACCGTGCCGCGCGGCACCGAAGGGACGGCCCACAGGGTTCACAGTTTTCCGAAAGTAGACGCGCCCACGCAAAAACAGCGCGACCTCGCACGCCGTCAGATCCTCGAGCGCGAGCTCGCAGAAGAGAAGAAAGCGCTCGCCGCGGCGATCAACGAGCTGACCGAAGAGAAGCAGCGGCTGGCCAGGGCGCCGCGCCCGCAAGTCGACGAAAAGCTGAAACCGTACGCCGAGCGCATCCGCGTGCACCTGACCAACATCTCGAACCTCGAGAAAGAGCTCGGCTTCCAGGGCTGACAGCCTCTTCCGGGCTCATGAGCCCGTGAAATTGGCCTTGCGCTTCTCCATGAACGCGCGGCGGCCTTCGACGTAGTCCTGGCTCGCGAAGCAGTCCGCCACGACTTTGTTGGTGAGCGCGTTGTCGCGCTCGTCGGCGTCTTTCACGTATTCGTCGATGACGCGCTTGGAAGCAATAATCGAGAGCGGCGCGTTGGCGGCGATCGTGTTGGCGTAATTCTCGACGAACGCTTTGAGCTCGTTGGCTGCGAGCATGTAATTGACGATGCCGAGCCGCAGCGCTTCCGTCGCCGGAACGCGCCTTCCGGTGAAAAGGATGTCTTTCGCCGCGGCAGGACCGACCAGCTCGATCAACTGGCCGAGCCGTTCGGCGGCATAACCGATGCCGAGCTTCGCGGCGGGAATCCCGAAGCTCGATTCCTCGGTGCAGATGCGAATGTCGCAGTTGAGCGCGATGGCCATGCCTCCGCCGAGGCAGTAACCGCGGATCATCGCAATCGTCGGTTTGGCGCTGCCTTTCAGCAGATGGCGGAAACGCTCGCCCTTCTTCGTGTAGCTCGCGACGTCTTCCTTGGTCGCACGCTGTTTTTCGAACTTCGAAATATCGCCGCCGGACACGAAAGCCTTGGTGCCCGCGCCGGAAAGCACGATCACGCGTATCGCCTTGTCGGCGAGGAAGTCGTCCATCACTTCCGCTGCCGCCATGGACATCTCGAGCGAGAACGCATTGTGCTTCTCGGGGTTGTTGAAAATCAGGTGGCCGACCGCGCCGTTCTTCTTCGAAAGAATCTGGTTGTCGGTGAGCGTTTCGGTGGTCATCGTTAAGTTATCCCGTAGTGAAACTGCCAGCTCAAATGACCCGTTTGTCGCGCAGCTCTTTCAACTTCGCCTCGGAGTAACCCACGCCGCGCAGAACCTCTTCGGTGTCCTGGCCCGCTTCGCCCGTGGGGATGCGGATTTCCTTGGTCAACCCTTCGAAGTTGATCGGAGAAGCCACGACGTCGAACTTGCCGTGTTTCGTGGTCGCCATGGGTGTCGCGATGCCGAGATGCTTGACCTGGGGATCCGCGAACACCTGGTCGATCGAATTGATCGGACCGCACGGTACACCCGCTTCTTCCAGCAATTCCACCCAATGCGCGGCTGGCTTGTGCTTCGTGATTTCGGAGATCGCTGCGTTAAGCGCCTTCCTGTCGGCGCTGCGCTTCGAGCCGGTGTTCCAGTCGGACTTGGTTTTCCATTCCGGCTTGCCGAGCGCATCGCACAGACGCTCCCAGACGCGTGACGAAGCGGCAGCAATATTGAAGTGACCGTCGGTGCTGGGGAAGACGCCCGTCGGCACGCCCGTCGGATGGTCGTTGCCGGCCTGCTTCGCAACTTCGCCATCCTTCAGATACCGCGCCGCCTGGAAATCGAGCAGGAAGACCTGCGATTCGAGGAGACTCGTGTGCACCCAGCGTCCGACGCCGGTGCGCGTGCGATCGAAGAGCGCCATCATCGTCGCGAGCGCGAGGAGGTTGCCGGCAGTCAGATCGGCGATCGCAATCCCCACGCGCACCGGTCCCTGTCCCGGAAGCCCTGTGATCGACATGAGGCCGCCCATGCCCTGCACGATCTGGTCGACGCCGGCGCGCTTGCCGTAGGGTCCGCTCTGGCCGAAGCCGCTGATGCTGGCGTAGACGATTTTCGGATTCACTTTGCGCACGTCGTCGTACGCGATCTTGAGCCGGTGCTTCACCGCCGAGCGCATGTTCTCGACGATCACGTCGGCTTTCTCGACGAGCTTCATGAAAGCCGCGAGGCCTTCGGGCTGCTTCAAGTCGAGCCTGATCATGCGCTTGTTGCGATGCAGGTTCTGGAAATCGAAACCTTCGCGCCTGCCGGTGTAGTCCTCGGTCGGCTCCTCGGGCTGCTCGACGCGAATGATGGTCGCGCCCCAGTCGGCCAGATGCCGCACGCACGTGGGACCCGCGCGCGCGCGCGTGCAGTCGATGACGGTGATGCCGGAAAGAGGGAGATGCGCTTCGCTTTGCACTTCGTGACGGGTCTCGGTCATGGGGCCTCTGACTACAGGTTGGTGTACTGGATGGAGCGTCGTCACCCGCGTTCGGCGAGCAGCCGCTCCCACGCTTTGGGCAGGGCTATCCTCTTACCCGTAGGGTAGCCCAGAAACCCGTTATGTGCGAAGACGTACGCGTTATTGCGCAGCGGATCTCCGGAGACGGCGATCATATAGTCTTCCGGCTTCCACACGATAGGCACCCTGCGGTTCGGATCGTCGGACTCGTAGAAAGCCTTGGGAATGCGCGCGTGCGCGACGTCGTCCTTCAGATCCCACACGCCGCGGATGTTCCAGTCGCGCAGCTGGCGCTCGAAATCGTAAGCCGGCCGCCGCGCATGATCGAAGAGATACCGCTTCACGTCACCTTTCGACCAGCCGGCTCGCGCGAGCGTCTCCGCGATGATGGGACTGATGACTACCAGCGGGCGCAGCGTGCCGTTACCGTGGCTCGTCGTGAACGTGATCTGCCAGTTGTTGAAGCGCTGCACGCTGTCGGTGATGTACGGCAGCATCTCTTCGGGCGTGCTGCCCGAGACCGAAGAAAGCGATCCGCCCCCGGTATAGCGCGCGATCGTCACGGTGTTGTCGCCGGCTGTGAAGCCCATCTCGACGCTGTTCGGCGCCCAGCCGATTTTCTTCAGCACGTCTTCGTTCTCAGCCAGCACGACGCGCCAGGTATTCCCGTAAGTCGCCTTGTCGGTTTTGTGCAGCAGGAAACCCGCGACGTTGCGGAGGTACAGCCGCCAGAAGCGTCCGATCGAAGTGTTCGGAAGAAAGCCGTCGCGCATGACGCCCTGCGTGTAGTTGAAACCGAGCTGGCGGATGATCGGGCCGTTCAGGATGATCAGCGTATCGGCGCCGGGCGTATTGCCGCTGTGCTCGACGCCGTATTGCGGGTCGCACATCGCCTCGATCAGCGCGACGAGTATCGGCATGTACTCCGGCCGGCAGCCCGCCATGACGCCATTCACCGCGATACTCCATATCGTCGCCGAACGCTTGTCGGGAAGGAGCGTGCCCAGGCTTTCGTCCGGATCGCGGTCGGTATGGCGCAGGAACGCGTCTATCTCCTCGCGCGTCGGCGGAACGATGGGCAGGCCGTCGGAGTACTCGTGCTCGATGAAGTAGCGATTGACGGCCTTGAAGCCGCCTTTCACCACGATTGCGCGCGGCTGCGGTTCTTCCGTTTCGCTTTGCGCGGCCGGACGCATCGTCAGATTGCTGACGACCTCGTCCAGCGTGACATCGAGGATGTCGTTACGGAGCTGCCCGGATGTTTTGGTGCCAACGTGACCAGGAACCAGCGCGACAGCGAGATTCGGCATGCCGATGCCGACCGAAGTCACTGCGGCCTGCCGTATGAAACCTTCGCACGTCAGAGACGATGTGGGGAAGCCCGCCGCCTCACAGATCGCACTCGCCCGCAACACGGCGGGCGTGCAGCTTCCTCAACATGCCATCCCTGAGATGACCGCGTCCACGCCGAGCTCTTTCAGGCGCTGCGGGAGTGCTGCGAGCACTTCCTTTTCTTCGCCGCCGTGCGTGCTGCCGAAGTCGCGCCAGCTCACGAACTTCATTCCCGGAAAGCGGCGTTTGAGGCCTTCCGCCAGCAGGTCGAAGATCACGTCGCCTTTGAAGAGCTGGTCCCAGAGCTGCGCCACTGTCTTGCCTTCGAGAGTATCGAGGCGCGGAGCGAGCGCGCGCATGCGCTGCTGGCGCGGAGACCTCGGCCAATAGGCTTCGTAGTAACCGTCGTTGTTTTCTTTCGCCATCCGTGTTCCTTCGACTTGTCGTTACTTCTCGGCGTCCTGCCGCGCGCGCTGTTGCGATACGTCGGTCGCCTGCTCGATCTGCGTGCGCATGCGCTCCTCGGTTCGTTTGCCTTCCTGGATTTCCTGCTTCTTGATGGCGGCCCCTGTTGCGGCCGTTCCTACGACTTCAGCGCCGCAACCGGCGAGCGCGTATATGAGCAGCACTAGGACGATTTTCAGCACGGTCATGCCTCCTTTCGATGCAGACCCGATTCTAGCGAGTAGAGACCGAATGCTCGCGCAGAAAGTCGAGCAGCGCCTGTAGAAACCCGGGTCTTCCCAGCGCTGAACTGTGCGTCGCGCCTTCCAGTACGACGAGCTTCAACTGCGGCATGTCCTTTTTCAACTCCTGGAAGCGCGCAAGATAGCGATCGTTGCTGCCGACGATACCGAGCACGGGCACCTCGACCGCAGCCATTTGAGCCGCTGTGACGGACTGCCCTCGGGTCGCACGGCGAACCGCGGCTAATGCGCGCGCATCCTTTCCAGCGAGGGAAGCGTCAGACATCGCTTTCAATTCCGCCGTCGTCGGCCCCGGCTGATCGGTGGGCCACAACCGCAACACCTGCGCATTCATCAGACCGCGCTCCATCTCGTCGGCTTCGATTGCGGTCTGGACGTCGTCCGCGGCGCTCCAGTCGAGGCGTCCGGCGGCAGCGCCGAGCGTCGCCGTCAACAGTCGCTGCGGTGCGAGCGTCAGAAGATGCGCGACGAGATGCGCGCCCATCGAGTAGCCGACGACGTGCGCACGCTCGATGCCGAGGTGGTCCAGCAGGCGCACGACGTCCCACGTCATCTCCGCGCCGTATGCGGCGGGATCGTGCGGCTTGCCGCTCTCGCCGTGGCCGCGCGCATCGAAGGCGATCGCGCGATACCGCTCAGCGAGCGCCTGCAGCACGCCCGTCTTTACCCACTGATCTTCCAGGTCGGACGAATAGCTGTGCAAGAGCAGCACCGGTTCGCCCACGCCGAGCTCGGCGTAACGTATGCGCACGCCCGCGGAATCGAAATCGCTGAGCTTCACCATCTATGAACTTGTCTGACGAGAGTTCCTACCGGACGAGCGGCCGATCGATCATCGCAATGGGCGCACGGTCGAGCGGATACAACCCCGCTATCAGCGCCAGGGTCGCCACGATCATGAAATAAGGACCGAACATCCAGAACACGAGCGGCACGGAATAAAAGAACGAGCGTATGCCGAGAAGATAGAACAAGCCCGCCCGGTTGAGATAAGCCGTAGCGAGCGCGGGCGATACGGCATCCTGCGCCGCCAGCGTCGGAACACTGACCATGTAACCGACGTGGTTGTAGAACCGTACGGCCATCGAAAAGCAGAAGAAAGCGATGAAAAAATCGAGCACGAGGCAAACGAGCTTCCACGCGATGACCTCATCCGTAGTGGCGCCGCTCGCGTTGAGAGCGTGCCAGAGACTGGATGAATGATCGCTGGAGCTGCTCAAGCTCAAAGCGCCGATCAGCAGCAGGATTGCCGTGGATGCCATGAAGCTCGAAGCCATGACCGAATTTCGCAGCGTCTGGACCGCGAGCACGTCGGACTTGCCGCTTGCCATGATTGCGGCAACCCACGTGCTGCGCGCAGCGATGTTCACCGCGTGCACGGTGTAGAGCGGGTTTCGGCGTAGCTTCAGACGAAGAAAAACGTGGTAGCCGGCAATCGCGGCGATCGACGTCAGGAGCGCGATCAGATCGAACATTACCCTTTGGACCTTTTACGCGGCACGACGTTCTAACCGATCGGCGAAGCCTGGATGCAGGCGGCATCATATCCGCCGATGCTTCACCATGCGCGTTCCCTTTATCAGCGCCGCGATGCCGGCGACAAAGACAAACGCGAGCAGTCCGTAAGTGAACATCGCGTCGCTCGATGAGCCATCGCGGGAATACGACCTCATCAGTGCGACAGCGGCCGCGATCATGGCCGACAGCATCACCAGCAAGGCACCAAGGGATGCGACGATCCAGCCGATCGCGCGGAGGCGGTGCTGGCCGCCGGCGTTCTCGCGTTCGCGTGTCTCCATGTCGCGTCAGATTGACGGGCTCTGCGCGCTATTTCGCAGGCGACATGCCCTTGTAGACGAGCTTCTGCAATCCCGCGGTGGTTTGCGCGATGTAGAGATTGCCTTGGGAGTCCACTGCGATGTGGTGCCCCGGACCCAGCTGACCCGGCACCTGGACCATGCCCAGAACGTCGAGCGTCTTGCGATCGAGGATGAAAACGCCTTTGCCGCCGCCGACGTACAGGAACTGCTGATCGCGATCGGGCGAGAACGCGAGATTGCGCGCGAAAGGCAAATCGGCACGCACGAGCTGTTTCAGGAACTTGCCGTCCGCCGCAAACATCTGAAGGCGCCGGTTCTCGCGGTCCGCGACGTAGACCATCCCGTCATTCGCGACGCGAATGGCGTGCACGACGTTGTAATCCGGCGGTCCGTCCCCTTGCGGGAACGTCTTCGGTGCCGTAAGCGCGCAGTTGTCGACGCCTGCGGGCGGTTTGCCGAAAGCGCCCCACATGCGCTTGTACGCGCCGGTGTCGGCGTCGTATACGATCACGCGATGATTGCCGTAGCCGTCGGCCACGAACAATTCATTCGTGCGCGGATAGACCCATGCATCGGCCGCGCGATGCACGTTGACCGTGTCGGTATCGCCTTTACTCGCATTGCTCTTGCCGATCTGCAGTAGGAATTTGCCGTCCTGCGTGAACTTGAGAAGCGCATCATCGGCGAGCGGCATCAGGCCGGGCAGGCCGAGAGCGGGGCAGTTGTTGCCGCCGATCCAGACAAAGCCTTTGTTATCGATGTGTATCCCGTGCTCGCGCTCGGGCCATTCGTAGCCGTTGCCTTTGCCGCCCCACGCCTTGATGAACTCGCCCGCATTGCTGAAGACCACGATCGCCGGCGCAGCGGTCACACTCGTGTCGAGCAGGAGCGTTTTCGGACGAGTCAGCACCCACACGTTGTCCTGCGCATCGATGGCGATGCTGGAAGGGTGGCCGAGCTTCCACTTCGCCGGAACACGCGGCCACGCCGGATCGACTTCGAATATCGGCAGGCTGCGACCGGATGTCGTCTGTGCTGATGCGCGCGTTGCGAGTAGCGTCTCTCCGATCGCCCAGCTGACCACGACGCATACGGCCAAAAGGGCCGGCAAATGCTTGGCTTTCATGATTCCCCTTTGAATTGCTCCGACGCGAGGATGCCGCGCGCGGCGTTATGACGCCGTCTGACCGGCAGGTGCTGAGCTGGTGTTTACTGTATCACCAACCGCCGAAGCGAATCAGGCGCCGGATGCCGCGGCCCATGCGGCGCTCGGTTGCTCCAGGGCTGCCTCGCGCCTACACTTGGCGCCAGTCCCCCGAGAGGAGCTTCGGTCATGATCGCGATTCGCATCGGCACCTGGTTAGTTCCCGCACTGCTCCTTACGTTTACCGCATTACCCGCAGCCGCCGAAACAAGTCGCATCTACGTCACGAACTCCGCCGGCGACAACGTTCACGTGATCGATCCCGCTACGCAGAAAGTGGTGCAGGTGATCAAGGACGTGGAGAGCGCGCACGGCATCACGTTCTCGCCGGACGGCACCCGCGTCTACATCAGCAACGAGCACGACATCACACTCGACGTGCTCGACAGCAAGTCGGGCGCGGTGATCAAGAAGATTCCGCTCAGCAGCCGTCCGAACAACATAGCTATCACGAAGGACGGCAAGCGCATCGTGGTCGCGATTGCGCGCACCCCGGGGGCGCTCGACATCATCGACACCGTCGCGCTCACCCGGACCAAAAGCATTCCGATGAACGGCTGGCTGCACAATACTTACGTGACCCCTGACGGCAAGTACGCGGTCTCGGGCTCCGTGGGCCGGAGCTTCCTGAATGTCGTCGACCTCGCGACGGAGGAAGTCGCGTGGGAAATCAAGACGGTCGGCGGTGTGCGCCCGATGACTTTCGAAGTGAACCCGGACGGCTCGACCAAGCACATATACGTGCAGCATTCGGACCTGAACGGGTTTTCGGTCGTCGACTTCGCACAGCGCAAAGAAGTGGCGAGGATTACGCTGCCCGACACTCCGACGGGATACGCCCCGCAGCACCGCCTGTCTTCGCCTTCCCACGGCATCGGCGTCGCACCCAACAACAAGACGCTGTGGGTGACCAGCATACCGGCGAACGCGGTGTTCATTTATTCGCTGCCCGATCTCACGCTTCAGGGCAACGTCGCGCTTCCTCTGAAGAAAATAGCAGGACGCGATCAGCCGGTCCCGGCGGTGCCGAACTGGGTGACATTCACGCCCGACAGCAAGCTGATCTATATCTCGAATGCCGCGGCGATGTCGGTCACGGCCATCGACACCGAATCGAGGAAAGTCGTGGCGACGATTCCAGTCGGACAATCGCCCAAGCGCATCAATACGCTGGTCATGCGCTGACACGCCCGCGATACATCAAAAACGGCGGCTCTCGGGCCGCCGTTTTTATTCGACGTGCGGAAGATTATTTCCTGAGCTTCGCGCCATTCACCCACGCCGCCATTTTCTGCCAGTCCGGGTCTTTCTTCGTGTCGAACTGCCGCCCGCCCGAGTGATAGATGCTGCCGCCGGCCTCAGGCGCGAGCGGATACATCAGCAGATGGCTTTTATCGGGATTACCCGGCGTGACGAGCGCGGATGCGAGCGCGAAGTTCTTGCGTGATTCCTCCTCGGTCCATTTGTGCGCCTTGGCGTCGGACATCTTCTGGAGCCTGAAAGCGTTGTTGGATTCGGTGTGGCACACGAAGCAGCGGGCGTGGTCGGGCCGTTTCTTGACGAAAATAGGCTCGACCTCGTTCTTGTAGTAATCGTAATCGAGAGATGACTCCGCGGCTGTCGCGCGGGTTGCTGCTGACAAGGCGAAACACACGGTTGCTGCGAGCACGAAACGTGCGGATCTCATGGCGACGCCTCCCTGGCTCCTGCCGCGAAGATTTGTATCACGGCCTCAATGGGACCGCAATTGGGTATCAGCTCTTCAACGCTTCGATATTGAGGGAAATCCGGACCTCGTCGCCCAGGCTCCGCGAAGCGCGCGTCATTCCGAAGTCGGAGCGCTTGATCGTGGTGCGCGCGACCGTTCCGCAGATTTCGCGCTTGTTGACCGGATGCGTAATGCAGGTGAAGGTTTCGAGCTCGAGCGTGACGGGCCGTGTCACGCCGAGCAGGGTCAGCTCGCCGTCGGCGGCTGCGAGCGCGTCGCCTTTGAAGCGAAGGTTCTTCGACCGAAACGTGATCGTCGGGAATTTCGAGACGTCGAAGTAATCTTCGGTGCGCAGGAGCTCATCGCGGCGCGTATAGCCCGTATCGATCGAAGTGGCGTCGATCTCGGCCTCGATCGTTCCCTGTTTCGCAGCGCGGTCGAGCGTGATCTTCCCGCTCGTCCGGTTGAAGCGGCCGTGTATGCGCGTGAGACCGAGATGTGTGATGTCGAAATTCGAGAAGCTGTGGGGCGAATCGATGACATACGTGTCGGCTGCCCATGCGATGGGTGCGGCGAGCAGCCCCGAGAGAACAGCCAGTGCGAATCTCAACTTCATGTTTCTGCCTTTCAGTGTGGCCAGATCGATTCGCGGAAGCATACCTCAGGCGGGAGCCAGCGCCATCCTCTCCCCCGCGGGAACGAGCGCGAGCTTGCGATCGTGATAGTCCGCAACCCGCGGATTGTGCGCGATGCTGACCAGGGTCGCGCGCGGCAGATGCTTGGCGAGCAGCTCGTAGATCCTGCGCTCGCCCGCCTCGTCGAGTGCGGACGTCGCCTCGTCCATGAACAGCCACTCCGGCTGATGCAGGAGCGCGCGCGCGACGGCGAGCCGCTGCTGCTCGCCGCCCGAGAGCGTCATGCTCCAGTTGCGCTCGTCGTCGAGGCGCTCGCCCAGTTTGCCCAGCGCTACCTGGTTCAGCGCCTCGCGGATCGCGTCGTCGCTGAAAGCAGCGCCGTCCGCGGGATAGGCCACGGCAGCGCGAAGCGCACCGATCGGAATGTACGGTTTCTGCGGCAGGAAAAGCATCCGCGCGCCTTCCGGCACGCTCACGCGCGCGTGCCCGAATGGCCAGATGCCCGCGAGTAACCGGAAGAGGGTGCTCTTGCCGCTGCCCGAAGGTCCGGTGAGCAGCAGCTTTTCCCCGGGCTTGATCTCGAGCTGGGCGCCCGAGAGGATGACGCGTCCGGGAACGCCGTCTTTGCCCGGTAACGCGAGCTCGTCGATATCGGCATGGAGCGCGTTGGCCGCAGGCGCACTGACGCGCTCGCCGCTTTTCGCCTGCGCTTCGCCCGTCGCGCGCTCGACCGCGTGATGGAACGTGAGCAGCCGGTCCACGCTCGCTTTCCAGTTGGCGAGATCGGCGTAGCTGTCGACGAACCACGAGAGCGAGCTCTGCACTTGGCCGAACGCGCCGGCGATCTGCGTGAGGCCGCCGAGCGGAATCTCGCCCGAGAAATAGCGGTGGCCCGCGACAAAATAAGGAAACACCACCGCGGCCTGGCCGTAGCCGATCGTGAGCGCGCCGAGGCGCTTCGTGTAATGCATGAGCGCGTACCAGTTCTCGCGCACGCGCTCGAGGCGCGACAGATGGCCGCGGCGCTCGGAGTCTTCACCCGCATAGAGCGCCACGCCTTCGGCGTATTCGCGCATGCGCACCAGGTGAAACCGGAAATCCGCTTCGAGCCGCTCCTGCTGGAAATTGAGTCCGACGAGCGGACGGCCCACGTAGTACGTGACCGCGGTGCCGCCGATTGCATAGAGAAGCGCAGCCCACACCATGTAGGCCGGAACGTTGATCTCGTGTCCACCGAGCATGAACGCGAGCGGTCCGGACAAGGTCCATAGTATCGCCACGAAGGAGACTACCGTCACGGTCTCGCGCAGGAGGCCCAGCCCGAGCGACAGCGTGCCGGTCGTGAATGCCCGCAGGTCCTCGGCGATACGCTGGTCGGGATTGTCGGTGCCGAGATGATCGAGCTCCAGACGGTAATACACGCGATTGCTCAACCATTCGCCCATGTACTGCTTCGTGAGCCAGATGCGCCAGCGCACCGCCAGCATCTGCTGCAGGTACGTGCGATAGATCGAGAGCACGATGAACACCGCCGCGAGCAAAGAGAACTGCAGCATGAGCACGTAGAAGTCCTCCGACGCCTTGGTCTCGAGCGCGTTGTAGAACTGCCGGTTCCACCCGTTCAGCAGCACCAGCATGTAGACGATGCCGAGCGTCATGCCGACGATGGCCGAGAGCAGCGTCCAGGCCCGGACTTTTTCCTCGGAGCGCCAGTACGGCATCGCGAGCTCCCACACCTGTCCGAGAAAGCGCCGCGAACGTATCGAAAGACGGTCGGTCATGATTTTCCTTAAGAGTCCCTAAGTCGTCGGCCGATGTTAATGCGTGAATGAAGTGTGCTGCTATGCTACCGTCCATCGTCCATCTGTTCGAAGAAAAATCGTCGGACCTGAAGTACGACCCATGAAATCCATCAAGATCATCACACCCACAGGTCACCTCGGCACCACGCCGCTGGAGAAGGGAAGCTTCGAGCACGGCTGCGCACAAGCCCCCGATTTCATCATCGCGGATTCGGGCAGCGCCGACATCGGTCCGTATCCGCTCGGCGCCGACCGCGCGACGAGCAACGAGATGTGGCAGCGCCATGACATCGAAGCGATGCTGCTCGCCGCGAGACGGCTGAAAGTGCCGCTCATACTGGGCTCCGCTTCGGACACCGGCACCAACCGGGGCGTCGATCAGTACGTGCAGATCGTCAAAGAAGTAGCGGCCGAGCATCGGCTCGCATCGTTCAAGCTCGCCCGCATTTACTCGGAGATGCCGGTGGGCGATCTCGAGAAGCGCAGGCAGCGCGGAGAGCCGATCAAGGGCCTGAACGGCAGAAGTGATGCTGATGCGGCGACGCTTGCGCGCACCGATCGCGTCGTTGCGGTGATGGGCGCGGAACCCATCCGCCAAGTGCTCGACGACGGCGCGGACGTCGTCATCGCGGGCCGCAGCAGCGATCCGTCGATATTCGCGGCGCCACTGCTGAACGCGGGCTATCCGGAAGCCGATGCGTATTTCTGCGGCAAGGCGATGGAATGCGCGTCGTTCTGCGGCGAGCCGTTCATGGGCAAGGAGACGATTCTCGGGCGTGTCCAGGAAGACGGCGTGTACGTCACCGCGATGCACCCGGGCCAGCGCTGCACGCCCGCCTCGGTTGCGAGTCACGCCATGTATGAGCGGCTGAACCCGTACCGCGAGCACGTGCCGGGCGGCTATCTCGACATGTCGAACTGCCGGTACGAACAGACCGATGAAAAAACGACGCGTGTCACGGGCCAGAAATTCGTGCGCGACGATCGAACGTGGGTGAAGCTCGAAGGCTCAGGCAAGGTGGGCGAACGCGCGCTTTTCATACTCGGCATCCGCGATCCCTACATCATCGCGAATCTCGACCGCGCCATCGACTGGGCGAAGACGAAGCTCGCCGAGCGCTTCGGTCCGCCGGGCGAGGCCTACCGTCTCTTCTATCATGTGTATGGCCGCGATGCCGTGATGGGCGCGATGGAGCCTGCGGTGCCGCGCAACCCGCACGAAGTCGGCGTGGTCGTCGAAGTCGTGTGCGCGGACGCCGATCGCGCCGAGACGATCTGCCACATCGCGGGTTTCAATCTCTTTTACGCGCGCCTGCCGGATGTGAAAGGCACGGCCGGGACGGCCGCCATGTTGGGCGACGAAGTGCTGCGCGCGCGCGCCGCCTACGAATGGACGCTCAACCACATCATCGAAGCGCGCGACCCGTGCGAATTCTTCGAGGCACACCTGGAGACGATCGGAGCATCATGAAGCTCGCAGAGCTCGCATCGACAATCCGCAGCAAGAACGCCGGCGTCGACCACATCACGTTCGACATCATCTGCCGCGAGCGCCGCAACTTCGAGCGCGTGCGTGACAGCCGCGTGCTCAGCCGGGCGAGCGTCGCGCGGCTCTTCAGGGTCGAGGAGGAACGGGTCACGGACTTCGTCGTGTTCGAACCGGCCAACGCCATCAAATTCACGATACGGCGCGAGCGGCCGAGCGGGAGCGCCGGCGAGACCGACCTCTTCGGCTGCCAGCAGTACGCGCCGCTTTTCGACGTGGAAATTCCGTAACGCACCCAGCGACGGTGTTCGCCCGCGGTGTTACTCTGGTACGTTCCGTTTACGGTACAGCCCCATGCTCCCGACGCCGTCGTTCCATCATCTGCACCTGAATTCCGTCGATCCCGATGAAGCGATCGATTTCTACACGGCCCAGTTTTCCAGCACGTCCAGGACAACCTGGGGCGGCATGCCGGCGCTCAAGTGTGCGAATGACGTGCTGCTGTTGTTCACGAAAGTGGATACACCGCCCGCAATCGAACCGGAGACCG
>DATLEF010000188.1:0-5831 GCA_035525455.1 Burkholderiales bacterium
TTCGCGCTCGCGGCAGTGGTGATCACGGTGTTCTTCAGGCGTTTCGTGGTGCGGCCGCTGGGCGGGCTTGCCGCCGCCACGCAGGCGCTGAGCCGTGGGCATGCGGGCGGCGAGACGCAGGCTGTCTCGCCCGAGAAAAAAGGACCGTCAGCGCCCTCCAATGGCGACGAGATCGGCGAGCTCGCCGAGCGCTTCGATTTCATGGCGCGCGAAGTTTATTCGCGCGAAGAGCGGCTGCTGCAGGCGCGGGCGGATGTCGCGCGGAGCGAAGCGCATTTCCGATCGCTCATCGAGCACGCCAGCGATGCCGTGCTCGTGCTCGATTCAAACCTCTCGGTGCGCTACGCGAGCCCTTCCGTGCAGCGTGTGCTCGGATTCCCGCCCGATGACGTGATCGGCAAATCGCCGGTATCGTTCGTGAGCGAAAGCGATGCCGATGCCATGCGGCAGGCGCTCGAAGAAACCGCAGCGAACCCGGGCGTGGGCGCCGCGTTCGAATTCAGATGTGCGGGAGAGGGCGCTCCGAAATACCTCGAAGCGACGGTAGCGAACATGCTCGACAATCCCGCGGTAGAAGGCATCGTCGTCAACATGCGCGACGTCACCGAGCGCCGCCACGCCGAGGAGCTCACGCGCGAAAAGATCCGCGCGGAGCAGGCAAGCCAGTTAAAAAGTCAGTTCCTCGCCAACATGAGCCACGAGATCCGCACGCCGATGAACGGCATCCTCGGCATGGCGGAACTCCTCCTCGCCACCGACCTCGCCGAACGGCCCCGGCGCTTCGCCGAGACGATACACAACTCCGGAGAAGCGCTGCTTGCGATCATCAACGACATCCTCGATTTCTCCAAGATCGAAGCAGGGAAGCTCGAGCTCGAGAAGATCGCGTTCGACGTGCACGAGCTCGCACAGGAAGTCGCGGAGCTTTTCGCCGAGCGCGCCTACAGCAAAGGCCTCGAGCTCGCGTGCCAGGTGCACGCCGACGTCCCGCGCCGCATCAACGGCGACCCGGGGCGGTTGCGCCAGGTACTCACCAATCTCGTGAGCAACGCGGTCAAGTTCACCGAGAAAGGCGAAATCCTCATCAAGGTCGAGCTCGCGCCCGATGCGCCGGCCGGTGCTGATGCCTGCGGGCTGCGGCTCTCGGTGATCGACACCGGCATCGGACTCTCGCCGGAGCAGGTGGGCACGCTGTTCCAGTCGTTTACGCAGGCCGACAGCTCGACCACGCGCAAATACGGCGGAACCGGGCTCGGGCTTGCCATCTCGAAACAGCTCATCGAGCTGATGGGCGGCACGATCGGCGTACACAGCACGCCGGGACAGGGGTCGTGCTTCTATTTTACCTTCCCTGCGAGCGTCGCCAACGATGCCACCGCCGAAGTCCCGCAGCGCGACGAGCTCGCGGGCCTCCGCGTGCTGATCGTCGAGGACAATGCGACGAACCGCACCATACTGCACAACCAGGTGATGAGCTGGGGCGTGAGCAACGGCAGCGCGGAGAACGGCGTGCGCGCGCTCGACATGCTGCGTGCCGCGGCTCACGGCGGCGCGCCGTACGAGATCGCCATCATCGACATGAAAATGCCCGGCATGAACGGACTCGAGCTCGCGCGGGCGATCAAGGCCGACCCGACGATCGCAGGCGTGCGTCTGATCATGCTGAGCTCGGCGATATCGGCGCAGGAGCTCGCAGCGACGCGCGAGGCGGGCATCGTGAGCCACTTGAGCAAGCCGGTGCGCAACGCGGATCTGCGCCGCGCAGTTGCCGAAGCCGCAGGTCTCGCCCCCCAGTCCACGCCAAGCGCGGCAGTGGCAAAGCGGCCGACGATCGACGCACGCGTGCTGCTGGCTGAAGACAACGTGGTGAACCGCGAGGTCGCGGTGGCGATGCTGAGAAGCATGGGCTGCGAAGTCGAAGTGGCGCACAACGGGCGCGAAGCCTTCGCCGCCGTGGGTGTAGACCGTTTCGACGTCATCCTGATGGATTGCCAGATGCCCGAGATGGACGGTTTCGAGGCGACTCGCGCGTTGCGCGCGGCGGAAGATCCGGCGCGTCCGCGCGTGCCGATCGTTGCGCTTACGGCAAATGCCATGGAAGGCGACCGCGAGCGCTGCCTTGCCGCGGGTATGGACGACTACCTCGCCAAGCCCTTCAGGCACGAAGAGCTCCTGGAGATCCTTGCGAAGTGGGTGCAGCCCCGCGCCTGGCCGGCGGTCGAGGTGAAGGTCGTTCGGCCCGGCGCTGCGATCGATGCCAAAGCGCTCGACAACATTCGCGCGCTGCAAAGCCCCGGTGCGCCGCGGCTCCTCGACAGGATCATTTCACTGTATCTCGCCGAAGCGCCGCAGCTTCTGCAGGCGATGCGTAACGCGATCGGCGCTGCCGACGCAAAAGCCCTGGAGCAGGCGGCGCATCAATTGAAGTCCAGCAGCGCCAACCTGGGCGCCCTCGCGCTGGCCGAGCTGTGCAAGGCCGTGGAAGCCGATGCTCGCGCGAAGCGCCTCGCAGACGCGCAGCGTCCGATGAGTGCCATCGACGATGAATATGCCCAAGTTCGTGCGGCGCTGGCGGCGCTCGTCGCTCCAGCCTGAACCGCAATATGACCGACGCCTGCGAAACGCAGATCGTTCTCGTCGTCGACGATGACACGACCATGCGCCTGCTCGCCCGCGCGACGCTCGAGCAGGCGGGTTTCATTGTCGAGGAGGCCGCCGACGGCCGCGCCGCCCTGACGGCCTTCGAGCGCCTGCGTCCTGACATCGTGCTGCTCGACGTGCAGATGCCGCTGCTCGACGGCTTCGAGACCTGCGCGGCGCTGCGCAAGCTCGAAGGCGGGGATGTTGCTCCGGTGCTGATGATGACGGGGCTCGACGATTCCGAATCGATCAACCGCGCGTATGAAGCCGGTGGGACCGACTTCATCACCAAGCCGATCGCGTGGCCGATGCTCGGCCACCGGGTGCGCTACCTCCTGCGCGCCAATCGCGCCTTCCTCGATCTGACGCAAAGCCAGGCGCGCCTCGTGAACGCACAGCGCATCGCGCAGCTCGGGCATTGGGACTGGGACATTGCGAGCGATCGCGCTCAGTGCTCGGACGAGATGTATCGCATCCTTGGGCAGATGCCCGAACAGTTTTCCGTCACGTACCTTACTTTTCTCGAGATCGTGCACCCCGACGACCGCGCCATTGTCAAGAACGCTGTCTACTCGACGCTGCACCGCCAGGAATCGTTCAATCTCGATTTCCGCATCGTGCGGCCGGATGGCACGGTGCGCATCGTGCACGAGCAGGGGGAAATACAGTACGACGCAGGCGGCCAGCCCGTGCACATGCACGGAACAATTCAGGACATCACCGAGCGCACGCGCGCCGCCGAGCAGATCCGCCGGCTCGCGCTCTACGACACCCTCACCGGATTGCCCAACCGGCATCTCTTCAAGGAGCAGTTGAGTCACGCGGTCGCGCGCGCGCAGCGAACGGGCGAAGTGCTGATCATGCTTTCGCTCGATCTGGACCGCTTCAAGCGCGTGAACGACACACTCGGCCACGAAGGTGGCGACGTGCTGCTGAAGGAAGCGTCAGCGCGTCTCGCCAAGGCGCTGCGTCCGAGCGATTACGTCACCCGCAACGATGCCGATTCGATCAACGACAGCGTCGCGCGTCCCGGCGGAGACGAGTTCACCGTGCTGCTCGCGGTGAGCCAGGCGCAGGACGGCGCGAAAGTCGCCGCACGCATCCTCGACGCGCTCTCCCAGCCGTTTACCATCGCCGCCAACGAGATCGTGGTGAGTGCGAGCATCGGCATCGTCGTCTATCCGCTCGACGGCAGCGATGCGGAGAGCCTGCTCAAGAACGCCGACGCCGCGATGTATTACGCGAAAGAGCAGGGCAAGAACAACTACCAGTATTACAACCAGAGCATGAACTTGAGCGCGGTCGAGAGGCTGACGCTCGAAGCGAAGCTGCACCGGGCGCTCGAGCGCTCGGAGTTCAGCCTCTATTACCAGCCCAAGATCGACGTGGCGACCGGCGCGATCATCGGCGTGGAGGCGCTGATGCGCTGGCGCCATCCCGAGCTCGGGCTGGTCTCGCCCGGGGACTTCATTCCGCTCGCCGAGGAAACGGGGCTCATCATCCCGATCGGCGAATGGGTGCTGGCCACCGCGTGCGCGGAAATACGCGGCTGGCTGCAGGACGGCCTCGCGGCGGTGCCCATTGCGGTGAACATCTCAGCCAAGCAGTTCCGCCAGCAGGATATCTGCGCGACGGTGACGCGCGTCCTGCGGGAATTCGACGTTCCGGCGCGCCTCCTCGAAATCGAAATCACCGAGAGCACCGCGATGCATCACGCGGAAGCAACGATCGCCACGCTGCGCAACCTCAAGGCGCTCGGTCTGTCGATCGCGATCGACGATTTCGGCACGGGCTACTCGAGCCTGAGCTACCTCAAGCGCTTTCCCATCGACTCGCTCAAGATTGACCGCTCGTTCGTCACCGGTCTACCCGGTAACGCGGACGACGCGCCCATCGCGCAGGCGATCATCACCATGGCGCACGCGTTGAGGCTCAAAGTTGTCGCCGAAGGGGTCGAGAACGACGCGCAGCGCGAATTTCTAGCGGCAAACGGCTGCGACGAGATGCAGGGTTACTACTACTCCCGCCCCGTGCCTGCCGATGAGTGCACGCGCCTGATTCGCGAGCACTGCACGCTGCCGATTCGGCAGCCCGACTTAGCGAAACCCGTTACCGTTCGCACGTAGGCAGGCGGGCCGCGCGGCGAGGAACCGTGGCGGACGACGTAAACGTCGCCCGCAGCCGCGCTGTCGGTAAACGAACAGAGGGAAACTGAGGTTTCCCTCCGTTACCTCCTTTCCTTTGGCTCACTCGCGTTTGCTCCGCGGCCTTAGTTCGTAGTTCCTCTCTACGCTGGCACCAGCCGCAGAAACGTAATTTCCGAAGGTGCGCCCAGCCGCTTCGGCGGTCCCCAATAGCCCGTGCCGCGGCTGATATAGATCGAGAGCCTGTCGAGGCGATGGAGCCCCGTGGTGAACGGGTGGAAAAGTTTCACCACGAAATTCCACGGGAAGAACTGCCCGCCGTGCGTGTGGCCGGAGAGCTGCAGGTCGAACCCTGCCGATGCCGCGGCGAATGCGGATCGCGGCTGGTGTGCGAGCAGCACTCTGACGCCGGCATTGCTGGGCGCGCCGAGCATGGCAGCAGCGGGATCGCTGCGTTGCCCGGGATCGAAAAGGCCGGCGTTGTAGTCAGTCACGCCGGCGACGACCACCGCGGCGCCGCCATGCAGCAACACGACGTGCTCGTTCATGAGCACCGCAAGGCCAAGCCGGCGCACCTCATTCACCCACGCGCCAGCTCCCGAGTAGTACTCGTGATTTCCGGTGACGAAAAAAGCACCGTGCAGCGACGTGAGCCGAGACAACGGCTCGGTGTGCCATGAAAGATCTTTCACGCTGCCATCGACGAGGTCGCCGGTGACCGCGATCATGTCCGCGCGTAAACCGTTCACGGCATCCACGATCCGCTCAATATAGGCGCGCTTGATCGTAGCGCCGATATGAAGATCGCTGATCTGGGCGATGCTGAAGCCGTGCAGCGCCGACGGCAGCCCGGCGATTGGAATGTCGATGCGCCGGATCCTCGCGCGCCGGCGCGCGTGGAAGAAACCCACAAGTGTTGCGAGCGCGGCCAGTAGCGGCACGGCGAGCGCGCCTTGACTGCGCAGGGCAGCCTCCGCGGAATCAACGCCGGTCACAACGCTGACGAGTAGCGCGACATCCCGGATGAAGGTCAGAACGAAGAGCGAA
>DATLEF010000190.1:0-2069 GCA_035525455.1 Burkholderiales bacterium
AGCCGATCAGAATCATCGTTTCCTACCCGCCCGGCGGTGCGACCGACACCCTGGCGCGCCTGATGGCGAAGGAGCTCACCGATGCCTGGGGCTCGAACGTGATCGTCGACAACCGCGCTGGCGCAAGTGGAAACATAGGCACCAGCCAGTGTGTGAAATCGCCTCCCGATGGTTACACGATGTGTTTCGTTGCGCCCGCGCAGGCGATGGCATCCAGGATGTCGAGCAATGCGGGCTTCGATTCGCTGAAGGATTTCTCGCATGTCACGCTCGTCGCCTCGGTGCCCATGCTGCTGCTCGTGCATCCGTCGCTGTCGGTCAGAAATGTGTCTCAGCTGATCGCGCTCGCCAAAAACCAACCGGGCGCGCTGAACTATGCGTCCAGCGGAGGCGGCGCGAGCCCGCATCTCGCGATGGAGCTGCTCAAGCAGCAGGCCGGCATCGACATCGTTCTCGTGACCTACAAGGGCACCGGCGCCGCAATCGTCGATCAGGTCGCAGGGCGCGTTGAGCTTGCGTTCAGCGCCGCGGTCGGCGTTATGCCCTATGTGAAAGACAGCCGGTTGCGTGCGATTGCGGTATCGACGAAAGAACGATTTCCGGTACTCGCGAGCGTGCCCACCGTGAACGAGTCGGGTCTGAAAGGCTACGACGCAAGCTCGTGGCAGGGATTATCGATGCCGGCCGGTGTTCCCCGCGACATCGTGAATCGCGTGAGCACCCAGCTTGCGCAATCACTCAAGACGGCTGAAATGCGCGAACGCATACTGGGGTTGGGGGGTGTCGCGGTCGGAAACAGTCCCGAAGCGTTCAGCGCATACTTCAACGCTGAATCGGAGAAATGGTATCGGGTGGCGCAGAAAGCGAACGTGATCGTGAATTGACGCGCGCAGCCAACGCTGCCCGAAGCATCGAACCCGGTATTACAGGCCGTAAGCGGTTTTCGCCTGCTCCGGCGTCACCAGTGCGTTCTTGACGTCGGATTCCACCGCCTCGCGCGAGCGCTTTCTCGGGTCTCCGATGCCGCCGCCCCCAGGCGTTTCCAGGACCACTCGGTCCCCGGCTGGAATCACCTGCCGTCCAAAGCCGCGCAGCCTTTCGCCCGATTTCAGCGCGACGATACCGCCTGCGCCGCTGTGCCCACCGGCGCTGCCGCGCGCCGGGTGCACGATCCGGTCGAAGGTCGCCGAGATGATCATAGGGGCGGGCTCGCCGTTCGCGATCTCCATGATCTGACCGAGTCCGCCGCGGTGCTCGCCTGGGCCGCCTGAATCGGGCCGGTATTCCTTTCTCCAGAACACGACCGGCGAGAGTGTTTCGATGATCTCGACGGCCACGTTGCGAACGCCGCTCGGGAACGAAGTCACCGAGAGTCCGTCTTTGCCCGGCCGGGCGCCGGTGCCGCCCGTGTTGAAGCCATTCACGTTGAAACGCGTCGCGCCTTTCAGTTGAGCCGGATCCACCCCTTTGATCATCTGGCCGCCGGCGAGCCGCAAGTTCCACAGCGCGGAGCTGTTCTCCGCCGGCACTTTGTCGGCACGGGCCTGGCGCAGACAGCCGAAAACGATATCCGGCAGCATCTGGCCAACGATCGAGCGCGCGCTCACCGCGAGCGGATACGGCGCGTTCAGTATGCAGCCTTCGGGCGCGGCGACGCGCACGGCCGAGAGCGAGCCTGCATTGTTCGGGATGTGCGGCCCGATGACACAGCGCACACCGAACGACGTATACGCGTCGGTGTAGCTTTTCGGCACGTTGATGCCGTTGGCGACGACGCCGCTCGTGCCCGAGAAATCGATATCGATGCCGCTTCTCGAAACCGTCAGCGCCGCAGCAAGCGTGATCGGCGCATCGTAGCCGTCGGTCGTCATCGAGAAAGACCACGTGCCCTGCGGCCACTCGCGCACCGCGGCAAGCATCGCCGAATGCGAGCGTGAGATGACGTGCTCCGACACCCGCTCGATATCCTTGATGTCGTATTCCTCCATCATCGCCAGCAAGCGCCGCCCGCCGATCTCGTTGCACGCGACCAGCGCGTACAGATCGCCCTCGACCTGCACGGGCTCGCG
>DATLEF010000202.1:0-9898 GCA_035525455.1 Burkholderiales bacterium
AGAGCATATCGAGTGGGCCAGGTCGCAAGGTTTTCTGCCCCGCACCGGCTGAACGGACCGCACGCGAGCTTCGCGTCCTCCTTGTAGTGGGTGGGTCTGGAAGGACTCGAACCTTCGACCAAGGGATTATGAGTCCCCTGCTCTAACCGACTGAGCTACAGACCCGCAAAAGGTTCGATTTTACCAGCGTACATCGCGTCGTAAGCCGTTTCGAGATCGCGGATGAGGCGATCCGTCCGGAAAAACGGCGCTATATCGCGCGCTTCGCGCAATTTATCGCGTAGCGCGCGAGTGCGCGCGCGGTCGTGGCCGAGCGCAATGGCCGTCGTGACGAAGACGCCCGGCGTACGCACTGCGAGCTCCGGCAAACCCGCGGCGGTGACAAGGCTCGCAGCGACCCGGGTTGCGAACGTGCCGCCGGGCGCCGTGAGCACGGGCACGCCTGCCCATAGCATGTCGGCGGTCGTGGTATGGCCGTTGTACCAGCCGAGCGTGTCGAGCGCGAGATCGGCACAGGCAAGCCGGCCGAGATGCGCCGGCCTGTGCGATTCCCGTGCTCCGAAAATAAGCCGCTGCGGATCGACGCCGCGTGAGGACGCTTCGCGTTCGAGGTTTTTTACGACCAGCAGGTCGGCGCCAAGCAGCCAGAGCACGCTCTGCGGCACGGCATCGAGGATGCGCATCCACAGCGCGAACGATTCGCGATCGATTCGCGAGGGCGTACTGAAATTGGTGTAGACGCACGCAGCTTCAGGCAAGCCATGATCGGCCCGAGCCGCACGTATGACGCCGCGCGCTTCTGCACCGTCGCTCAGCATGTAGCACTCTGCGACGTGCACGAGCGTCTCGGTGAAGTGATGCCCGGGGTCTGGCGGCGTCACCACGCGGTCGCTCACGAAATAATCGATGTAGCTCGCCCCAGTGGTCGCGGGATAACCCAGAAAGTGCGTCTGCACGGGTGCGGGACGGCGCGCCAGGACGCCGAACCTGGTGCCGGTCGTATGGCCCATGAGGTCGACGAGGACGTCGATGCCGCAATCGGCAATCGTCTGCGCTGCATCCGCATCGCTCAGCGCGGCGATGTCGACGAAATGGTCGACGCTCGAAGCGATGGCCTCGCGGTAACGACTGCCATCGTCGGGACCGAACGAAAAGGCGTAGGTTTCAAAACGGCCACGATCGTGCAAAGCGAATGCGGTGTTGAGCAGCCTTCCCACGGCGTGCTCACGAAAGTCCCCGGAGAAATAGCCGATCTTCAGCCGCTGCGGACGCACCGCCGCGGAGCGAGCACGAAGAGTCACACGGTTTGCGGGGTGCTGCGCATGAACGTCGGCGTGGTAAGCGGCGACCTGCTTGCACGTTTGCGCATCGAGCCGCAGAAACAGCGCGGTAAGCGGGGAGATGAGCGCCATCCGTTTGTCGGCGGACGCACGCGCCATACCCTTACGCAAGCGCGCTGCCTGTATGTCCGCGCCGTCCCAGTCGCACGCCTGGAGCAGCGCGTGCAGCAGCTGGTCGGTCGCCGCATCAAAATCGGGATCGGCCCGACACGCAGCGCGGTAATGCGTGATCGCATCCTCGAGACGGCCCGAGGCGAGCAGGAGCGTCGCGTAGTTGCAATGCGCGGGCGCGCACTGCGGATCGAGCGCGAGCGCTTTTTCGAGCAGCCCTGCCGCCTCCGCGCCTCGATTCTGCACGAGCAGCACGAGCGCAAGATTGGTCAGCACGGCGGCATCCGACGGATGCTCGCTCACTGCGGTGCGCAGCAACTGCTCGGCTTCGCCGAAAGCGCCCGCCCGGTAGCAGGAAAGCGCGCGATCGACGATGGGCTTGGCGGATGGCCGGCGCCCCAGGAATGATTTGAGGACGCGCGAGAGCATCAGTGAACGCTCAAAGTAAAAAGCGCACGCCAGCCGAAGCTCGCGTGCGCTTTTCGGCCCTGACTTCTAGACTCAGGTTTCCGTATCCAGAAAGCTTCTCAGCCGCTCGGAGCGCGAGGGATGCCGGAGCTTCCGCAACGCCTTCGCTTCGATCTGGCGGATGCGCTCGCGCGTCACGTCGAACTGCTTGCCGACTTCTTCGAGCGTGTGATCGGTGTTCATCTCGATGCCGAAGCGCATGCGCAGCACTTTCGCTTCGCGCGGCGTGAGCGTATCGAGCACGTCCTTGGTTACGCCGCGCAACGATGCGAACACGGCCGAATCCGAAGGCGCCACCGTCGACTGATCTTCGATGAAGTCGCCAAGATGCGAATCGTCGTCGTCGCCGATCGGCGTCTCCATCGAAATCGGCTCTTTCGAGATCTTGAGGATCTTGCGGATTTTTTCTTCCGGCATCTCCATTTTCTCGGCGAGCAGCGCAGGATCGGGCTCCTGCCCCGTCTCCTGCAGGATTTGCCGCGAGATCCGGTTCATCTTGTTGATGGTCTCGATCATGTGCACCGGAATGCGGATCGTGCGTGCCTGGTCCGCGATCGAGCGCGTAATCGCCTGCCGTATCCACCACGTGGCATAAGTCGAGAATTTGTAGCCGCGGCGATACTCGAACTTGTCCACCGCCTTCATGAGACCGATGTTGCCTTCCTGGATCAGATCGAGGAACTGCAGCCCGCGGTTCGTGTATTTCTTAGCGATGGAGATCACGAGACGCAGGTTGGCCTCGGTCATCTCGCGTTTCGCGCGCCGCGCTTTTGCTTCCCCGGTCGTCATCTGCCGGTTGATTTCCTTCAGGTCCTTGATCGGAATGCCCACGCGCGCCTGCAGATCGAGCAGCTTCTGCTGCTGCTCGACGATCGCCGGCTCGAAGCGCTCGAGCGCGGTGCTCCACGCCTTGTGCGATTCGATCTCGGTCTTCACCCAGCGCACGTTCGTTTCCTTGCCGGGGAATTCCTTGATGAAGTGGTTGCGCGGCATTTGCGCTTTTTCGACGGACAGCTGCATGATCGTGCGCTCGTAGCGGCGCACCTCCTCGACGAGCTTACGCAGGCCGTCGCACAGCGATTCGATCTGTTTCGCGCCGAAGCGGATATTCATCAGCTCGTCGGAAATGTGGTCGCGCGCCTGCAAGTACGGTTTGCTGCGCGGCCCTTCCTTCTGGAGCGCGCGCATCTGCTTGCCGTAGTAGCTGCGGATCTGGCCGAAGCGCTTGAGCGCCTCTTCCTTCAGCTTCAACATGTCCGCGCTCTGCACCGCCGCGCCGTCTTCGTCTTCTTCCTCGGCTGTTTCGAGCTCGGCTTCTTCCTCATCCGGGGCCTCGGCGTCGGACGCCATGGCTTCCTCGTCGGCGTCAGGATCGACGAGCCCGTCGACCACCTCATCGACGCGCAGCTCGTCCTTCTCGATCTTTTCGGCGAGGTGGAGGATTTCCGCGATGGTCGTCGGGCACGCCGATATGGCCTGGATCATGTGCTTCAGGCCGTCTTCGATGCGCTTGGCGATTTCGATCTCGCCTTCGCGCGTGAGAAGCTCCACCGAACCCATTTCACGCATGTACATGCGCACGGGATCGGTCGTGCGGCCGAATTCGGAATCGACGGTCGAGAGCGCGGCTTCGGCTTCTTCCACCGCAGCTTCGTCGGCGACCGGCGGCGCCGCGTCCGACATGAGCAGCGTTTCGGCATCAGGCGCTTCGTCGTACACCTGTATGCCCATGTCGTTGATCATGCCGATGATGTTCTCGATCTGCTCGGCGTCCATCATGTCGTCGGGCAGATGGTCGTTGATCTCGGCGTAGGTCAGATACGTGCGCTCCTTGCCGAGCACGATGAGATTTTTCAGCCGCGTGCGGCGCGCTTCCGCATCCGCGGGCGAAAGCTCGCGGCGTTCGAATTCCTTGACCAGCGCTTTTTCGCGCGCAGTGAGCCCGCGCGTGCCTTTCTTGCCGGTGGGCCCTACGGCTGCGCCGGCAGGCTTAGCAGGTGTCTTTTCAATCTTGAGCGCGGCCTGTGCTTTCTCCAGCGCTTTCTTGCCGACCGCTTTCAGCGTGGCCAGGCGCTGCTCTTTTTTGTTGACGACCTTGTTTTGCGCTTTCGCGGGCGCTTTGGCGGCCGTGCGCTTCAAAAGCGCCTGCTTGAGTGCCGCTTTCGGTTTCGCCTTGACCGCCGCCGGCTTCGGACGCTGCAGCTTCGCTTTGATGTTCTTCGATTTCACATTGAGCGCGGGGCGCGCTTTCGCGGACAAGCGCTTCGCCGGCTTGGCGCGGGTGGCACTCTTGGCAGCTGTGTGTTTTTTTCCGGCGACTGATTTCGCTTTGGATGCGGCTTTCTTTACTTTGGCCATGTGCGATGGTTCCCGCGGATATGTGTGCGTTAAAAAACTGTAAATTATACTTTAGAACCCGCGGTCTGGGCGACAGGTTCCGAGCCTTAACTCTTTGTTTCGATTGTCGAACATGCCCGAATCGGGCCCGAACTTTGCTTGGGAATGCGCGGCGACTGCGCTTTCGTTCTGGGCAGCCAGTCAGCTCGGGGGAAACACTCCGACCCGTGGCACCCCTTTTAGTTCAGCCAGCCGCTCCCAAAGCGCGTGGAGTCGCTGCTGTTCAGTTTCATCGCGATCGGATTTTGCCGCCAGCCCTTTTATTTGCTGCTGCACCCAGCTGCTTTCAAGCTTGGCCAACACACCTTCGAGATCGGTACGCGCGGCTTCGAGCTCGCTCGGCTCTTCCAGACCTTCCCGCGCAATTTCCCCGTAGAGCTCCGCATAGGGCGATCCGCGGACGGCTTCGAACAATGCGCCCGTCGTGTCGACACCGGTTCGCTTGACTTCATCTACGAGCGCGACGGCGGACGCAAAGTCCGGGTCACTCTCGAGTAGGCGCCGCTGTTCCGGCCCGATCTCCGCGGCGAGCTGCGGCGCGTCCAGGAGCAGTCGCAGGAGCTTTCGCCACAATGTGGGCGCGGATCGCGGCCGCACGTTCGGCGCGGCTTCCGTTTTTTTCCGGTCAGGCGCAGCCAGGCCGCACAGTGCTTCAACTTCAGGTGGAGTCAGACGCGATTTCCCGGCCAGCTCACGCAGGATCTGCGCGCGAAAGGCGTTGTTTTGCAGGCGCGCGACCAGCGGCTTAGCCGCATGTATGAGCGCTGCGCGGCCTTCCGCGGATGAGAGGTCGACGCGGCCGCCGAGCTCCTCCAGCAGATAGCGCGAGAGCGGCACTGCCTCACCGAGGAGCGTTTCGAATCCAGCCTGGCCGTGGCCGCGGACATAGCTGTCCGGGTCGTCGCCTTGCGGCAGGAACAGAAACCGCACCTGCTTGCCGTCGGTCAATTCGGAAAGTGTTCCTTCCAGCGCCCGCCACGCGGCGCGGCGGCCGGCTGTGTCGCCGTCGAATGCAAAAACCACTTCGTCGGCCTGGCGCAGGAGCTTCTGCACGTGCAGTCCCGTGGTGGCCGTGCCGAGCGTTGCGACGGCATAAGCGACCCCGTGCTGGGCGAGCGCAACGACGTCCATGTAGCCTTCGACCACGACTACGCGGCCCGCGTCGCGTATGGCGCGCCGCCCCTGGTACAGGCCGTACAGCTCGCGGCCTTTCTCGAAGACCGCGGTTTCCGGCGAGTTCAAATACTTGGGCTCCCCGTCGCCCAATACGCGCCCGCCAAAGCCGATGACGTTGCCACGTACATCGACGATCGGAAACATGACACGGTCGCGGAAAAGGTCGTAGCGCTTGCCTTCTTCGTTCTGTTTGACGAGCCCGGCCGCAACCAGCGCCTTCGCGTCGTAGTCCGGAAATGCCGCGCCCAGGTTTTGCCAGCCGTCCGGCGCGTAACCGATACCGAAGCGCTTTGCGATTTCGCCCGAGAGGCCGCGGTTTTTCAGATACGCCACGGCCTGCGGCGCGTCCTTGAGACAGGATCGGTAATAGCGCGCTGCGGTCAGCAGGACCGAGTGAAGATCCTCGCTTTGCTCGGCGGTCCGTTGTGAGTGCTCGCTTCGCACTTCGGGCACGGTCATGCCGACGCTCTGCGCCAGCTCTTTGACGGCGTCGACAAAGCCGACGGCGCCATACTCCATCATGAATCCGATCGCGGTCCCGTGCGCTCCGCAGCCGAAGCAGTGATAGAACTGCTTGGTTGGGCTTACGGTGAAAGACGGCGACTTTTCGGAGTGAAACGGACAGCACGCAGAGTAATTCGAACCGCTGCGCTTCAGTTTCACGTAGCGATCGACGACGTCGACGATATCGACGCGGTGCAGCAGGTCCTGAATGAACGACTGAGGAATCATCTACGCCTCATCTACGTCTATGGTAGCGCGAGGCGCCTGCAGTTAACTCGCGAGCTTCGCTTTCACCCGCCCGGACACTTTCGCCATGTCGGCGCGGCCGGCAAGCGTCGCCTTCAGCACGCCCATGACCTTGCCCATATCGGCCGGCGCTTTAGCGCCGCTCTCGGCAATCGCCGCAGAGATCGCGGCTTCGATCTCCGCGTCGCTCAACGCCTGCGGCATATAGCGTTCAAGCACCGAAATTTCGAACTGTTCTTTTTCAGCGAGATCCGGGCGGTTGCCCTGTTCGAACTGCGTAATGGAATCGCGGCGCTGCTTGATCATCTTGTCGATCGTCGCGATCACGTCGCTGTCGGCAAGCACCTTGCGGTCGTCGACTTCCTTCTGCTTGAGCGCCGCGGTGAGGAGGCGCAGCGCATCGCGGCGGCGCGTGTCGCCGCTGCGCATGGCATCTTTCAGCTCGTCGTTGATCTGATCGCGGAGGGACATGGGAAAGGTCAGAAGTTAGATGCCAGGGTCAGACGAAGTTCAGCAGCAGTAACTGCGCCAGAAATGACAATCGCCCGGGCGCATCGTGCGCCCGGGCGATCGTTTGGAATGCCGGATCGTGAACGCGGAGTGCTAATACATTTTCGGCGGCAGGAGCTGCGAACGCAGGCGCTTGTGGTGGCGCTTGATTGCAGCGGCAAGCTTGCGCTTGCGCTCCGAAGTCGGCTTCTCGTAATACTCCCGGGCGCGCAGCTCGGTGAGCAGACCGGTTTTTTCCACAGTGCGCTTGAAGCGGCGCAGGGCGACTTCGAACGGCTCGTTTTCCTTGACGCGTACTGTCGGCATGAGACTCCTAAGGCTGGCGGAGTCTCCCAGGGGCGCCGACCCCCAGAGGCTCCAACTGCTTGAAAAAGGCGCGTATTATAAGCGATTCCCGCCCCGCTTCAAACCCCTTCAGACAGTTCGCGTGAGCCATGGTCGTCCTGGGCATCGAGACCTCATGTGACGAGACCGGAGTCGCCCTGTACGACAGTGCGAAAGGCCTGCTCGGGAACGCCCTGTACTCGCAAGTGGCCATGCACGCCGATTATGGCGGCGTGGTGCCGGAGCTCGCCTCGCGCGACCATATCCGGCGCCTCCTGCCGCTCACGCGCCAGATACTGGCCGACGCGCGGCTCGCGATCGCCGATATCGACGCGGTCGCTTATACGGAAGGTCCGGGACTCGCCGGCGCGTTACTGGTCGGCGCAAGCGCCGCGCACGGCCTCGCGTACGCCCTCGATGTGCCCGCGATCGGCGTGCACCATCTCGAAGGGCATCTCCTTTCGCCGCTTTTGTCCGATCCCGCGCCGGCATTTCCCTTCGTGGCGCTGCTCGTTTCCGGCGGCCACAGCCAGCTCATGCGCGTAAGCGCGGTCGGAGAATACGCGCTGCTCGGTGAAACGCTGGACGATGCGGCGGGTGAAGCATTCGACAAAAGCGCGAAGCTGCTGGGACTCGGTTATCCGGGAGGGCCGGCGATTGCGAAGCTGGCCGAGCGCGGACGCCCCGGCCGCTTTAGGCTGCCGCGGCCCATGCTCGGGAGCGGCGATCTCAATTTCAGCTTCAGCGGCCTCAAGACGGCGGTGATGACGCTTGCGCGAAATCAGCCGCTGGACGACACGGCGCGCGCCGATCTCGCGGCAGAAGTGCAGGCGGCGATCGTCGAGGTGCTCGTCGCAAAATCGCTCGCCGCTCTGGAAGAAACCCAACTCACACGACTCGTGGTTGCAGGCGGTGTCGGCGCCAACACGCTGCTGCGTGAGCAGCTCACCGCGCGTGCCGAACGAAGGGGCTGTACGGTGTACTACCCTGACTTCGAGTTCTGCACCGATAACGGCGCGATGATCGCGTACGCGGGCGCACAGCGCCTCGCACGGCGGGAACATAAAGACATTCTGAGTTTTTCAGTGCGGCCGCGCTGGGACCTGGAAGAGCTCGATCCACCGCACACCGACTAGGGTCGCGCCGCTCGCCTTCGGCTCGGGCCTCGGCGCTCACGAACAGAGGGAAACCTTCCACGGTTTCCCTCCGTAACCTCCCTTCCCCCATTGATGCAGCCAGCGCGATCGACAAGTCCGACGCGCTGCTATGCGCGATTGGCGCCGCCGATGCGCGCTTCAGTGCCGTCGAGGATTTTTCGAATGTTCGTCTTGTGGCGCCAGAGGAGCAGCCCGGCTATCACCGCTACCGCAATGAAGTAAGGATGTGCGATGCTGAAGAGCAGTGCCGTGAAGAACGGTGCGAACAGCGCGGACACGAGTGCGGCGAGCGACGAGATGCGGAAAAAGATGACCATGATGAGCCACGTCGCTAGCGTGCCGGCCGCGACGTAGACGTTGAGCGCTAGGATCACGCCGAGCGCGGTGGCGACGCCTTTGCCGCCATTGAATCGCAAGAACAGCGGATACATATGCCCCAGCACCGCCGCGACCGCTGCGCTCGCCATTGCGAGCTCTCGCGCATCAGGTTCGACAGCCATTGCAGCGATGACAACCGCCAGCGTACCTTTTGCAGCATCGCCGACGAGAGTCAGCACCGCAGCCGCTTTCTTTCCCGTGCGCAGCACGTTGGTCGCGCCGGGGTTGCCTGAACCGTAGGTGCGCGGATCGGGCAGCCCCAATGCGCGGCTCGTGATGACGGCAAAGGAGATCGATCCGATGAGGTACGCGAGCAGAGTGAGGATTACGATGAGCACGCGCTTTTTTCACATACAATGACCACCGAATTCTAGCGCGAATCGCGTACAGTCGAAGCGCTATGACCCGCCTCTTTCAATTCCCGCACGCGACCCTGTAGCGCGACAACGATGGACACCATTTTCATCAGCGACTTTCGCCTTGAAATCCTGGTCGGCGTGTATGAGTGGGAGCGGCGCGTGCCGCAGACGGTGCAGCTCGATCTCGAAATCGGTTTGCCGCCGCGGCCGAAGCGCTCCGACAAAATCGGCGACACCATCGACTACGCGAAAATCGTCGCCCGCATCGAGCAGAGTCTCACTGAGAACCGCTTTGCGCTCGTTGAAGCGCTCGCCGAGCACATCGCGCAGCTCGTCATGAGCGAATTCGGCGCGCCGTGGATACGCGCGAGCGTCACGAAGCTCGCCGCGCTAAAGGGCGTCAAGCGCCTCGGCGTCACGATCGAGCGCGGCAGCCGCAGCTAAGCTGCGGCTGCAGCCGCCTGGATTGAACGAACAGAGGGACACCCATGGTTTCCCTCCGTTACCTCCCCTTCCTTCGGCTCACTCTCGTTCGCTCAGCCGCCTCCGACGTCATCCTCGTGGATGGTGCTTCGCGTGCAGCTGTTTCAGTCTTTCACGCGCGACATGCGTGTAGATCTGCGTAGTCGAAATGTCGGAGTGGCCGAGCAATAGTTGCACGACGCGCAAGTCGGCGCCATGGTTGAGCAGGTGTGTGGCGAATGCGTGTCGCAGCGTGTGCGGCGATATGGACTTCGCAAGCGCCGCTCGCGTCGCGCAACGCCTGATCGCATACCAGAAAGCCTGCCGCGTCATCGCCGCGCCGCGCGCAGTGACGAAAAGATCGTCGCACGATTTGCCCGCGAGCAGCGCCGGCCGCGCGGTGCTGAGGTAGCGTGAAAGCCATGCGAGTGATGCTTCGCCCAGGGGCACGAGCCGCTCTGTCGAG
>DATLEF010000095.1:0-5241 GCA_035525455.1 Burkholderiales bacterium
CTGCGCACCTACGTGCTTGCCGGGCGCAAGAAGAATCCCGCGGTCCATTGAGCCACGCCCTGCAGACCCGCGCTAACTTTTCGGGTCCACGCTGATCGCAGTCAGGATCCCCTGCATGATCGCGAGCGGCGTGGGCGGACAGCCCGGCACCGCGACGTCGACGGGTATGACGTTGGACACGCGGCCGAGACTCGCATAGCTCTCGCCGTAAATTCCACCCGTGCAGCCGCAATCGCCTATCGCGACCACAAGCTTCGGCTCAGGCGTCGCCTCATACGTGCGTTTCAGCGCGACTTCCATGTGCCGTGAGACCGGACCGGTGACGAGCAGCATGTCCGCGTGCCGCGGGCTCGCGACGAAGCGGATGCCCAAACCTTCCAGGTTGTAGTACGGATTTCCGAGCGCGTTAATCTCGAGCTCGCAGCCGTTGCACGAGCCGGCGTCGACGTGGCGGATCGTCAGAGAGCCATGAAAACGCTTCAGGATTTCAGCGCTGAGCCGCTCGCCTGCAACGCGCAGCGATTCATCCGGCCGCGGCGGCGCTTCGGTTTTAATGCCCGTAACGGCGATTTGTTTGAGCAGGTGGAACATATTAACTAAAGGTCATGACCGCTGTACGACAAGTTGAACGATTTGTTGATCAGTGGAAAGTCGGGAACGATGTTGCCGAGTACCGCGCGCTCGAGGAGCGGCCAGTTCTGCCAAGACGGATCGTGAGGGTGGACCCGGCGTATGCTGTTCCGTGCACCGGTTTCGAGCGCGATCAGCACTTCTCCGCGCCAGCCCTCCACCCAGCCGATGCCGAGCGCATACTCAGGTGCGTCCGGCACTGGCGTTACGATCTCGCCGGGAGGAAGCTCCGCGAGGATGAGACCGACCAGGCGCAACGATTCCGCGATTTCGTCGAAGCGTACGGTCACGCGCGCCGCCACGTCGCCGTTGCCGTGTGTGGCCATACGCACGTCGAACTGCTCGTAGGGAACGGGGGGGAACTGCACGCGCAGGTCCCACGCGACCGCGCTGGCACGGCCGGCCAGTCCCGTCAGCCCCAATCGCTCGGCCAGCTCCGGCTTCACGCGCCCGCAGCCGATGAAGCGGTCCTGCAATCCCGCGTGCTCGTCGTAGATGTTCTTCAGCAATGCCACCGATTTCCCCACTTCCTCGATTTCCGCGCTGATCTGCGCGATTCCCGCAGGATCGATGTCGCGTGCGACGCCGCCGGGAACGATCGCGTCCATGAGATAGCGGTGACCGAACAGCGCGTGACTCGAGCGCAGCCAGTCTTCGCGCAGCCGGGAAAATTGTGCGAGTCCAAACGCGAGCCCGGCATCGTTACCCAGGAAACCCAGATCCCACAGGTGCTGCCCGATACGCTCGCGCTCGAGGAAGAGCGCGCGTAAGCACAGCGCACGCGCCGGCGGCGTGACGCCCGTCGCGCATTCGACGGCCATCGCATAAGCCCATGCGTACGCCACGGTCGAATCGCAGGAGATGCGCCCGGCGAGCTTCGCGCCTTGAGCGAGCGTCATCGACTCGAAGCGCTTTTCGACGCCTTTGTGCTTGTAGCCGAGACGCTCCTCGAGCCGCAGAACGCCTTCGCCGACGATAGAAAAGCGGAAGTGTCCCGGTTCGATCGTTCCCGCGTGCACCGGCCCCACCGGTATTTCGTGCACGCCTTCGCCTTCGACTCTTACGAAAGGATAGTTGTCCGCTTGCAGGGCGTAGGCGACACGGTTTATGCCGCTCGCGACAAAATCTTTGCGCAGCGGAAAGACAGTCTCGGGCCACGCACCGTGCCGCAGCCACTTGCGCTCATCCGCGGCACGCTCCGCGCGCACGCCCATTAGATCGTAAGCCGCACGCTGCATTCGGTTCGCCGCGGGAAAAAGATCGGCGATATCGGGGAAGCGTTCGTTCCCGAGCGGCAGCGTGATTACGAGCAGGCCCGATCTCACAGTGAGCGCAGCGTGCACGGCGTAGCGCGCACCGCGATCGGTGTTGTCCGAAGCCCACAATGCGACGAGCCGCCCGCCTTTCTCGCGCACTTGCTCGCACGCGCGGCGCCACTGCGCTGCGTCGACGCGCCCATGCCACACCGGCATCGCGCAGGCGAGTGGAGCAAGTTCAAGCTGAAAATCTTCGAGTCTCATGGTTACCCGATCAGTTGCGCTGCCTGACGGTACCATTCCGCGAGATATGGCGGTATGTAGAGTCCGAGCATGAGCACGATCGCAAGATGAAGAAAGACTGGAATGAGCGCCGGGGGATGCGGCAATCGTTCGCTCGTCGCGTTGCCGAACACCATCGGCTGCACTTTGCCGAATATCGCCGCGAACGCGACTCCCAGCGCGATCAGCAGAAAAGGCGTCGCCCAAGGCTCCTGGTGCATGGCCGCGGTCAGCAGCATGAACTCGCTCGCGAACACGCCGAACGGCGGCATGCCGAGTATGGCGAGAGTTCCCAGCATGAGGCCCCAGCCTATGGTCGGGTTGCTGTCGATCAATCCCCTGATATCCGACATGACCTGGGTCCCGGACTTCTGGGCCGCGTGACCGACCGCAAAAAATATCGCGGATTTGGTGAGCGAGTGCACGGTCATGTGCAGCAGGCCGGCGAATGTCGCCAAAGCCCCGCCCATGCCGAAAGCGAAGGTCATGAGCCCCATGTGCTCGATCGACGAATACGCGAACAGGCGCTTGATGTCTTTCTGGCGCGAGAGGAGGAACGCCGCGACGACGACCGAGAGCAGCCCGAAGCCCATCATGAGATTGCCCGCGAAGTGCGTCCCGAGTGCACCTTCGACCAGGACTTTCGTGCGCACGACCGCATAGAGCGCCACGTTGAGCAGCAGGCCCGAAAGCACCGCCGAAATCGGCGTCGGACCTTCGGCGTGCGCATCCGGCAGCCAGTTGTGCAGCGGAGCGAGGCCCACTTTGGTGCCATAGCCCACGAGCAGGAACACGAACGCGAGACTCAACACGGCCGGCTCGAGATCGCCTTTGACTTCGTTCAGATGCGTCCACAGCAATGCGGTGCCGCCCGCGCCCAGCACTTTTTCCGCCGCGAAGTACAACAGTATTGTCCCGAAGAGCGCCTGCGCGATGCCAACGCCGCACAGAATGAAATACTTCCACGCGGCTTCCAGGCTCGCCGGCGTGCGATAGAGGCTCACGAGAAGCACGGTCGTGAGCGTTGCCGCCTCCATCGCCACCCACAGGATGCCGACGTTGTTCGTGAGCAGCGCGAGCAGCATCGTGAAGCTGAACATCTGGTACATGCTGTGATAGAGCCTCAGCCGCGGAGGTGTAAGCCGTCCCGTATGCGCTTCGATGCGCATGTACGGCCGGCTGAAAAGCGAAGTCGTGAACGCGACGAAAGCCGTCAGGGCAACGAGGAAGACGTTGAATGGATCGACGAAAAAGTTCTCGTGCCACACGAGCTGCGGACCGTCGGCGATGACGCGCGCGGTGAGCGCCGCCGCCGCCAGCAGCGTGAGCAGACTCATGCCCGCGTTCAGCTCGGGCGCGAAACGCTGGTGGCCCCAGAAGGCGAGCACGATGCCGCCCGCGAAAGGTACGCCGAGTACTAACAAAAGCTCCATAAAAACCTACGACGCGCCCTTCGGGCGCAAAAAATCGCTTATCGCGGCGGCCGCCGCGTCTTTACGAATAGATCCGCGTGCGCTCATTTCTCTTTCAGCTTCTCGAGGTGATGGATGTCGAGGCTTTCGAACGTCTCGCGGATATGAAAGAAGAAGACGCCGAATATGAGTGTGCCCACCAGGACGTCGAGGGCGATGCCGAGCTCGACCACCATCGGCATGCCATATGTCGCGGATGTGGCCGCGAAAAAAAGACCATTCTCCATCGCAAGAAAGCCGATCACCTGGGACACCGCTTTGCGGCGCGTGATCATCATGAGAAAGGACAGCAGGATGCTCGCGGTCGCGATGCCGAGCGTGCTCTTCGTGATCGTCCCGGCGATTTGCGAGATCGGCGTGGCCAGGTTGAACGCGAATATGACCAGCACGATCCCGACCAGCATCGTGGCGGGAATGTTGATGAGCGGCTCCACGTCCCAGCGCACGTTGAGCGCGCGAGTCAGGCGATGCAGGATCCACGGCAGCACCAGCACCTTGAGCGCGAGCGTCAGCAGCGCCGAATAGTACAGGTGGTTCTGATGGGTGGAATAGGCGACGATTCCCGTGGAGAGCACCAGCACGAAACCCTGCAGCGCGAAGAGATTGATGAGAGACAGGATGCGCCGCTGGGTAAGCATCGCGAACGCGAGCAGCAGCAGAAGCGCGGCCAGGAGGTTTATGAGCTGGGCGTGGAGCGGCAGGTTCATCGTTCGAGCAGGAAATGCGTGAGCATGCCGAGCGTTGCCAGCAGGAACGCCGTCGCAAGGAATTCCGGCGCTCGAAAGATCCGCATTTTCGCGGAGACCGTTTCGATCAGCGCGAGACCGGCGCCGGCGCATGCGAGCTTTACCACGAGGACCGCGAGCGCAATAAACAGGCCCCTCCAGTCACCCGCCTGCGCAATGCCCCACGGCAGGAAAATGGCGAATCCGATCGTGATGTAAGCCGTCAGCTTGAGGCTCGCCGCCCATTCGACGAGCGCCAGGTGACGCGCCGAATACTCGAGGATCATCGCTTCGTGAATCATGGTGAGCTCGAGGTGCGTCGAAGGATTGTCTATCGGTATGCGCGCGTTCTCCGCGAGCAGCACCATCAGGAACGCGATCGCGGCGAAAGCCATGCTCGGATAGATGACGAACTCGTGCTGGCCGAGCTTTTCGACGATCGTGACGAGCGAAGTCGACTGGCTGATGAGCGACGCGGTGAAAAGCGTCATCAGCATCGCCGGTTCCGCAAGAAAGCCGATCATCATCTCGCGCCGCGCGCCGAGCGTCCCGAACGACGTGCCGATATCCATGCCAGCGAGTGAAACGAACACGCGTGCGAGCGCGAAGAGGCCCACGAGCGCGATCACGTCGGCGGCCGGGGCGAACGGCAAATCGGTGGCCAGCACGGGCACGATCCCGACTGCGACCCACATGCAGCCGAACAGCACGTACGGCGTCACGCGGAAAAGAGGAGATGCGTCGTGCGCGATCACCGCATCCTTGTGGAAGAGTTTGTTCAGCACTTTGTACGGCTGCCAGATACCGGCGCCGCTCTTGTTCTGCAGCCACGCGCGGCACTGATTGACCCAACCCAGCATGAGCGGCGCAATCAGC
>DATLEF010000112.1:0-2926 GCA_035525455.1 Burkholderiales bacterium
ATGCGCAAACGGCGTTCGATACCGAGCGCGATTTCGCCGGCGGCAAGCTGGATCTGCTCTACGTCGCGCCCGAGCGTGTGCTCACGCCGCGCTTTCTCGAACTCGTGCGCGGGGCGCAAGTGGCGCTGTTCGCAATCGACGAAGCGCATTGCGTATCGCAATGGGGACACGATTTCAGGCCTGAATACATCCAGCTTTCGGTGTTGCACGAGCGCTTTCCGCGCGTGCCGCGGGTCGCGCTCACCGCAACGGCGGACGAGCTCACGCGCGCCGAGATCGTGGCTCGTCTAAAGCTCGGCGCCGCGCGCATTTTCATCTCGAGCTTCGACCGGCCGAATATCCATTACCAAATCGTCGCGAAGGATAACGCCCGCGATCAGTTGCTCGCTTTCATCCACGCAAATCATGCGGGTGACTCAGGCATCGTCTACTGCCTGTCCCGCAGAAAGGTCGATGAGACGGCCGCGTGGCTGTCCATGCACGGCGTTCCGGCGCTGCCGTATCACGCGGGACTGGATCAGCCATCGCGCGCGCGGCACCAGGAGCGGTTCATCAATGAAGACGCAATGGTGATGGTCGCGACGATCGCGTTCGGTATGGGCATCGATAAACCTGACGTGCGATTCGTCGCGCACCTCGATCTGCCGAAGAGCATCGAAGCCTATTACCAGGAAACCGGGCGCGCAGGCCGAGACGGGCGCCCGGCGGATGCGTGGATGGCGTATGGCCTCGGCGACGTGGTTCAGCAGCGGCGCATGATCGCTGAATCGGATGCAAACGAGACGTTCAAGCGCGTGTCCTACCGGAAGCTCGATGCACTGGTGGGACTGGCGGAATCGGCCGACTGCCGGCGCGTGCGCCTGCTCGCCTATTTCGGCGAATCGAGTGGGCGGTGTGGCAATTGCGATGTGTGCGCGCATCCCCCGCGCGTCTGGGATGGAACCGAAGCGGCGCGGAAAGCGCTCTCCTGCATCTACCGCACAGGCCAGCGCTTTGGCGCCGGGCACGTGATCGACGTCCTGCGCGGCCAGCTCACCGAGCGCGTCCAGCGGTTCCACCACGATGAGCTGACGACGTGGAACATCGGCGCTGATCTTTCCGATAGACAGTGGCGTGCCGTATTTCGGCAGCTCGTTGCGATGAGGTTCCTGGAGACCGACAGCGAAGGCTACGGTGCGCTGAAGCTCACTGAATCAGCGCGCGGTCTCCTCAAGGGCCAGGTGACCGTCTCATTTCGTGAAGATGCGGATGCACCGCGCAAGCGAAGCCGCAGAGCAGCCACTCCGGCCCTTGCGCATAACGCTTACTCAACCCCGCTATTGCAAGCGTTGCGCGACTGGCGGCTCGCGACCGCTCGCGAGCATGGTGTACCCGCCTACGTCGTATTTCACGACAGCACGCTCGAAACGATTGCCGTTCGCGAGCCGCAGACGCTGGACGATCTGCGCAGCATATCCGGCATCGGCGCTAACAAACTTGAACGCTATGGACATGCACTGCTGGAGATCACCGGCCGTAAATGAGCAGCCCGCACTCGATCCTCCAGATGCACCGTCGCTCTTGTTCAGATGATCAGCCGCGCGGCTGCTTCGCCAGAAAGCGGTCCAGCTGATCTGCAAAGCGTTTCCTGTCGGTGTGATCCAGCGGCGCCGGTCCACCCGTGTGCACGCCGCTATCGCGCAATTCAGTTAAATAGTCGCGCAATGCCAGCTGCTCGCTGATGTTATCCGGGGTATAGAACTCGCCGCGCGGATTCAGCGCATGCGCGCCGCGCGTAATGACGGCAGAAGCGAGTGGAATGTCTGCTGTGATGACGAGATCGCCCGCCGCGACGCGTTTCGCGATTTCATCGTCAGCGACGTCGAACCCGTGCGGCACCTGCAGCGTACGAATGAATTGCGAGCGCGGAGTACGCAGCGCCTGGTTGGCGATGAGCGTCATCGGGACCTGCAGGCGTTCTGCCGCACGAAACAGTATGTCCTTGATGACGCCGGGACACGCGTCGGCGTCAACCCAGATGTGCATTCGTGGCCGCGTCTGCTAAAACTAGTGCAGCATCCGCGGCATCGCCAGTGTGAATTCCGGAATCGGTGCGTCGAACTTGATGCCGTCGTCGGCGACCATCTGATAACTGCCGCGCATCGAGCCCACCGGGGTCGCGATTGCGGTGCCGCTCGTGTATTCGAACGATTCGTTCGGATGCAGCAAGGGCTGCTCTCCCACGACACCGTCTCCCTTCACTTCTTCGACGCGCCCATTCGCGTCCGTGATGATCCAGTGCCGACTTATCAACTGAGAGGCGATTGTCCCCGTGTTGGTGATCTTGATTCTGTAGGCGAAAACATAGCGCCGCTTGTCTGCGTCCGACTGATCGGGAATGAACACCGCTTGCGCTTCGACCGTGATTTCGTGTTTGGTGTCCGGCATGCGCCCATTTCATACCAATGCTAAAAATACGGCAAGCACGTTAGCAAAGCGATCAGCTTCGTTGTGCTGCGCTCAGCATCTCCTGCACGGCGCGCAGCGCGGAGTCGAGCGCACCTTGCATCCAGGTATGCGCGAGCGACGCGTGCTCGCCGGCGAAGTAGATACGGCCTTCGGGTCCAACGATATGCCGGTGCAACGCTGCATGCTGGCCCGGCATGAACCATGCGAACGCACCGCCGGCGAGCGGATGATTGTCCCAGGACCAGCTCGCCGTCTGTTGCACGAGGTGCGGCTCACGCAGCTGCGCATGCACGCGCGCGAGATGCCGCAGGACTACGCCCGAGCGCTCTCGGTGTGCAAGGCTCGCCAGCCGACGCGCGGCCTGACCCCAGGAGTACGACGCAAGCAGTATGGCGGGTCGATTGGACACACGCGGATCCCGCTCTTCAGCGTTGCTGGACGGATACCAGGTCGTTCCGCTAGGCAAGTCGGTGAACGT
>DATLEF010000113.1:0-5045 GCA_035525455.1 Burkholderiales bacterium
GCGGCGCACGTGTATGACCCATTGATGAAGCCCGCTTTGGACAGGTGCTCCCACGCGAGTATGTTCTCCGCGTTCGCGGTTTCGATCGTACCGTCGCCGTCTCCGTTGCCGTTGTTGCACGCGGCGGTTGCAACGATGCCGGAGATGTTGGTGGTGGCCGCCGTATAGTCGCCGGGCATCGCACGGAAACGGTCGAGGAAGCCGAAATAAGCCGCCTTCACGCCGTCCTGCTGCTGAATGAAGTTGCGCACGCGGGCGCCGGTGATCAGCTCCTGGCCTTTCAGCACACCGCCGAGCAGCAAACCGATGATCACCAGAACGATGGCAATCTCGATCAGCGTGAATCCCGATTGCCTGCGTCTCATGGGTTTTTCTTCTTCAGTGAATCAGAAGACCGTCGCGCCGCCGCAGTTCGACCCGGGAGAGGTCGATTTCCACACGCCTGCATTGTCGTAACAATTGGTCGTCGTTGCGTCGACGCCGCCGCCGATTTGCGCGCGGAATGAGCCCTGTATCCCGTTGCCGTCGTCGACCTTGCGATCGATCTCGCCGAGAATGTCCGATGGAACCTGAGCCCCAGTCTTCAGGTTGTGGCGTGCCGTGGCCACTCCTGCGTAGTTCGCGTCATACACCAGATTCAGATACTGCCCGTATGGATTGGTAGGGGAGTTCGTCCCCGCCTGGGCCGCGGCGCACGTGTATGACCCATTGATGAAGCCCGCCTTGGACAGGTGCTCCCACGCGAGTACGTTCTCGGCGTTCGCAGTTTCGATCGTGCCGTCGCCGTCGCCGTTGCCGTTGTTGCACGCTGCAGTCGCAGCGATACCGGAGATGTTCGTCGTCGCAGCAGCATAGTCGCCGGGCAGCGCGCGGAAACGGTCGAGGAAACCGAAATACGCCGCTTTCACGCCGTCCTGCTGCTGGATGAAGTTGCGCACGCGCGCGCCGGTGATCAGCTCCTGGCCTTTCAGCACACCGCCGAGCAAGAGACCGATGATCACCAGAACGATGGCAATCTCGATCAGGGTAAAGCCGCGTTGCTTCTTATACATGGCCCCTCTCCCGTGAAATATGTCGCGCTTTTCGCAAGAAGCGTACCACGTTAAAGAGGTTATGTGAACAGATGTTTCGTTGCGAAACAGACGTTTGGCTAACGAAATTCAGACGCCTTTGACGACTTTTCGACGCTTTTGAGTCGCTCCAGCCGTTCAGTCAGGAAGCGGATTTCGGCAGCGTCCATGACTTCTCCGCTCGCAAGCAACCCGCCAAGGAGCACGGCCGCAGCTTGAGCTTCGCCCATGTCTTCCAGAATGAAAATACGCATCTGCCGCGCCCAGTGGAGCGCACTGCTCGCATACCGCGTAATGTCTTCGGCATAACGCAGGGCGAGCGGCATGTCTTTCAGGCGGTGTTTCGCAACGATCGCCGCATGCGCGAGCCAGCGCCAACGACGGTCGGGGTCGCGCATGAACTCGCGATGCACGAACGCGAGCATCTGCCGCTGCTTCGCTTCGTCAGGCACTTGCGCATAGAGCTGGGCAGCCATCATCAGCGGATACTGACCCTCGGGGTCGAGCTCGAGCGCCCTTTTCAGCCACGCCTGCACGGAGCCGTAATCGAGCTCGCGGTACGGAATGCTGATTCCAGGCTGATTGTCGAACGCCTGCAGATAGAGGACCGACAGATGCGCAAGCGGGATCGGTTCACCCAGGCTCGCGGCGTGGAACCAGTTGGTATCGGCCGGCATCCCGAGCTGCGTCGCGTTCGCAGTGGGATTCGGCGACAGCGCCTGCCACGCGAGCTGGACGCCGAGCGCCACCAGCAGCACCCACCGCGTCGCCCGCGAGACCGCGGCGAGCGGACGTTCCGAGTCGCTTTTGAAGGCGAAGGCCATCAGAAATTGCGGCGCTGCATGTCGAACACGGCGGCGGCGGCAAAGATCGCGACGAAGAGCACGCTGTGCGCGGCGATTTGAGCGAGCGTCGACCACGACGCGGGCTGCGCGAGAAGCCAGGCGCTGCGCGTCCACGTATCGAGCGCCGGGATGACGAACGACAGCGCTTCGACCAGCCCCGCCATCACCCGGTGCGAAAGCGAGGACGCGTCTGCAATCGGATTGGCACCGATCAGACGGATGGCCGTGATCGAGCGCGCGAGTATGTAGAAAGCGAGGACGACGCTCGCCGCGGGCATCAGCTGATTGAACGTGACGGCGCAGAATACGCTGAGCGCCACGACGATGCCGAGCTCGCAGGCGAGCGAAACGCCCCAGATCGCAGCCGCCTCCCAGCCCGCGAGGGGCACGAGCGGAACGCTCACCGCGATCGCGAGCACACCGGCGATCGCCAGAAAACCCGCGAGCTTGCCGGCGATATAATGCGAGCGCGGCAGGTCGAGCGCGAGCGCGACGTCGAGCACGCCGTCGTGGAACTCGCGGCTCATGCTGGCGATGACGTAAAGGGCCGCGATGAACGCCGCGCTGAGACGCATTGCCGCCGCGTAGAACGCAGTCTGAAAGCGCGCGCTCTCGGTGATTGCGATTTCACGGACGAAGAAGCTCGCGCCGAGTAACACTGCAATCGCGGCGAGGGTGAGCAGCGGGAGACGTGTGCGGACCGCTTCGATCAGCGTGTAGCGCGCAATCGTCGCGATCCTGATTTTCATGGAGCGCCGGGTGCTTTTTTCGACGAAACAGTATAGCGAAAGCGCATCGACCGTCCCGCCGCGCAATGGAAACGCGCGATGAGCGCCGCCACCCCCACCCTGCCCGAACGCTTCGCGATGGCGAACCCGCAGGTGTCGCTGGGGCTCATGCTGCTCGCGCTGCACACATCACTCGCGTGGGGAATCGAAGAGTGGTGGCCGCGTGCGCTTCTCCTCGTGCACCTCGGTCTTTTTCTCATCTGGCAGCCGGTGTGGCGCGGCGAGCGCGAGATCTCGCCCAGCCATGCGTTCTCGGTCGTCGCGGTCGCGTGCCTGCTCGTCGGTTGGTACAACTGGTGGCTCATAGCCGTGTGGCTCGCGCTGCTCGTGGGCCTGCTCGGCGGCAGCGTGCCGCGCCTCCACGATCGCCGGCAGCGGATCATTTCAACGCTCGCGGTCCTGTATCTCCTTTCGATGCTGCTCATGTGGGTCGTGCCGCATCTTTTTACCGACCAGAGAATCGAGCCCGCGATTTCCTCACTCGCGCGTTACGCGCTGCCCGTGCTGCCGCTCGTGATTGCGTGCATACGCGCGCCTGCTCGCGAGCCGGAAAATCCGGTGGGCGTCGATCTTTTCTACAGTCTGCTGCTGTTCCTGCTCGTGGTGGCGCTGGTGCTCGGGAGCTTCGTGGTACGCGAAGTGAGCCACGGCGTCTACGTGATCGCGCTCGCACAGACGCTCTTCGGCATCGCATTCGTTCTGCTCGGACTGTCGTGGCTGTGGTATCCGCACAGCGGTTTCGCGGGCGTGGGGTTTCTGCTCTCGAGCTATCTCATGAGCTTGGGCCTGCCATTCGAGCGCTGGGTCCAGCGCCTGGCGCAGCTCGCCGAGGAGGAAGCGCAGCCGGAACGCTTTCTCGCGCACGCGCTCGAGCACATGCTGCACCTGCCATGGGTGAAGAGAGTCGAATGGCAGACGCCTGTCGCGCACGGCGAATACGGATTCCGCACCGCCTATGCCAGCAAGGTCACGTTCGGCGATCTCGACCTGGTGATCTACACACCCTGGGCACCGTCGTCTGCAATCCTCGTTCACCTGAAGCTGCTTGCGCAGATGGTCGGGCACTTCTACGCGGCGAAGCAGCGCGAGCACATGCAGCGCCAGAATGCCTATACCTACGCGATCTACGAAACGGGCGCGCGACTCACGCATGACGTCAAGAATCTGCTGCAGTCGCTCAAATCGTTGTGCGCCGCAGCCGCGGGTGCGACGCCCGAGCAGGCATCCGCGCTGAGCGCGCTCATGCAGCGACAGTTGCCGCAGATCACGCAGCGCCTCAACACCACGCTCGACAAGCTGCGCTCGCCGCTCGGCACCGAAGTGAGCGAAGTGGAAGCCGCGGTGTGGTGGGGAAACCTGCAACAGCGCTACAGCGGCCGCAACATCATTTTCAGCCTCGACGGGGAGATGCGCGACCTCAGGATTCCCGGGGAGCTTTTCGACAACGTGGCTGACAATCTGATCGAGAACGCATTCAACAAAGCCGCCGACTGGCGCAGCGTGCAGGTGCGCGTGACGTTTTCCGCCGCCCACCGCGGCACGCTCAGCGTTTTCGACAACGGCGCGGCGCTGTCGAACAACCTCGCGAGCCAGTTATTCGAAGGCCCGGTGTTTTCGCATACCGGATTCGGCGTCGGCCTGTATCAGTCCGCGCGGCTCGCGATGCAGTCGGGATACCGTCTCGCGCTTGCCGAGAACACGACCGGCAACGTGTGCTTCACCTTATCCGCGGAGCCCGCGGCCGGCGAGGCCGAACCGGAGCGGCAGGTCGCCTGAGGCGCTCGAGTCACCTCATGCCGCAAGGCGCGCAGTCTGTACGCTTCCCTCTGCGGCTTTCGCGACCAGACCCGTCGCTTCGAGGTCGGCCCGCAGCGCCCGCTTCTGATCGGCGCTGAGCTCGGTCTGCGGCGCACGCACCACGCCGCCTTTCATTCCGATCAGCTCCATCCAGTATTTCTGCTCCGCTGCCGGCACACGTCCGCCCGCGCCGCCGTAACCCGGGATCCATTTCGAGAGGACCGCGCGCAGCGGGTTCACGCTCTTCGAGATTTCGATCGCCGTGTTGTAGTCGCCCGCGCGCGCCGCGCGCGTGTAGTCGTTCACCGGCAGATACCCGGGCACCTGGTAGAGGTGCGGGCAGTAGTTGAGGAGCCAGCGGTCGCCCATCACGCCCATGTTGTAGACCCACGGCGCTTCGTCGGCGACGCTCACCTCGAGCTCTTTGCCGATCGCCTCGCGCAGCGCGATGGTCGATGAAATCTTTGACACGCCCTGCTTGAATCCGCAGATGTTGGGAATTTTCGCAAGGCGCTTCGCCAGCGACACGCCGATCGGATACGTCG
>DATLEF010000122.1:0-10483 GCA_035525455.1 Burkholderiales bacterium
ACCGGTATGGGCAGTCCGCGTATCGTCATCGCCAGCCCCAGCATGCGGTCGTTCCACATGTAGGCGTTGGTGAAGTTCAGGCTCTTCTTGGTCATCCGCAGCGTCTGCGGGCTGTGGCCTTTGATGGTGTCGCACCAGACCAGCGTCTCCTTCAGAAGCTCGGTCTGCGGCACGCATTTGTTGATGAGACCGATTTCCACTGCCTCACGCGCAGTGAAGCGGCGCGCGCAAAAAATCATTTCCCGGGCGAGCCGCTCGCCGATGATGCGCGGCAGATACTGCGTTGCGCCCACCGTGGGGCACGCGCCGACTTTGGCGCCGGTCTGGCCGAGCACCGCGTTTTCGGAAGCGATGACGACGTCGCACCACAGCGCGAGCTCGTGACCGCCGCCCATGCACCAGCCGTTCACCATCGCGATCACCGGTATGGGCAGTCCGCGTATCGTCATCGCCAGCCCCAGCATGCGGTCGTTCCACATGTAGGCGTTGGTGAAGTTGAGCCGCTTCATCGCGTAGAAGTCGCCGCCGGCCGAAAACGACTTGTCGCCCGCACCCGTGACTACGGCGCAGACGATCGAGGGATCTTCGCGGGTGGATTTCAGCGCATCGATCATCTCGTCGAGCGATTGCTCGCGAAACGCGTTCAGCACGCGCGGACGATTGATGGTGATCCACGCGACCTGATCTTTCACTTCGTACAGGATGTCGCGGTAGGTTCGCTTGGCGTTCTTGCGCGTTCTTGCGTGTTGTGCGGCGGGCATGACGTTCCTCGGAGGTGACAGTTCTTTCACGAAACGGCGACTGAGTTTACCAGACGGTTTTGCTAGAATCGTCCACGAGACACGGCAATGAAAAACCTTCTGAGGAGCAATATGAAAAAAGCCGTGCTCACCGCCGTCGTTGCGTTTGCGATTGCGCTCGCCTGCATCGCAGCGCCTGCGTCGGCGCAGACGTATCCCGCCAAACCGGTTCGCATCATCGTTCCCTTCCCGCCAGGCGGCCCCACGGATACTCAGGCGCGGTGGGCCGCGCAGCAGTTGAACGCGGCTTTCGGTCAAGCGGTCATCGCTGACAATCGTCCGGGCGCCGGGGGCGTGCCGGGCACCGAGGCGGTAGTCAAAAGTCCTCCCGACGGCTACACGCTGCTCGCCGGCAACCCAGGACCGTTGACGATCGCGCCCACAGTGAAGATGCAGCTCCCTTACGACACGCTTCGCGACCTTGCGCCGATTGTGCTGATCGCGAAAAGCGCGAGTTGTGTCTGCACGCATCCGAGCCTGCCAGTGAAAGGCGTGCGGGATTTCGTCGCATTCGCCAAAGCGCGCCCGGGCAGCATCAACTATGGAACGCCCGGAGTCGGCACGGTGGGTCATCTCGCGCTCGAGCTGTTCGCATCCGAAGCCGGCGTGAAGTTGAATCACGTGCCGTACAAAGGGGCCGCGCAGTTCACGGTCGATCTGCTCGCGGGCAACATCGAGCTCGCCCAGATCCAGTTCGCGGGCTCGGCACCACTCGTGAAGCAGGGGAAACTGCGCTGCCTCGGCGTCACGTCCACGACACGCACGGCGCTCTTGCCTGAAGTGCCGACGATCGCCGAGCAGGGCCTGAAGGGTTTTCAGAGCTACAACTGGAACGGTCTTCTCGCGCCGGCCGCGACGCCCAAGGCCGTTATCGCGCGGGTGCACGAAGTGATTGCCAAAGCGCTGCGAAGCCCCGAGGCGCGCGAGCTGTACGGCAACCAGGGGCACGAAATCGGCGGCCTGAATCCGGATGAGTACGCTGCATTCCTCAGAGCCGAGACCGAAAAGTGGGCGCGTGTCGCACAGAAAGCAGGAATACCGAAGCAGTAATTTTCACTGAGGCCCTGATGCCCAAACCCGATTCGTATTTCATGTACTTCCCCGGCAACTACAGGTGGTCGGCCGGATTCATCAACATGCTCGGCTCCGCGGCCTACGGGGGCGCCGATATCGGCGAGCTGCATCAGATCGGGCTGCTGCTCAAAGACAAATCGGCCGAAGACGATGAAGCCTGGTTTCACGCCTGCGTGAAAGTCGCCGATCGCGTGCGCGCGCACGCCGAAGGCTTCGAAGGTACGGGACACCGCTACTCGGCGGCGCACGCCTATCTGCGCGCCTGCAACTATTATCAGATGGCCGAACGCTTCCGCACGCCGAAAGACGACGCGGCGCTCGCCGCCTATCGTACTGGTGTGCAGTGCTTTCACCGGCACGCCAAATTGAGCGACGTGCGTATCGAAATCGTCGAAGTGCCATTCGGTACCGCCACCCTGCCCGGCTATTTCGTCCACGCTCAGAACGCGCGGTCTACACGCACGCCGTGCGTGGTTTTCTTCGATGGTCTGGACGTCACCAAGGAAATTCAGTTCGTGCGCGGCGTGCCCGACCTGATCAAGCGCGGCATTTCGGTGCTGGTGATGGACGGACCCGGTACGGGGGAGGCGATTCGCTTTCGCGGTCATTACCTGCGCCACGATTACGAAGTCGCGGGCAGCGCCTGCGTCGACTATCTGGAAATGCGCGCGGATGTCGATCCGAAAAGAATCGGCGTGGTCGCGATCAGTCTCGGCGGCTATTACGCGCCGCGCTGCGCTTCGATGGAGCCGCGCTTCGCCGCGTGTGTCGCGTGGGGCGCGATCTGGGATTATTACGCGACGTGGAAAAAACGCATTGATGCCAACTTCAAAACTTCGATGTCCGTGCCGGGCCATCACATCATGTGGATACTGGGAGTGGACACTGTGGAAGACGCATTACAGAAACTACAGCCTTTCAAGCTGGACGGCGTCGTGCAGCGCATGCGCTGTCCGTTCCTGATCGTCCACGGGGCCGAAGACGAGCAGGTGCCGCTCGCGGACGCGCAGGCGCTCTACGATGCTTCCGGATCGCAGGACAAGACGCTGCGCGTTTTCACCGCGGAGGAAGGTGGCGCGCAGCACTGTCAACGCGATTACCTGACGCTCGTTGTCGCTACGATGTGGGACTGGTTCGAGGACAAGCTGCACGCGTGAATACCGTGCGGTGAACCAAGCAGAAACCGTTTACCGCATACGAGGACTCAATATGAGCGAGACACGCAGCGAAACGAGAGACGGCATGCAGATCGACTGGGACGTGCCCATCGTCATGGACGACGGGCTCACGCTGCGCGCCGACGTGTATCGTCCTACCGCGGAAGGCCGGTATCCCGCGATCGTGAGTTACGGGCCTTATGGCAAAGGCCTTGCGTTCCAGGACGGTTACAAGACCGCCTGGGAAATCATGGCGCGCGATTTCCCGGACGCGGTTACCGGCACCACCAACAATTACCAGAACTGGGAAGTCGCCGATCCCGAGAAGTGGGTTGCGGACGGCTATGTCTGCGTGCGCGTCGACTCGCGCGGCGCCGGCCGCTCGCCAGGGTATCTCGACCACAACGGAACGAGGGAAAACCGCGACTTCTATATCTGCATCGAATGGACGGCAGAGCAGCCGTGGTGCAGCGGCCGGGTGGGATTGAACGGCATCTCGTATTACGCGAGCAGCCAGTGGCGCGCGGCCGCGCTGCAACCTCCCCACCTTGCGGCGATTTGTGTGTGGGAAGGCTGGGCCGACTACTACCGCGACGGCTCGCGTCACGGCGGCATCGCCTGCACGTTCCGCAAGCACTGGCAGGAAATGCAGGTCGTCACGGTTCAGCACGGACGCGGCGAACGTGGTCCCAAAAGCCGCGTGACGGGAGTGTTCGTGTGCGGCGACGAGACGCTGAGCGACGAAGAGTTGAAGGCCAATCGCGGGGACATGTGGGGCAATGTGCTCTCGCGACCGCTCGTCGACGAGTACTACTGCGAGCGCACTGCGGATCTCTCGAAAGTCGTCGTGCCGCTCCTTTCTACCGCTAACTGGGGTGGCCAGGGGTTGCATACCCGCGGCAACTTCGAAGGGTATGCGAACGCGGCATCACAACAGAAATGGCTGGAAGTGCATGGCGGATCGCACTGGGCGCCGTTCTATACCGATTACGGCGTGAAGCTGCAAAAGCGCTTCTTCGATTATTTTCTGAAAGGCATCGACAATGGCTGGGACCAGCAGCCGCGCGTACAGCTGCAGGTGCGCCACGTCGACAAATTCGTACAACGCCACGAGACCGAATGGCCGATCGCGCGCACGCGCTGGACGCGCTACTACCTCGACCTTTCCGAGCGCATGTTGTTGACCGAGCCGCGCCATGCGTCGGACCGGGTCGAGTACGAGGCGACGGGACCCGGTCTCACGTTCTACACCCCGCCGCTCAAGCGCGAGATCGAGATCACCGGGCCTTCCGCGCTGAAACTGTTTATTTCGTCATCGACGACCGATGCGGACCTATTCGCAGTGCTGCGCGTATTCGGACCCGACGGCCGCGAAGTCGTATTCCAGGGCGCGCTCGACCCGCATACGCCGATCGGCCAGGGGTGGCTGCGCGCCTCGCACCGCAAGCTCGATCCTGAGCTGAGCCTGCCGCATCGACCTTATCACACGCATGACGAATTGCAGCCGCTCAAGCCCGACGAGCGGGTCGAGCTCGATATCGAGATCTGGCCGACGTGCATCGTGGTGCCGGTGGGCCACCGCATTGCACTCACGATACGCGGCAAGGACTATGAATACGATGGACCCGGCGCCACGCTGTCCAACATGAAGAACGTGATGCGCGGCTGCGGACCTTTCGTTCACGACGATCCGCTGGACCGGCCTGCGGAGATTTTCGGAGGCACGGTAAGGCTGCATTCGGACACGGCGCAGCAGCCGTACCTGTTGTTGCCGATTATTCCTTGAGGCGCTGCATCGACTGCGCGCTTACGCCTTCCCGCCCGCCAGCAGCTCGGACCCGCGCTTCACCGCTTTCACGATGTTGATGTAGCCGGTGCAGCGGCACAGATTCCCTTCGAGCCCGCGGTAAATCTCTTCGTCGCTGGGTTTCGGGTTGTCTTTGAGGAACCCTGCCACCGCCATGATCATGCCCGGCGTGCAGAAACCGCATTGCAGCGCGTGGCATTCAGTGAACGCACGCTGCACGGGATGCAAGGTGCCGTTCTTGGCCAGGCCTTCGATCGTCACGACGTCGGCGCCGTTCGCCTGCACCGCCAGCATCGTGCACGATTTGACTGCCTGGCCATTGACGTGGACCGTGCAGCAGCCGCATTGACTCGTGTCGCACCCGATATGCGTGCCGGTCAGCCCGAGTGTGTCGCGCAAAAAGTTTGCGAGCAGCGTACGGTCTTCGACTTCGTGCGCGTGCCGGGTGCCGTTTACTGTGATTTCAACTTTCGCCACTGTCATCTCCCTGCTATCTGCGTCACCGCGCGGCGGGTGAGCACGTTCACGAGGTTAGCGCGGTACTCGCGCGTGCCATGTATGTCTTCGTTCAGGTCATCTGCGGGCATTTTCAGAGCGGAAACCGCCTCCGCTGAAACTTTCTTCGCGAGCGCAGCCTCGGCTTCGCGCCACCGGAAAACGCCCGGGCCTGCACCCGTGACCGCAACGCGTACCTCCTTGCCGCTGTCCGCGACGAAAACACCGGTCATCGCATAACCCGATGCCGGATGCGCGAATTTCTGGTACGCGGCGCGCTTCGGGATCGGAAATAACACGCGCACGATGAGCTCGCCGGCTTCCAGCGCCGTCGCGAACATGCCCTGAAAATAATCGTCCGCGGCGATCTCACGCCGGTCGGTGACGATGGTCGCGGCAAGGCCGAGCACCGCGGCCGGATAATCCGCGGCCGGATCGTTGTTCGCGACCGAGCCGCCGATCGTGCCCAGGTTACGGACCTGCGGGTCGCCGATATGTTCTGCAAGATAAGCCAGGGCGGGAATCGCTTCGCGTACGCGTGCCGAGCGCGCGACTTCCTGATGCCGTGTTCCCGCGCCGATCGCAATCCGGCCATCCTTCATTTCGATGCCGCGCAGCTCTTCGAGGCCCGAGATGTCGACGAGATGGGAAGGCTGCGCAAGACGCGCTTTCAGCGTCGGGATCAACGTCATCCCCCCGGCAAGCGGCCTTGCCTCCGGGTTCGACTTGAGGAATGCGCTGACATCCTTGAGCGTTGCCGGTTTCACATAACTGAACGAGTACACGCGTTAGACTCCTTATCTCAGTGCGAGAGTGACCGTGAGGCACACGAAATATACTTGCCCCCCCAACCTGTACCTATCAGTGCTCCGGGAAAAGCGGGGACTAAAGCAGTGTCTCTTCGGCAGGCGGCGTTTTCCGCTAGGATAGCGCAAATGCATGCATGAGCGCGCCGCACGTCTCGCGTACCGCTCTCCTTGCGCTTCAGTCCATTATGTGTCAGCGATGAAGAAAGATACCCTGCTCAGCCGCGCCGGCCGCGACCCCGCCCGCTATGACGGCATGGTGAATACGCCGGTCTTCCGCACCTCGACCGTGATCCATCCAAACCTTGCCTCGTACGAGACGCGGCCGCCTGAAGGGTCCAGGACCGTGCGCTACGGCCGCTACGGCACGCCGACGACGTTTGCGCTCGAAGACGCCGTGGCGCAAATGGAGGGTGGTTTTCGCGCAGCAGCCGTGCCGTCGGGCCTCGCGGCGATCGCAGCAGCACTTTCCGCTTTTCTGAAACCGGGCGATCACCTCCTCATTTCGGACTCGGTGTACTCACCCACGCGCACATTTTGCGAGAAGCAGCTCACACGCAACAATATCGAAGTCGAATACTACGACCCGCTGATCGGTGCGCGCATCGCAGCACGGATGAAGCCCAATACGCGCGTCGTGTTTTGCGAAACGCCGGGCTCGCTCACTTTCGAGATGCAGGACATACCGGCGATCGCGGCGGCCGCGCATGCGGGCAGCGCTGTCGTGCTCGCGGACACGACGTGGGGCACGCCTTATTTCTTCCGCTCGTTCGAGCGCGGCGTCGACGTCTCGATACACGCGGCAACCAAATACATCAGCGGCCATTCGGACGTGATGCTGGGTCTTATCGTGACGAACGAAGCGTGCTGGCTGCCGGTGCGCCGGGCCGTGAGCGAATACGGCTACATTGCGAGCCCCGACGATTGTTATCTCGCGCTGCGCGGCTTCCGCACGATCGGAGTACGCATGCGCCACCAGATGCAGAGCGCCCTACGCGTCGCGAAGTGGCTCCAGGCGCGCGCCGAAGTGAAGCAGGTGATTTATCCCGCGCTGGAAAGCGATGCCGGTCACGCGATCTGGAAACGCGACTTCGAAGGCGCGGCGTCGCTTTTCGCGTGCGTGCTGAAACCGGTAAACGACACTGCCGTCGCGGCTTTCGTCGACGCGCTCGAGCTCTTCGGTATCGGCTCGAGCTGGGGCGGCTTCGAAAGTCTGGTCACGGTCGTGCATGCGGACGCGTACCGCACCGTGACACCGTGGAAGCCCGGAGGACCGGCTTTACGCCTTCACATCGGACTCGAAGATCCGGACGATCTCATCGCCGATCTCGACCGCGCCTTCTCCAAACTCAAATAGCACGCAGTACTGACGCGAGCGCGAGCGAGCCGAAGGAGGGGGAGGTTACGGAGGGGAACCATCGGTTCCCCTCTGTTCGTTCACCGCAAACAGTGTCCGCCCCGCTAGGCGGAAGTATCCGCCTATTGGGGCGGATAGTATCCACCGCCGGGCGGCGGAGGCGGTGGGTAATAGCCACCTGACTGTGGCGGAGGTGGCGGGTAATAGCCGCGGGGCTGCGGCGGCGGACCGTAGCTGTAGCGTGCCGGCGCGGGTGGTGGGTAATACGCAGGACGTGCCGAAGGCGCGAAGCGCCCATCGACTGCGACGCGATGGCCTTTGCCGTACATGCACTGCTGATAAGCGTGATCGAAGCGGCGCTGAGCCTCATAGCCCGACACGTTGGAAGCGCTCACGCCTGCGATACCGCCTGTGGCGCCGCCTACTCCGGCACCGACCGCTGCACCATGGCCGCCGCCGACCGCACCGCCGATCAGCGCGCCGATCGCGGCACCGGCAAACACGCTGCGCACTGCGGAATCCTGCTGCGCCGCCGCGGCAGTCTGACCGCCGACCGAATCGGACGCATACTCGCGGCACGCACCGTCGTCGAATCTGAATTGATCGAACGGCTTGCCCGTACCGGGCAACGCCATCGTGCTCGGTCCGGAAGGAACGGCAGCACAGCCCGCGAATGCGACTGCGCTAACCATAACGCTCAAACGTAAAAGTTTCATTGCGATCTCACGACGGTGGAGCGGATTGCGGGGCGACTTGCTGCCACGGCGATGCGCATTGCTGCACGTACGGGTAGTAGGTCCGCGAGTCGGCGCAGTAGTACCACGATGCGCCCGAGCCTTGTGTCGGCGCCTGGGGAGCCGCGCCCTGCGACTGCTCGATGTAGACCGGAGGCGAAGCGGGGTAGGTTCCGACCCCGGGCGGATAGTACGCCGGCGGGTAGTACGCCGGCGGGTAGTAATAACGCGGAAACGCGTAAAACGGCGCAAACAGCAGTGGTGCGCCGATAAAAAGGCCGAGGTGCGGGCGATGACGATAGTAGCCGCGGGCGGAAGCGATGTCCGCGGCGGTGACGGCGCACAGGGCGACAAGCGCCAATAGCGCGAATTTGGATCTGTTCATGTGGAACCTTGCTTAAGTTAAGGGCTATACCGCTGGATAGTAGCCGAGTCGACCCTCTGCGTTCCCAAAAAAATTGTTACAAATCGTAAGCAGTCTATTTAGAGGGCTTCTCGCCATACTTTTTGAGCTGTTCGCCTGAAAAATAGCGCTCTTCGAGCGCCCGCTGCTTGTCCGCACCCTCCCCTTCGGGCCCGACAACGGGCTGCGGATACGGGCGGTCCTTGCGACTTTCCACGAAATCTTCCCACGCAGCGAGGCCGCGGCTCTGGAAATCCTGCATGAAATCCCAGAGCGCGGCCCAGGTGACGTGATGGGTGAATCCGGGATACCAGGCGATATTCACCCCCAGCGCAAGGTGCTCGTCGAGCCCGAGATAGCGCGGAAGCTTCCCTTTCATGAACGAAAACGGCCCTTCGACCGCGGCGCGCGCGCGCCTGATTTCATCGACCGAATGCGGCGATTCCAGCTGCACCCAGTCGACGCCGGCCGCTTCCCGATACGCTTTCAGACGCGCAATCGCGTCTTCGAGGCCACCGTTCGCAGCATCTCGCGCATAACACTGCGCCATCACCACGAAGTTCGGGTCGAGCTCGTTTTTCATATCGACTGCAGCGCGATAACGTGCAATCGCCTGCTCGATAGGGACGACTTCCATCCCGGCGTCCTGTGTCTTGCGCTTGCCTTCGATCGGCTGGTCATCGATACGGATGCCGGCGATGCCCGCGTGGATACAGTCACGGATCATGCGGCGCACCGCCATCACGCCGCCGTGGCCGGTATCGCCGTCCATCATCACCGGAAAATCCACGGCCTGCGCGATCCAGCCGGCGACTTGCACGCATTCGGTCATCGTGATCGTGCCGACGTCGGCCATCCCGGTATAGGTGCCGACGACACCGCCGGTGCCCACGAAGCCCGCTTCGCATCCCGCTTTTTCCATGATTCGCGCATGCGCAGCGGTTGGCGGATGCAGTACCGCGAGGACTTTGTCTTTGCGGTGGATCAGCTCACGAAGGCGTGCGGTTTTTTCAGTCGATTTCATCGTTACTCCAGTTTGATGCCCGCGTCGTTCACGACTTTGCGCCAGCGCGCGATGTCGGTCGCGATGAACTGCCGGAACTGCTCGGGCGTGCTGCCGACCGGCTGACCGCCGTCCGGCGTCAGGCGCGCAATGACTTCGGCGGACTTCCCGGCTTTCGCAAGCTCGGCGCTCAGCCGATTGACGATCGGGGCAGGCGTGCCGCCCGGCGCGAGCCAACCATGCCAGGTCGTCGTTTCGTAGCCGGTCACCCCGGCTTCGGCGATCGTCGGAATATCCGGCAGCACGGGTGAGCGGCTCGCGCTGGTAACGCCCAGCGCGCGCAGCCTCCCGGCTTTCGCGTGTTGCAGGCTCGAGAGCACGTTACCGACGAGTGAGTGGACCTGTCCCGAAATGACGTCGATAAGCGCCGGCCCCGTGCCTTTGTACGGCACGTGCGTGAGCTGGATACGGGCGAGCGTCGTGAAGAGGGCGTACGCGAGATGCGTCGAAGACCCGTGGCCCGAGGAGGCGTACGTGAGCGCGCCCGGACGAGCACGCGCGAGCGCGATCATGTCCTTCACGCCTTTTACCGGTAGCGAGGGGTGCACGAGCAAAAGGAATGGCGCCTGCGCGGCGAGTGAGATCGGCGCGAGGTCCTTCTGCAGATCGAAACCCAGGTTCGCGCTTACGGACGGCGCAATCGTGAAGCCGCCGGTCACTGCGAGCAGCGTGTAGCCGTCGGGCGGGGCCTGCGCGACCGTGCGGTACGCGAGCACGCTGCCGCCGCCGGTGCGATTCTCCACGACGAACGAGCGGCCGAGGCTTTCGGAAAGTTTCTGCGCGAAAA
>DATLEF010000129.1:0-19763 GCA_035525455.1 Burkholderiales bacterium
ACGGAACGAAGCTGCGGAGCTTGTCCAGTGTCTGGGGGCTCAGCTCCGCGAGCTGCATGCCCCCCGCGACGATCTCGTCGGTCATCAGGATCCCGGCGCCGCCCGAGATCGTGATGATCGCGAGGCGGTTGCCTTTGGGAAGCCTCCGGGACTGGAAAGCGCGGCCGAAGTCGACGACGTCCTGGATGTCGTCGACCTGGATGATGCCTTTCTGCCTGAACGCCGCGCGATAGAGCGCCATCGCGCCGCCGAGATTCGCCGTGTGCGACGCCGCGGCGCGCTGCCCCTCAGCGGTGTTGCCGACTTTCCACATGAGGATAGGCTTGCCTGCGAGCAGCGCCTTCTCGCCGACCTCAATCAGGCGGCGCGCGTCTTTCAGGCCTTCGACGTAGGCCGCGATGACTTCCGTTTTCGTGTCCCGTATGAAGTAGTCCAGGAAATCGAGCGTCGAGACCCCGATCTCGTTGCCGGTGGTCACCATTTGTCTGAACGCGAGCCCGCCGTCGGACGAGAGATTCATCACCGAAAACCCGAACCCGCCGGACTGCGACACCATGCTCACCGGCCCCGGCTCGAAATCGAAGCTGAAGACCGAGCCGAAGCCCGCGAAGACGCGGTCGGCGATGTTGATCATGCCCTGGCAGTTCGGCCCGACGATGCCGATGTCGTGCTCGTTGGCGATGCGCACGAGCTCGCGCTGCAGATCGATGCCGCCGCCGCCTACTTCCGAAAATCCGGAACTGAAAATGATCACGTACGGCACGCCTTTGGCGCCGCACTGCCGCAGGATGTCGACGACGCGGGCAGCGTTGACCAGTATCAGCACGAGGTCGGGAGTCTCGGGCACTTCGGCGAGCGAGGGATAACACGTGAGCCCCCCGACTTCGGTATAGCGCGGATTGACCGGGTAGAGCTTGCCTTTATAGCCGTGCGAAGTGAGATGCTTCAGCGGCTGACCGCTGATCGTTGCGAAATCCTGAGACGCGCCGACGATCGCGATAGAGTTCGGACTGAAGAATCGTTCGAGATCGGTGCGCATGAATCTTGAATCGTGAATGGTGTGATCGGTGAAGACATGACCGCCGCTGGAACAGGGGGGCAAGCCACGCGAGGTCGGAATCAGAGACCCGAATCATATGCGGAGCGATGCGGAGCGCTCAACTGATATGATTGTTCTCCAGCGTAACGCATGCATTCCGTATCATGAACACAGCATCCGCAGTCGCTTCCAGTCCGCAAAGCTTCAAGGAAGTGTGGCTGATCTCCGCCGGCCACGGCCTGACGCACTGGTACACCGCCACCTTCTACCTGCTGCTGCCCTTGATCGGCAAGGAGCTGGGCCTCTCGTACACCGAGATCGGCCTCATCATGACGATCCAGCATTTCGCAGGCGCGGTCTCGAATCTGCCGGGCGGCATGATCGTCGATACGGTCGGCCAGAAAGGTTACCTCATGGCGGCGTCGCTCTTCTGGGTCGGCGTGCCGTATGCGTTCATGAGCATCACGCACGATTTCTGGATGCTGCTCGTGTGCGTGACGCTGGTCGGCATCGGCAACAACATCTGGCATCCCGCCGCGCTGCCCACGCTCGCCTACCGCTATCCGGAGCGTAAAGGCCTCGTCCTCGCGTTCCACGGCATGGGCGGCAATATGGGCGAGGCGATCGCGCCGATCGTCGTCGGCGCGCTGCTCGCGTGGTTCAGCTGGCGCACGGTCGTCGTGATCAACGTCGTGCCGGGCATCACGATGGCGCTTCTGATCCTGCTCATGCTGGGTGCGTTCGCGACCAGAAGCGCCGGCGCCGACGGCATCAACGCGAGCGGCGATGCGCGCTCGGTCAGGGATTACCTGCGCGACTACGGCACACTGCTGCGCAACAAGGCGCTCATGCTCGTGTCGGTGAGCGCCGCATTCCGCACGATGACGCAGGCGGGGCTCCTCACGTTCCTGCCGGTTTATCTTGCCTATGAGCTCGGTTATTCGCCTTTCGTCGTCGGCATTTCGATGGCGCTGCTGCAGGTCGCGGGCTTCATTGCCGGACCGATCGGCGGACATCTTTCGGACAGGATGGGCAGGCGCCGGATCGTCATGTCGAGCATGCTGTTGACGGGCGTCATGCTGATCGGCATGGTCCTCGCGGGCAAGAGTGTGCTCTTCGTCGTGTTCGTGGCGCTGGTCGGGTTTTTCCTCTACGCAATGCGCGCCGTGCTGCACGCGTGGGCAATCGAATCGACGCCCAAGAACCTCGCCGGCTCCGCAGTCGGCATACAGTTCGGCGTCACCTCGCTCGGGGCCAGCGTGTCGCCCCTGCTGTTCGGCGCCATTGCCGACGCGACCAGCGTCTACATGGGTTTCTATTTCCTCGCCGGTACGATCATCTGTGCGAATTTGCTCGTTTTCTTCATGCCTGACACGGGTCGAACCCTTGCGTCCGTGACGCCAGGCAAAGCCTAGCGCGGCTTTTTGCGCTACTCTGTCGGAAGTAGCTGACAGAGGGCATCTTGAACGAGAAACTGAAGGCGTATCTCAGTGGCGCGCCGGATCTCTATCCCAACGAGCTCGAGGCCCGTTTTCCTCACGTCGTCCAGAGGATCGTCGAAGCGTGGCCCTCGCCCGAGCACGCGCGTACGCTGTTCGAAGATCTTCTCGTCGACAAGCGCGGCGGCCGGCAAGGATTCCCTCCGGGAGTCGCGCGCGAAATCTTCCGGCTGAGCGTCGCTTACGATGAGCAGCGCGAGAAACCAGTCGAGCGCGGTGACGTGTGGGGGGAAGAAAACCCGAGAGCGGAACAGACGGTCGACCGACTCGGCGCGAAAGACCTCGCATCGGACATGCTCCGCGCCGCTGAAAGTACCGACACATCGCATCTGCTGCTGTTTCTCAAAGCGGGAATGGCGGCCGACACGCGCGATGAGCGCGGCTGGACGCCGCTCATGGCAGCGTCTTTCCAGGGTAATGAAGCAGCCGCAAAACTGCTAATCGATGCCGGCGCGGATCCGCAGGCGCGCGATGGCAGCGGCTATGTCGCCCTGCACTGGGCCGCTCTGAATGGGTCTCTGCCGGTGGTCGAATTACTCGCACCCCGCGTCGACTGTAACGCAAAGAGCCAATCGGGCTTGACGCCGCTGCTGCAGGCGGCAGCAGGAGGACACGCGCCTGCTGTCCGAATGCTCGTCGCGGCCGGCGCCGACGCCAACCTCGCGAGCAACGAAGGCTGGACGCCGTTGCATAAAGCCGTGGCGAACGGGCATCCGGATGTCGTGCAGATCCTGCTCGCGGCGGGCGCATCGGTGTTGGCCAAGCACGTTTCAGGCGCAACGCCGATGTCGATGGCGCAAAAAAGCGGGCGCGAAGACATTTTGTTCATTTTGCGTGGCGCTGACGCGCCTCGAGCGCAAAAACCGCTTTGACTCGGCTGCATTTCGCCCCGACACCACTGCCGTTGCGATCAAAGGAGTGCCCGTGAAGTGGGTCCGTTGCCTTGCCGCTCTCGCTGCTTTGCTCGCTGTGCATGGTGCGGGGGCGCAGTACCCGGTCAGACCGATTGCGCTCGTCGCCGCATTCGCGGCCGGGGGCGACAGCGACCTTTCGGCGCGCAATCTCGGGCAGGCAGCGCAGAAATATCTGAACGGAAGGCCGCTCGTAGTGGTGAACCGCGTCGGCGCATCGGGCGCGATCGGGTCGATGGCGGTCAGGAATGCGACACCGGACGGTTACACGCTGCTCGTTGCGCGCATCGCCTCGCACGCGATCCTGCCGGCAATCGACACCAAGACGCCGTACAAGTGGAACGACTTTACGATACTTTCGCTGCTGGAGCTGAACCCGTACGTGTGCGTCGTGAAGAGCGATTCGGCCATGAAGTCGATGCAGGAGCTGGTCGCATTCATGAAAGCGAATCCCGGCAAGCTCAATTTCTCCACGTCCGGTATCGGCACGATCCAGAATTTCGGGCCGCAATATCTCTTCACGCTCGCAGGGCTCACGAAGGACCACGCCGTCGGCATACACTACAAAAGCGGCGGCGAAGTGACGACCGCGCTGCTGGGCGGCCAGGTCCACTTCGCGTGCAACAACCTCCCGACCATGCTCCCGCACGTCAAGGCGGGCACGTTTCGCCCGCTGATGGTGACGACGCCGCAGCGGCTGGGTGACATTCCGGACGTGCCGACGTCGCGCGATCTGGGCTGGCCGGCGATGGAACGCATCACGGGCTGGAGCGCGCTGCTCGGTCCGCCGCGAATGGCAAAGGAAGCAGTCACGAAATGGCTCGAGGTGCTTGCCAAGCTCGCAAACGATCCCGACTGGCTCGGCGGCAACGCAAAACTCAGCAGCATTCCGGCGATCCGCTCGCCCGCGGACACCGAAAAATTCATGCGCGAGCAGTACGAGCTTTACGAAAGGCTCGCGGTCTCGCTCGGCATTCGAGAGTAACTGCCCAAGTTCAGCCTTCTGCCGGTCTCATGCAAACCGCCTGGCATCCGGAGCACGCGATCGAGATCGTTGCCGGCACGCCGCCGGGCGGCGGGCTCGATCGCACTGCGCGCACGCTCGTCGCGACGATAGCTGCCGAGCGTCTGCTTGAGGTACCCGTCACCGTCAAGAACGTGCCCGGCGATGGCGCTCGCAAGGCGTGGACTTACATGGACACGCATGCGGGCGATCCGCATATCGTTTCGATCAGCCATCCGAATCTGACGACCGATCGGCTCGTCGGTATCGCAAGCTTCGACTACACCGCGTACACGCCCATTGCGATTCTGTATACCGAGTACATCGCTTTCGTCGTACGCGCCGATTCCTGGGTGAAGACGCCTGCCGACCTGCTCGAGCGGCTGCGCGCCAGCGCCTCGTCTGTAACGGTTGCGCTCTCGACTGCGCTCGGCAATCCGAACCACATCGCATTCGCCCGAGTGGTACAGCACGCAGGTGGCGAGCCGAGAATGCCGCTCGTTCGTGTCTTCGACTCGGCGCTCGATGCGATCGCCGATGTCGTCGCCGGAAAATCGGAGGTGGGCGCCGTCACGGCGGCGAGTGTGGCGTCTGCGCTCGCCGCACGACAGGTCAGGGTCATCGCCGTGTCCGCACCCGGGCGCCTCGGCGGGGGTTTCGCGGACGTGCCGACGTGGATCGAGCAATCGGTGGACTGTATCGTCGGCGCCTGGCGCGGTCTCGCCGGGGCGTCCGGCATCGGCGAATCTCACATTGCATTCTGGGAGCGCCTGCTCGAGGTGATCATCGCCACAGACGCGTGGCACGACGCGCTTTCCTCGCAAAGCTGGACGCCCTCCTATATCACGGGCACTGCATTGCGGCGCTTTCTCGACGACGAGCGCGAGCAGATGGCCGCAACGCTCACCGAGCTCGGCCTGCTGCGGCTCGATGCGGCATACAGCGGCCGCAAAACCACCGAACGCAATGTCTCCAGCTGACGGGCCATTGCCTCAGCAAACGTCGAGGGGTATCACGTGCAGCTGACCTCTGAAGAACAGGCGATGCTCCGCGGCGAGCATGGGGAGACGGTACGCGAAGCGCTCGCCCTGCAACTTGAAGTCGCGAAGTTCTACGGTGCCAAGCGCTTCGTTCCCGTCGGCAACGTGCACATGATGGGCGACATCGAAGTCATGGGCGATAGCGGTCTTGCGCATCTGCGCCGGCTCGCGCAGGCGGGCGCGCACTGCGAGGTGTCGACCACGACGAATGCCCGCTGCTTCGACTTCGCGCACGTCGATCGCCTGGGCCAGGACCGCGGCGAAGCCGAAAAGGAACTGCGCCTGATCGAGTACCTGCGCGGCATGAACGTGATCACGAGCGACACGTGCATCAATTATCAGACGATTTACCAGCCGCATTTTGGAGAGCACGTCGCATGGGGCGACACCGGCACGGTCATCTGGGCCAACTCGGTGTGCGGCGCACGCAGCAACTTCGAGTCCGGACCCGCGGCAATGGCGGCCGCGATGACGCGTCGCGTTCCCGAATACGGGTTTCATCTGGACGCACATCGCAAAGGTACTTTCCTCGTCGAAGTCGATGCCGACCTCGACGATTTCGCCGAATGGGGCGCACTGGCGAAAATTGTCGGTGAAAGCCACCAGAGCTATTTCGAAGTCCCGGTCTTCACCGGCATCGCGCGCGCGCCGACGGCCGACGAGCTCAAGCACCTCGGCGCGTCGCTTGCGAGCTACGGGTCGATGGCGATGTATCACATGGTCGGCGTGACGCCAGAAGCGCAGACACTCGATGCGGCGTTCGGCGGAAACAAGCCGAAAGAAGTCATGCGCATCACGCAAGCCGACATCGAGCGCGTCTTCACCGCGTACCGCAATGTCGACGGCAGCTGCAATTTCGTGGTTTTTTCCGGCCCGCAGCTTTCGCTGCTCGAAATGAAACGGCTTGCCGAGCTTTTCAGCGGCCGCCGCGTTCACCCGGGGACGACCGTGTTTGCCACGACGAATAACGGCGTGCTGTCGGCGGCGCGCAAGCTGGGTTACGTCGCCCGGCTCGAAGAGGCAGGTGTCACGCTGCTCGAGGGCGTGTGCGTCTACATACTTCAGAACCTCAGTCGGATGCGCGCGCGTAACGGCTGGACCAACATGATTTCGAACTCGGCCAAGATCGTGAACACGATCACCGCGCACAAATTCAACACGATACTGCGCCGCACGGACGAGTGCGTGGACATTGCATGCAGCGGTGTCTTCCGGTGAGCGAACCGGTCACGATAAACGTCGAGCGCGCGTTCGGGCCGGTGGTGGAAGGTGTAGCCGTTGTCTCAAGCGAAGGATTCAGCCCCCGCTACGACCTCGACCGCTGGAGCGGCGTCATCACCAAGCCCGGCCACGAGCTCGAAGGCGTCAACATCCGCGACAAGATACTTTTCTTTCCTACTGCTAAAGGCGGGATCGCGGCGGGCTGGGCGTTCTATGACATCAAGGCGAAAGGCATCGCTCCGAAAGCGCTGATTTTCGGCGTGACGAACCCGGTGATGGTGCAGGGCGCGGTGTTCGCAGACATCACGATCACCGAAGGCTGGTCGCGCGATCCGCGCACGTGCATCGCAACGGGAGACATCGTGCGCGTCGATCCCAGCGCCAGAACGATCAAGCTCGTGCGGCGCGTCGAGAGCCCGTCAGGCGCAGCGTGACGGGCCTCCGCCGGGCGTTGTGTTATCCTTACAGTCCCCGCCGGAACGTAAGTCACACTCTCCGGCATCGTCACAGTGGAGCTCCGATATGCGAACCGAAGTGCACGTGCATGGCAGCGTATTTCTATGCAAAGGTGTGCGGCCTTCGCAGGTCGATCAGGCAATGCGGCCGTGGCTGGATTACATGGACGTCGACACGATCGCCGATGCCCACAGCCTCGAGCGCGAAGAGCCCGGAATCAGCTTCGATCCGAAGGAACGCGTGGTGAACGTCTGCTGGACCGGTGAGGTCGGGCGCAGCTTTCAGGCGCGTCTCACGGAGGCGTTTCTCAATCTCGGGCCGCTCACCGAATACGCGTCCGAAGTCGAAGTCACGTATTACCCCGAAGGGGGCGAGGACGAGTTCTATCAGATGTTCGTCGGCCCGACACCCGAAGCGATCCACGAGTTTCGCCGCCAGTGCGTCGTGGAGGACGTGAGCGGCCTGCTGTCGCGGCACCTCGGAAAGCCGGAAGTCGAGCAGGTGGCGGGACTCATCAATCAGCTCTTCGATGCCACCGGTGCGACGCGGCCGCAGGCGGGTGAAGAGCATGCGACGACGTCTACGGTCATTCCGCTCCACCCGCGAAACAAGCACCTGCACTGAGCGCGGGGCGTTCACGTCCGCGCTCTGCATTTCAATTACTAGCCCCTCCCCCTACCCCTCATGACCGGGGCGGCCGTTTTTGAGCGCCTGCTCCAGCGCGCCCTCCGCGATGATGGGTCCGCGGCTCGTATTCGCGATCATTGCCGTCGGCTTCATGCGCGCGAGCATGTTCTCCCCTTCACAAAGATGTTCATTATAGGGGCCCGCCTGGAGGCTTCGCGGGCATCGCATCGCGGGCGCGCGCGCTGACGATGCCGCCGGCCGCCAGGATGCCGGCGTTCGCCCAGAACACAGGGGCGACTCCGAGCACCGAACCCAGCGAGCCGAATAGCATCGGCACCGCGATATGCATGAAGTTGTTCACGGTGAGGCGCATGCCCAGCGCCTCGCCCGAGCGGCCCGCCGGCGCGCGATCGTATATCAGCATGAGACTCACCGGTTGACTGCACCCCATTCCGATACCGAGCATGAAAGCAACCGCCGCAAGGGCAACAGCCGTGTCGAACATCGGAAACAGCAGGTATGCGACGGCGCCCACGTACAGCGACCACAGCAGCACCGTATCCGCACTGTGGCGCTTCACCAGTGCGGGCATGACGAGACGCACGACGAACGCCGCAACGGCAAACGTACCCAGGACCATGCCGATCGCGGATGCGGAAAGCCCGGCGTTGTGACCGTAGATGGGCATGTAAAACTGAAATAGATCGGTCCCCGTCAGCACGATCGCGCTGGTGATGAGCGTGCGCCGCAGCGGCACGTTCCTGAGCAGGTTCGCAGAATAGGTCGCGTTCTCCTCCTCGCCCGCGCCTTGGGTTTTCACCGACCGTATCGCGCGTGACGTTGCGAGCACGATCGCGGCAGTGAATGTCACGGCCGCAAGGTGGAGATATGTCTGAGCATGGCCGAAGTGATCAATCGAAAATCCCGCGAGGAGCGGTCCGAAAAAGCTGCCTCCAGCCATCACCAGCCCGTAATTGCTGAAATTCCGCGCGCGCGCTTCAGGGTCGCTCAGCAGTCCGATCAGGTTTTGCGCGCACACGTTATAGAACACCCACGAGGCGCCGATCAGCGTCGCTGAGACGTAAAGCGCGGGACGGCTGGGGAGCATGAACGGCACCAGCAGCGCGAGTCCTACGCCGAGCGTGCCGCCGACCATCGGGAGCCGCACGCCGAGCCGGTCGGTGAGCTTGCCCGCATAGAGCCCAAGCAGCATCGGGAAAACAGAGTACATCGCGATCAGCATGCCGATGTAGAACTGCGGAGCGCCAAGCTCGATCGCAAAAAGCGTCACCACCACTTTGCTGCCGCGGAATGCGGTCATGTTGAGCAACACGACGCCCAGCATGACGTGGATCGGGGTCATGCCTGCGATTTCCTCTTGCGCGCGACGTAAGCGCCCAGCCCGAGCAGCGCGGAACTGAACCAGAACACGGAGCCGATGCCGATGATAGAACCCAGGCCGCCGAATACCGTCGGCACGACGATGTGCATCGAGTTGTTGATCGCTACGCGCAAGCCGATGCTCTCGCCGCCGCGCCCCGGAGGCGAATAGTTATAGGCAAGGACGACCGATAGCGGCTGTCCCACCGCCATCCCGACGCCGAGGGCAAAACTGATGGCGCCGAGCGCGAACGCGCTGTGCACGAGCGGGATCAGCAGAAACGTCACGGCGGTACACGCGATCGACCAGCTGAGCGTCTGCTCCTCGCCGAAGCGGCGCACGACGAGCGGCATGATCGCGCGCGTGACGAATCCCGCGACTGCGAACGCGCCGAGCACGAGGCCGATCGCGGACGCCGAAAGCCCGATCGCATGGCCGTACAGGGGCATGTACAGCTGGAAGAGGTCGTTTCCCGTCATGACTACAGCGCTCGAAATCAGGATACGGCGGAGATCCGCCACGCGCACGAGATCCATCGTGTTCCGGCCTGCTTTGGCTGTGGAATCGGCCACACCCGCCGGGAAGCGCTTTGCAACTTTGGCAAGTATGGGCAGCGCCGTCGAGCTCAGGATCGCGAGTACGAGATACGCCTGCACGTATCCGGCATGATCGATTGCGAAACCCGCGACGACGGGCCCGACGAAATCGGCTGTCGAGACCACCAGCGAATAGAGGTTGATATTCCGCGTGCGTGCGCCTCCGCTTGCGAGCGACGCCGTCAGCGTCTGGACGCCGACCTGCACGCAGATAAAACCCACTCCGGTGATTGCCGCCGATGCGAATATCGCGGCCATCGAAGGCCAGACATACGGCACGATGATGCCCACTATGGTCAGCGCGACGCCACCGATAACCGGCAAGCGCACGCCGTAGCGATCGACGACGCGGCCTGCATAAATGCCGAGCACGAGCGCGAACAGTCCATATGTTGCGAGCAGCAGCCCGATCTCGAGCGGCTGTGCGCCGAGGTGCAGAGCGTAGAGCGTGTTGAGAACGCGCGCGCCTTTGTAGCCGCTGTTCCACAAAAGCACGAGAGAGAAAAGCTCGGGAAGCCGGATCGGACGCGGTCCGGCGGCGGGAAGATCGTTCGTCATTGCGATCCTCGATTGTAACGGGACGACGGCGGCGGGCGGGATAGAATTGCCGCTTTTCTCGCAATCCGGACTCGTGCGCCCGAACATTTTCCGCGCGTTGAGGCACCGCAATTTCGCGCTGTTCGCGAGCGGGCAGGGCTTTGCGCTCATCGGTTACTGGATGCAGTCGATCGCGCAAAGCTGGCTGCTCTATAGACTTACGGGATCGGCGACGCTGCTGGGCGTGCTGGCTTTCGCGAGCAGCGTGCCTATTCTGCTGCTCGCCCCGCTCGCCGGGCTGTGGTCCGACCGAACCAACCTGCACCGCACGATGTTCGCGACCCAGGTGCTCGAAATGGTGCAGGCAGTCGCGCTGGCGGCACTGGCGGTTACTGGCGTGATCGCACCGTGGCACATCATCGCGTTATCGCTTTTCATGGGCATGCTCGTCGCGATCGAGCTGCCGATTCGGCACGCTTATCTGCTCGAGCTCGTGGGCGGCAAGGAAGACTTGCCGAACGCGGTCGCCGTCACGTCACTCATCGCGAATGCCGGACGGCTCATCGGGCCGGCCATCGCCGGTGTCGTGATCGCAACCCGCGGCGAAGGCGCATGCTTCGTCGTGAATGCGTTTACGTACATCGCGGTTCTCGCGAGCTTCATGATGATCCGTGTGCGCGCGACCCCGCGTCCGGCAACGCATGTGCCGGTGCTCAAAGGCTTGAAAGAAGGATTCGTGTACGCATGGCGTTCGTTCCCGATACGCCTGCTGCTCACGGTGCTCGTCGTCGTCAGCATGCTGGCGACGCCCTACATGACGCTCATGCCGGCGCTCGTACGCGAGGTATACGGCGGAGGCGCGGAAGCCATGGGTTTTCTCGTGGGTGCCGCCGGCCTGGGCGCGGTGAGCGGCACACTTTTTCTCGCATCGCGCCCTAACGTGCGCGGGCTCGTGCGTATCGTGTCGTACGCAGCCTTTGGCGCCGGCGCCGCACTCGCGGCACTGTCATGGGCCGGAGGCCTCTATATGGCCGTGCCGCTGCTCGCGGTGATCGGCTTCGGAATTCTCGTGACCTCGGTGTCCGTGAACATGATCCTGCAAACGATCGTCGAGGACGACAAACGCGGCCGCGTGATGAGCCTCTACACGGCGGCATTTCTGGGGATGTCACCTTTTGGCGCGATGGCGGCAGGCGCCCTCGCCGACCGCGTAGGGGTTGCGGTGACGCTCACCGCAGGCGGCGTGTGCTGCGCGCTCGCCGCGCTTTTCCTCGCGCGCAACCGCGCCCGTATACGAGCACACATACTCCCGGTTTACGCGAAGCTCGGAATCGCAAAGCTTTGAAACTCGCCTAATGCCGCGGAGCGAACACGGCGAGCCGAAAGGAAAGGAGGTCTTGGAGGGAAACGTAGTGTCCCTCCAAGGCGTTCATCGGCGCCAGGAGTGCGCGCGGAGTGAGATTCACTCCGGGCGCGCTCCCGACGCCTTCACCACCTTCGCCCACTTCTTGATTTCGGTCTTGATGTACGCGCCGTAATACTCGGGCGTGCTGCCCACGAGCTCGAACCCGAGCGCGCCCAGCCGCTCACGCACGTCCGGCAGTTTCAGCGCTTTCACGAACTCGGTGTTGAGCCGCGTGACGATCGGCTTCGGCGTTTTCGCCGGCGCGTGCACGCCGTACCAGGCCGTCGCTTCGAACTTCGGAAAACCGGACTCGGCGATCGTCGCGACTTCCGGCAGTGCGGGCGAGCGCTTCTCACCGGTTTGCACGATCGGGCGCAGCTTCCCCGACTTGATGTGAGGCATGACGGACGAGAAGCCGCTGAACATGAGCTGGATGTGACCGCCCAGCAGATCGGTCACCGCCTGCCCGCTGCCCTTATAGGCGACGTGAACCATCTTGATGCCCGCCAGTTGATTCAACAGCTCGCCCGTCAGATGTCCGACGCTCGCGACGCTGGCAGAAGCGTAATTGAGCTGGCCGGGCTTCGCTTTCGCCAGCGCGATCAGCTCTTTGAGATTCTGGGCCGTAACTGTCGGATGTGCGACGAGTACGTTCGGCGAAGTCGCGAGCAGCGTGATCGGTTCGTAGTCGTGGACCGGGTCGAACGGCAGCTTCTCGTAAAGGCTGGGCCCGATCGCGACATTGGCGATATACCCCAGGACGATCGTATGGCCGTCCTGTGGCGCCTTGGCAACGATCTCCATGCCGATGTTGCCGTTGGCGCCGGTGCGATTGTCGATGACCACCTGGTGCCCGAGGAACTCCGATATTTTTTGACCCAGTGCGCGGGCAAGGGTGTCGGTGCTGCCGCCGGGTGCGAACGGCACGACGAAGCGTATCGGCTTGGTCGGAAAGGCTTGCGCCCACGCGCCAGATGACGCAGCGAGGACGAGAACGAACGCCGTAAATAATCCGGTGATGTTCATGATGGCCTCCTCGAATTCGCCGCGAACATTTTGAAAACGACGCGCCGTGCCCTCAGCCGCTGGAGAGATGCGAGCGAGACAGGCACCCCTGTCGCTGCAGGTTACGGCGTGTTCTTCGATCCCGACTCGTTCCGCCAGCGCTCCCAGGCTGCGCGCTGGTCCTCGCGTATGGTTTCGTCCTCGAGCATCGCGCGAACGAGCGCCGTCACGTCCGACTCGTATGCGCCCTTCCGCTTCTCGATTGGCCACTGCTGCCCTGCCGGAAAGACAGGAGACTTGGGAAAACGGTGCCATCTCATCGGATTCAGCCTCTTGAATCGCGCCGCGAACGTTACTTACGTTTCGCTGCAGCCGGCGCAGGTTTAGGTTTAGCGCCGCCGCGTGCGGGTTTCGCAGCTGCGGGATCCGGCTCTTTCTTCGGGGCCACCATCTGATCGCGCGTTTTGATGAGCGGCGCGACCTGCTTCGCCTCGACGACGTACGTCGATCCGGCGAGCGCCTTCTCGCGCGCGATGCGCGCTTCCAGGCGTTTACGCGCCTCCGCAAAATCCTTGTTGCGCCGTTCGGTCTCTTCCGCTTTCTCGCCTTTTTCGGCAGGCCGCTCGCGCGGTGGCTCGCCCGTAACGCTCACCTTGGCGAAATAGTCCTCGCCGCTCTTGCGCTTCACCAGGTTTAGTTTGTAAACGATGTTGTCGAAAGTCTCGGCAGTCACGACGGTCGACTTGGCTTCATCTTCGAGCTTCGCATCCACCGCAATATCGGTGAAACCGAGATTCGCAAGCGCGTTCACGGCCCCGACGGCGGCGCTCGCATCGAGCTCTCCTGCGCCGCCCGCAAATTTCCACTGACCCCATTCGACGTCGCGCGTGATTTTCCACGCACCTTCGCCTTCGACGGCCAGCGTCTTGATGCGCTCGGCTTTGAAAAAGCTTTTATCGAGCCAGCGGCCGGGATCTGCCTCGATGCTCGCCAGCGGATCGTTCACCACCACGACGCGGTCCTTGCCGTCCAGCACGCGCACGTAGCGCCCCGCAGGCACGCCGTCTTGCGCGCTCGGCAATGGATTGCCCGGGTCCTTCTTGAGGATCTTCTTGCCGAGCACGAGCGTTGCGAGCGGCTTGCCCGACGCATCCTTGAACTCGACGCGAGTGCCGGCGCCTTCGCCTTTGCCCGGCTCGACGAGCTCGACACGCGGCAGCAGCGATTCGCCGATCGTTTCGGCCTGCACAATTTTCGCGTCGATCAGCTTGATGATGAGATCGCTGATCGCCTTGAAGTCGGCCGCATAACCGGCGCGCTCCTGCACTACCCACTGGTTTTCCTTGCGCACGAGTGTTGCGCGCGTTTTCGCGTCGCGTACTTCGACCTGCGCCACATCGGCGACCTTGAGACCCGGCAGCAGTCTCGCGCCGATCTTCGCGCCGCTCGCGCGGTATGCCGTGATGTCCTGCCAGAACAAGGCGAAGCCGGCGCCGCCGAGTACGACGAGCGCGACGATGAGTATCAGAAATTGCTTGCGGTTCATACCGCGCTCTCCCTTTTCATGCGCGGTATCACGCCGGCCGTGCAGCGGCGGCGGCGCGGCGGCGCTTCGCCACCGCAAGCCCCAAACCGAGCAGCGCCACCAACAGGGGCACGATGGCGATGTTCGCCACTTTCGTCCAGAACTGAAGCTGCTCGCTTTCCACGCGCAGGTTCTTGCGCACGTCCTTCAGCGCCACGCGCGTCTCCGCGGCTTTCTTGCGAAAATTGTCGATCTCGGCCTGCTGCTCGGGCGTCAGTATCGAGCTGGTGCCGGCCGCGGGTTTGCCTTTCTGGAGCTCCTGCAGTTTCTCCTGCGACTGATTGAGCGTGTCTTCGAGCGCCTTGATCTTGCCGAGATACTGCTGCTGCGCCTGCGCTTCCATGCGCTGAATGACAGTCAGCGGACGCGTGAACGACGCGCGGCTGCGCAGGCTCATGAGATTCTGATCGCCGGAAAATTGCTCGACCAGGCCTTGCGCGAACGAGAGGTTGCCGTTGCGCGGGACGATCAATTTCTGACCGAACATCTCCTGCACTTCGACCGCTGCGCCGTCGCTCAGCATGTCGACGTCAGCCACCAGCACCACCTGGTTCTCGGCAGCGGCTTCACGCAGGTGCTTGGGCGCGGTCTCGTCCTTCTTCGGTTCGGGCGCTTTCTCGCCGCGCGGCAGCATGGGCGGCGGCTTACCGTTCGGAAACGCGGTTTTGAACTTGCCCGAAAGACGGATCGCAAGCGGCATCTCCTCGCCTGAGGGCTGGAAGCCGCGCGTCGAAGGCTCGCCCGACAGCGTAGCGATGATGAGATCGACGAGCATCGAATTTTTTGAAGTGTGCGCCAGCGCGATCTGTTTGAGGCCCTCCGCGGGCTTGCCTTTGAACACACTGCCGAAAGGCACGAGCAGCGTGCCCACCTGGCTCATGACGACGTCGTCCTGGTTGAGCGCGTCCTGGTTGAGCGAAAGCAGCGTCGGCAGCAGCCGCGGGCCCGCGCCGCTCGCAAAAGTAAGGTCAGCGACCACCTGATTGAGCACCGGTTCGACGCCCCACGCCTTGAAGAGCGTGTAGAGCGTCGACTGTCCGGCCTGCGAGCCGCCGAACGGGTTCTGCAGATCGGGCTGTTGATCGAAGTACGCATACGGATCGACGAACGCGATCAATTTGCCCCCGCGCAGCACGAACTGATCTAGCGCGTACTCGGTTTCCTCGGTGATGTTGCGGGGATGGATGACGAGCATCACTTTCACGTCGTCATCGATTTTCTTCGCGTCGAGCTCGACCTTGCGCACGTCGAAGTTGCGCTTGAGCTCAGAACCGAGCACCCACGGCTCGGTCGGCTGCTGCTTGGACATCGGATTGAGCGGCCGGCCCAGCACCGGGAGCCCGGCCATGACGCCGACCACCGCCTTCTTGGTCGCGGTGACCTGTGCGATGGCGCGTGTAATGTCGTACTCGAGGAGCCGCTCGCGGTCCGGCGAGAGCACCGGTATCGCGGCTTTCTGGTCGAGGAACGACACCGCGAGACCGAGATAGAACTTCTCTCCGGTGTTGGTCATCTGGCCTTCGACGTTATCGAGCTGAGCCGATTCCTCGGCATCCGAATCGGGCTCGGGATTGAAGCGCTCGACGATCACTTTGCCTTTGGAGGCCGCGCGATATTCGGCGAGGATATCCTCGACGCGCTGCGCGAAAGTCTTGAGACCTACCGGCACGGCGTTGCTGCCCTGCGTGTAATAGAACCGTATTTTCACCGGCGCTTCGAGCTTGGAGACTATGGCCTTCGTTCCCGGCGAAAGCGTGTACACGTGACCCTGGGTCAGATCGACCCGCGCGTTGAACGCGCTCACGATGAAGTTCGCCGCGACCAGAATCACGCACAGCGCGATCACGCCGCCCGCGGAATACCACAGCGTTTCCCTATTGCGTTTCATCTTCTCCGGGACTCCTTATCCTGCGCGCTGGTTACGGATGATCACGCCAGTGGTGAAGAGCGCGAAGCCGATCACCGAAGCGAAAAAGATAACGTCGCGCGTGTCGAGCACTCCGCGCTGAAAGCCTTCGAAGTGCGTCATCACCGAGAAAGCCGCGACGACCTGCGTGACGACGGGATTTGCGAAGCGCGTGAGCAGGTCGGTCACCGGCGTGTATCCCGCCAGAATCAGGAACAGGCAGATCATGACCGACAGGATGAAGCTGATGACCTGATTGCGGGTCATCGCGGAAGTCATGCAGCTGATCGCCAGATACGCGCCTGCGAGCAGCAGGCTCCCTACGTAGCCCGCGACGATCACGCCATTATCGGGATCGCCGAGCCAGTTGACGGTGATCACGACCGGGAAGGTGAGCGCCAGCGCCAGCGCGAGGAAAACCCACGAGGCGAGAAACTTACCGACGATCGCCTGCCACGTCGTGATCGGCAGCGTGAGCAGCAGCTCGAGCGTGCCGAGCCGACGTTCCTCAGACCACAGCCGCATGCCGACGGCCGGAACGAGGAACAGATACAACCAGGGGTGCCACGTGAAAAAGGAAACGAGCGAAGCTTCACCGCGCTCGAAAAAATTCCCGACCGTAAAAGTGAAAAATCCCGTAAGCAGCAGGAAAATTACAAGAAAGACATACGCAATCGGGGAGGTGAAATAGCCGCCGAGCTCGCGCTTCATCACCGCTTTGATATTGGACCAGGCGTTCATGCGACCGCCTTCACAGTATCGGGTAGCGTGATCGTGCGGAACACTTCGTCGAGCCGTCCCTCCTCGGTGTGGATCTCGTCGAGCTGCCAGCCTTCGCGGGCGGCGGTCTCGGCGACACTGCGCGTGAGCGTGGCGCTCGCCGACTTCTCCGGGTACACGCGCGCTTCGACCCGGCCATCTGCTTCGCCGACGATCTCGACGCGCGCAGCGCCCGGTACCTGAGCCAGGCGCTCGAACAGAATTCCCGAGGCCATGCCGCTCGCGCGAAGATGCACCGCCCCTGCGGCTGCCGAGCGCGCCTTGAGCTCCGCCGGCGTGCCGTTCGCGACGATACGGCCGCGGTCGATGATGATCACGCGCGAGCACGCCGCTTCGACTTCTTCCAGGATGTGCGTGGAAAAGACGATCGCCTTGTTTTCGCCCATGCGCTTGATGAGATTGCGCACTTCGTGTTTCTGGTTCGGGTCCAGTCCGTCGGTGGGTTCGTCCAGGATCAGCACGTCGGGATCGTGTACGAGCGACTGCGCGAGGCAGGTGCGGTGCTTGTAGCCTTTGGAGAGCGTGTCGATCGTCTGGTGCAGAACGCTTTCCAGAAAGCAAAGCTCGATCGCACGATTCACGGCACGCCGCCGCGCATCTCCTCTGAGCCCCCTCAATTCGGCGACGAAGTTGAGGAAGCCGTGGACCGTCATGTCGGCGTACCCCGGCGCGTTCTCCGGGAGATAACCGATGAGGCGCTTCACGCCTATGGGATTGTCCACGACATCATGTCCGCCGACCGCGATCCGGCCCGCGGTTGGCGGAATGAAGCCGGTAATCATGCGCATGGTCGTCGACTTCCCCGCGCCGTTCGGACCCAGAAACCCGAGCACTTCCCCGCGCTCGACGGTGAACGAAACGTCGTTCACCGCGACCTTGGGGCCGAACGCTTTGGTCAGATTGGCAACCTCGATCACTGCACTTCCTCCTGCGAACGCTGTGAGGGCGTCGCTTTTGGCGTTTTAAATGAATTCACCGGCCACAATTTCAACCGCGTCGTCACACGTCGCAACATCGAATGGAAAATCAGATTTGCGGCTGATAAGGCACCAGGGGGCGGTACGAGAATCACCGGAGGCACCGGACCTCGACTCGCGAGGCTGGTGCCGACAGTCTGACTCGAACAGACGACCTACCGCTTACAAGGCGGTTGCTCTACCAACTGAGCTATGCCGGCAAGGCCGTGAATTATAGAGCGGTGGACCTTGCGGGTAAACGAGGTCGCTCGGGCGGGTAAGTCTTACCGCGCGCTGTAAAGCGTGGCGCTTTTTCCCTAGGTTTCGTTCAACGTAAGTCCCTGACGCATCGGCGATCGATTGGCTGGCATTGCTTGTGCTTAGTAAGCTGTGGATTCATTACGAACGAGGTTCGCGACACCCCGAATTTGGTTTCATTTGCCCCGAAGGGCAACGGATAGCGTGCAGCTGCGGCTTCCGCGGCGGGCACAAGGTCCCCCTTTTGAGCTCGGCTAACGAGCTCTCTTTTTTTGTGGGAATGGCCGTTGCATGGAGGGTGAGCAATACCGCCGGATCCATGGCGGAAGATCAGTGAATCCGTTGCGGCATACAGGGAAGCGCCGAACCGCCAGACAACCAACCAACCGCTCGCCAAACGCGGGCAGGACTTGAAAGCAAACAACCATGAGAAAACTCCGACGCCTGCCTTGGCGCATTCCGAAGGCCCATGATCGCCAGCCGCCGACCTCAGCGCCTGCGCCCACACCCGCCGAGCACCAGCGGGCCGAGCCGCAGCGGGCCGAGCCGCGCGAATCTTACCGCGACATGCTGAACACGCAGCCGGTCGCTTTCGCCGGCGGCCGTTACGTCTACGGGGAGACGCCATCGGTTTCGTGCTCCACTGAAATTCGCCGCAAGACCCGCCATCGGGTCTTGGCGATACCCGCGCTCACGCCGCAAGTCTGATCGCGCGCTCCGCGCGCGATCTCCTCGAACCTCCGCGCCTGCGGGCCCTTCGGGTCGGCAGGCGCTCGCCCTGCAAAGACGTTCCCGCCGCTGGCATACCTGTTGCAATTACTCCGGTACTGGGCTGAAAGCGGCTTCCGCCGAAAGCCAAAACTTGTAAGGAGATCAATATGTTGTACTACGCTGCCCTGTTTTTCGTAGTAGCCGTGGTCGCAGCGCTGTTCGGCTTCGGCGGCATCGCGGCAGGCGCTGTGGAAATAGCGAAAATCCTGTTTTTCATTTTCCTCGTCCTGTTCGTAGTGTCGCTGGTCGCTGGACTGATGAGACGCGGGCCATGACGCGCAACGCGCAGAGAGCAAGATGCTGAAGTGGGCGCTCATCTTCTTCCTGATCTCGATCGTCGCCGGATTCTTCGGCTTTACCGGGATCGCCGCGGGCGCGGCAAGCATTGCGAAGATTCTGTTCTTTGCTTTCATGATCCTCGCAATTGCGGTCGCCGTGTTCGCGCTTATCGCTGGCAAGGCCGTTTTCTGAGCGACAGGATAATGGGCAACAACGAGCAATCTCTAAATGGAGGTTCTTATGCTTAAGCGGATAATCGGATTGATACTGCTTGGAATCACGCTGGCCGGCTGCAACACGATGGCCGGGGTGGGTCGCGACGTCGAACGCGGGGGCGAAAAAATTCAATCGCAAGCCCGCGAAACCCAAAGCGAGATGCACCGCTAGTCAAGCTGTACCGCCACAAACAAACGCCCGCACATGCGGGCGTTTGTCTTTTGACCTGAGGCAGCAGAGCGATCAGCAGATCGCCGAAGGAAGGAGGGGTTATGGAGGGAAACCTTGGTTG
>DATLEF010000130.1:0-11754 GCA_035525455.1 Burkholderiales bacterium
AAGGTCCCGTACGACGTGTTCCGGGATTTCGAGCCGGTCACGAACCTCGTGCTGGGCACGGGTTATCTGCTGCTCCTCAATCCGTCGGTGCCGGCCTCGTCGGTGAAAGAGCTGATCGCGCTCGCGAAGAAAACCGGCAAAGTGAGTTACGGTTCGCCCGGTGTCGGTAATACGCTCCATCTGGCGGCCGAGCTCTTCAACGTGCGTGCGGGCGTGAAGCTGCTGCATGTGCCCTACAAAGGCGTGGCGCCGGCGATGAACGCGCTCCTCGGGGGCGAAGTGCAGGTGATGTTCATTCCGGCGACGATCGCGCTCGGCCACGTGAAGTCCGGCAAGCTGAAAGCGATTGCTTTCACCGGCGCCTCCCGCTTTGCCGCGATGCCCGAGCTGCCGACGATGAAGGAGGCGGGCGTTGCGAACCTCGAGCTCACGGGTTCGTGGCACGGGTGGTTCGCGCCGGGCCGAACGCCAGCTCCGATCGTGTCACGGCTGCACCAGGAGGTCTTCAAAGCACTGCAACTGCCGCGGGTGCGTGAAGCGATCGTCGCGGGCGGCTACGAACCGGATGGCAGGCCTCCAGCCGAATTTCGCAAATTCGTCCGCACCGAGTTCGACCGTTATGGCGAAATGGTCAGAGTCGCACACGTGCCGAAAGAATAGGACCGGTGTATGCGGGGCGGGTAAAACGGGGTGAAGCCCGAAGACAACGACTTTCCCGCTCCGAAATAGGCGGGATGCGGAATTGCGCGATTTGGCATAAGCTCACGCAATACGACGGGCACATGCGTTGCTGATGCTGTGCCATTCGCCGTATCGAATTGGGCCGGCGGAGAAAAGCCGGCTCATTCGCCCTGGCAGACGGCCGGTAATAGTCTGCTGCTCAACCAAGGTCGATCCGATGACGAGCTTGAGGAACGGCAGGGAGCCCACCGCGGCGGTCGCCGCTGACGGTGTTGGCGACAGAACGCCGCCCGGCATCGGCACCGTGTTGCTTGCGGCGCTCATGCTGATCAACGTCGCGGGCCTGGTTTGCGCGCTGGTCTATCTCGTCATGCTGGCTGTCAATCCTCTGGATAGCCGCACATCGCTTTTCGATTCCTTCGGGACGCCCTCGCAGCACGGCCTGCTCACAGGCTCCCTTTAATTCCCGCAGTCTCGATCACCCGGTTGAATTTCGCGCTTTCGCGCTGAAGGAACTGTGCGAACGCGTCCGGCGTCCCGGCGACCACCGTCATGCCGTCTTCGCCCAGGCGCTGCTTCAGCTCCGGCAGATTCAGGATGCGTGCGACCTCCTGCTGCAGCCTGACGATCGTGTCGCGCGGCGTCGCGGTCGGCGCGAGCATGCCGTACCAGTTGGTCATGTCGAAGCCGGGAAGGCCCGCTTCGGCAATCGCCGGCAGGTCCGGCGCGATGGAGGAGCGTGCCGGGCTGGTGACGCCCAGCGCGCGGAGCCGCCCCGCTTTGATGAGGGGCAGGCTCTGCAGAATGTTCATGAAGTAGACCGGCACCTGCCCGCTCAGCACGTCGGCGATGGCGGCGCCCGAGCCTTTGTAGGGGATGTGCGTGATCCTGATGCCGCTCATGCTGTTGAAGAGCTCGAGCGACAGATGCGGCAGCGAGCCGTTGCCGGCGGACCCGCAGTTGATGACGCCCGGCCGGGCTTTCGCCAGCGCGATCAGGTCCCGCGCCGACTTCGCGGGCAGCGAAGGATGCACGACCAGAACCAGCGGTCCTGACGCGAGATGCGAGACCGGCGCGAGCTCGCGCGCCTGGTCGTAAGGCAGATTCTTGTACAGCCCGGGGTTCGCGGCGTAACCGGCGGGGACCACCAGCAGCGTATGGCCGTCGGCCGTCGCTTTCGCCACGTACGCCGCTCCGATCGTGCCGTTGGCGCCCGCGCGATTGTCGACGATCGCTGAATGACCGTGACGCTCGGTGAGCTTCTGCGCGATCGCGCGCGCGAGTATGTCTGTCCCGCCGCCCGGCGGATACGGCACGATGATACGGACGGTCGCGCTCGGGTAGCCTTGAGCGTGCACAGAGGGGGCGGCACCAAGGCATAGCGCAAATAACAGCACGTACCAGCTTCGATGCATGGGCTTCGTTCCTTGCTCTCAGCTACTATGGCGACGACGATACTACCGGAGAAAACCCATGCCCAAAGCCGTCTGGAACGGCGCCGTCATCGCCGAGGCGCCCGCGAATGCAGTGGAGCGTGTCGAAGGCAATCTGTATTTTCCTGCGGACACCGTCCGGCGCGACTATCTGCAGCCGAGCGACACGCACACGATCTGCGGGTGGAAAGGCACGGCGAGTTACTACCACCTCGCGGTCGATGGCCAGGTCAATCGCGACGCCGCCTGGTATTACCCCGAACCGAAAGATGCTGCGCGCAATATCGCCGGCCGCGTCGCATTCTGGAAAGGCGTCGAGGTCACCGAATGACAGCGCGGCAGGCGCCGGGGGGATACTTACGTCGAGACAGCGATGAGCAAGTGGGAGCGCTGCCGTGACCCGCGGGTCGTATCGCTCGCGCTGCGCGTAGCACTCGTCATCGGCACGATACTGATCCTCATCAATCATTACGATCTGCTGCTGGGTGTACCTCTCACCGGTAGCACACTGGTGCAGGTGGGCCTGACCTATGTCGTGCCGTATTGCGTTTCGACCCACGGAGAGGTCTTCGGCCGCCGCTAGCGCAGATTGCTTTTCGGAAAGAGCACGCGGTCGGGCGCGCTGTTCAGGCCGCGGCGTGGGCCATCTTCCTCTTTAGCTTTCCGGAAAATGCCAAAAAATGCACACTTGCGGGTAGCGGCGTATGGCACTATGCCGGCCCTTATGAAAAACCCTCCGATTTTCTGGCGCTCGCTTTGCAGCAGTCTGCTTGCGCTGACTGCTGCAGCGTTTGTGCCAGTCACAGCTCAGGCCTCCCTGAAAGACTATCCGCTTCAGGTGAAAATAGTAGCCGCAGGACCGCATATAGAAGTCGTGGTTCAAAATAGCGGTCCGTTGGTGATGACGGTTCGTCTGCAGCAAGCTGATGCCGTGTCGTCGGATATGTTGGCGGCAATGCGCGCGGTACCCGCATATTCATCGGTGCGGCTTGAAAGAATCCCGCTACGAGACGGTGCGAAGCGGCCGGATGTGCGGGTGGGTGTCCAGGTGGGTGATCACCAGGCCACACATAAACCTGACACGCGTTATCGCCTGCCGTTCGAGGACGGTCGCACTTACCGCATCACGCAGGCCTATGGTGACCGTCTCACGACCCATGCTGTCGAGGGTATGCACTACGCGGTCGACGTAGCAATGCCCGAGTACGCGCCTGTGGCAGCGGCCCGCGATGGGCTGATCGCCGACGTGGTTCAAGACTATCGCTGGGGCGATCCTGATCCGCGGCTCCTCTATAAAGCGAATTACGTGACGATCCTGCACGACGACGGCACGGTCGCGCTGTATGGGCATCTGGCGCAGCGCGAATCGCCGGTGAAGGCGGGGCAGCGGGTGACTGCCGGCACGGTTATCGGTTATGCGGGAAGCACCGGCTTCTCGCCTGGCCCGCATCTTCATTTCGCGATCAGCCGTCCTTACGTTGCATCCGATGGCACATTCGGACAGGATTCGCTGCCGTTCACCTTCTACGACGACTGGAAAGGCGAGTTCGCGCCGCGTAGAGGGATGCTTGCAACGGCGTGGTCGGCGGAGCAGCTCGCCGCAGCAGGGAAATCCACGCCTGCGCGTGGAGCCTCGCCGACAATCTCTGATGCGCAGGCGGCCCGCACGCCGACATCCGACCCGACGTTCATCGGCACCGCGGCTTCGAAACAATCGACGCAGCAAGCAGCGGTCGAGGCCGCGCCTGCGCAAGCCATGGTCGCACGCGCAGCGCAAGAACGGGCAGTACCGGAAACGCGCAGCGGCCTGCCGGTTGAGACTTCAATGTCAATCGGCACTACAGCCGCATCTGCGAGCCGCGCCGCAGATCAGTGGCCCCTCTCTTCGAACACGAGACACGCCAATGAAGCGGGTGGCTGGACGACTGTCGAGCTCATGTTCATCTCTCTCGCGCTCGCGCTGGCAGGTCTGTTCGTGCTGCGGGCGTGGTCGCAGCGCACCGCCAGCCGCAGTTTCGGAGCTTAGGCCGACAGCCGGTTTGGCCGCGTTGTCCTGCGCGCGGTCTTCGGTCCCAACCCCGCGAAGTTGTGCTCCAATCGCACCATCTGCACACTGGAGATGGTGAGATGAAGCGGCTCGTATTCCTGTTTGTCGCGCTTTCGTTCGCAAGTGCATCATCTGCGCAAACTTATCCCACCCGGCCTCTGCGCATCATCATTCCCTGGCCGCCCGGACAGGCGACCGATCTCGCGGGCCGTATCGTTGCACTGAAGCTCTCGGAGCTTCTGGGCCAGCAGGTGATTGCGGACAACCGACCGGGCGCCGGCGGCATGATCGGCACCGACGTCGCGGCAAAAGCGACGCCAGACGGTTATACGTTGCTCGCCGCTTCGAGCGGGCCGGTCACCATCAATCCGCTGCTGCAGAAAGCGCCGTACGACGTAGCGCGGGATCTCGCGCCGGTCGCAAACGTCGGGCTCTCGCCCTATATCCTCGTCACGAACCCGAAATTTCCCGCCGCCAACGCACGCGAATTCATCGCCGTCGTCAAAGCGAGTCCCGGGAAATACAGCTTCGCGTCGTCGGGCACGGGCGCGACGGCGCATCTCGTGGCGGAGTGGTTCAACGGCCTGGCCGGGCTGCAGGTCACTCACGTCCCGTACAAAGGCAGCGCGCCTGCGATGATCGATGTCATCAGCGGCCAGATCGCGTACGCGCTCGAGACCGCTGCCGCAACCATGCCGCACGTTAAATCGGGGCGGTTAAAGGCGTACGGCATTTCGATCGCGCGCGTGAGCGCGCTCGCTCCGGGCATCGAGCCCCTCGCTACTTCAGCTAACCTCCCGGGTTTCGATGTCGGCGCGTGGATCGGTGTCATGGTGCCGGCGGGAACGCCGAAGCCGATCGTCGCCCGCCTGACTGCCGCAGTCGACAGCGCCATGCAGGCCGCAGACACGCGCGAGCGGATTGCCGCCGCGGGCCTCGAAGTCGATTACCGCCGTACGGAGGAATTCGCGCGCTACCTGAAAGAACAGCAGGCGCGCTTCAGTGACATCATCAGGAAAAACAACATCAGGATCGAATGACCGCGGCGCATGGCCGCGCGGGACGTACGTACTGACTTGGGCCTCAGAGCCCCACGGTGAAAGCTTAAACCGCGTCAGTCTTGTTGGCGTCGCTCTGCTGTGAATTGGGTTCCACCGGCGCCTGCTCCTGCTCTTGCTCTTGCTCCGGGTTCGAGCCTGCTTTGCGCTGGCGCTTCTCTTCTTTCTTCTGCTTCTTTGCCAGCTCACGCTGACGTTTCGCGAATCCGTAGTTAGGTTTGGCCATGTGCATCCATATGTTGGAGTAAACGCCTCCCACCATACCTGTTCGGCCGCGCTGCAGCAATATCCCGGCGAATAACCCTCTCGAGAAGGGTTACGCGGAGCGCGATACCTCCGCGTCGCCCTTCAAATGGCGCTCGACGTCTTTCGCTCGCGAACCGACGGCTTTCACCGCGTCCTTGATCTTTTCCGTGCTGACGCCGAGCTTCTCGCCCCAATAGCGGCAATCCTCGTTGCGGTTCACGTCGATGCGGTCGCTGTCGCGCGGGCTCCGGTCTTTCGATTCCTCTGGCATGGGTGCTCCGTTAAAGAAAGTTCGCGTGGCACTGGCAAAACAATCGAACCTCCAAAACGCTGCAAACCTCATGCCCTCGTGATGAGCCGCCAGCTGCGTGTCGCGAGCCCGGTTTCACGTCAGCGGCACGAAATCGTACTCGCCGATGCCTTGCAGAATCAGAAACGTCGCCGATGTGTCGCCTGCATTGATTACGAGATGCGGCCGCCGTGGTTGAAGCGTATACGTCTCGCCGCGCGTGAGCGTCACGTCCTCTTTAGGTTCGCGCATGAACACCCGTATCGAACCTTCGAGCACGTAGAACGTGTCCTGGACATTCGTGTGGTAATGCCACGGCACTTTCTGTGTAAGCGAAATCTGCAGCTCGTTGATGCGGAAGCCGGGACGCTCTGCATGGCGTGCGCGGCGTTCGACTTCGTAGAGATGAGAGGCGTCCTTCACCGGCTCCATGCATGCTCCTCTGAAGCTTGCCCCGAATCAGCTGCGGCGCGTCACTGAATCGATGTCATGGGTGCCGGGCTCGCGCAGCACACGCATCGACTGGCGTGGTGCGCCTGTCGCGCACAATTCGTCGCGAGAGTAGGTTATGCCGTCAGAATAAAGATGATGTCGTACAAATGCGACAGCGTTTCACTATCCACTATGCAGGCGCGGCCCATCGTCGTTCACGCGGAAAGTTCTAATCTCGTTCGAATATGCGCGGCTTGTCGTACCCGAGCGACGTACCGATCAGTGTCGGACCCTGGTAGCGGCTGCGGTGACCACTCGTATCACGCCAGACTTCTCATGCTCCGAAAGAGAGCGAAACCATTCCAACAGCATGAGACCGTTGTCATTCACCGCGACCATTGCCGCTTCGGCCGCATCGCGTTCTGCTGATTCATGAATAACTTGCGTCGTTGACTTCACGATGTTTGTCATCGTCGTACTGCCCCTGTAAGTCGATCTATTGCGCAATGGAATACGGGAAATATTTCACGAATTGTGTTGCGCTTCAACGACAGTGTAGACGTAAAAACAGAATGAGGTCCACTTTTTGCTCAAAGAAGCCAATGCCCGCGGGTGCGGTGCCTCTTCGTTGCTGGAGTGTCAGCAACCAAGTAGGAGGACGACCTTGAAGCTTGCGCGCAAGAAGTCTGTACCTCATGTCATCTTCTGGATGGCGTTAGGTGCGATTGTGGCGGTGGGATGGATCGTCCACGACGCCGCCGTCAAATCGCAGCTCGCCTCCGAGTCCGTCGTTCACACCTATGACGTGCTGCAGGTCATACGCGAAGTCGAGCACTCGTTGTCGCGCGCCGAGTTTTCGCAGCGCGAATTCCTGACTTCCGGCGCCGAGCGCTTCGTGGAGGAACGCGACGCAGCGCTGAAGACAGTGATGGACGCCGTGACACGACTCGACATGCTTGTCTTCAGCAGTGCGCCGCAACGCGATCGCACGCGCACGCTGCAGCAGGCGGTGTTCAATGCAATCAGCATCATGCAGCGCCAGGGCGATCGGAAGGCGGCGGGCCAGGCGGTCACGCTCGGCAGCGACGATTTCCGCACCGCGAAGCTCGCCCTCGTGAAAGTGAACGACCTTGCTGCGGAGATGACGCTCGAGGAACAGAAGCTCCTCAGAGCGCGGCGCCTCGAGCAGCAGCACAGCTTCGATATGACGATGCTGCTCCTGAAGATCGCGATAGTACTTGCAGTGATTGTCGTGATTCCCGGGTATATCGCGTTCATGTGGCAAGGCCGCTCGCGCGCGAAGCTGGAACAGAAGCTTTTCGATCTCGCTGAAAGCGTTCCCGGAACGGTCTATCAGTTTCGAGTGAAGCCGGGCGAGAAGCCGAAGTTCGAAGTGCTCAGCCGCGGCATCGAAACAGTGCTCGGTGTGGGACGGCGCTCGATCCTGCGCGATCCGTCGATCGTGTGGAACGCGATGCACGAAGACGACCGGGAAGCGTTCTTTGCGGCGATCGAGCAGGGTTTCGACTCGCTTCTTCCAGTCGAGCAGGATTTCAGGATCAAGCCTCCGGGGCGCGACGTGAAGTGGCTGCGTTCTTTCGCAGCGCCGCGGCAGGAAGGCGACGGCAACGTCATCTGGAGCGGATATTGGGCCGACGTCACGCGTCAGAAGCGGCTCGAGAACGAGCTCAAGGAAGCGAAGGAAACCGCGGACCTCGCGACTCACGCGAAAAGCGCTTTCCTCGCCGTCATGAGCCATGAAATCCGCACGCCGATGAACGGGGTTCTGGGCATGCTCGAGCTCATGAGTCTCTCGAAGCTCGATGCGGACCAGCGCGCAACTCTCAATATCGTGCGGGAATCCGGCCGCTCGCTCCAGCGCATCATCGACGACATACTCGACTTCTCCAAGATCGAAGCCGGAAAGCTCGACATCTCCGTCGAGACCGCGTCTCTCAAAACGGTCGTCGAAGGCACGCGCAACATCTATATAGGAAACGCGAGCAGCAAAGGCCTGCTGCTGGTCACGCACGTCGATCCGGCAATCAGTCCTGCGCTGCGCTTCGATCCGCTGCGCGTGAGGCAGATTCTCAACAACCTGGTGTCGAACGCGATCAAGTTCACGAGCCGGGGGGAAGTCCGCCTTGCCGCCGAGCTGGTCGAGCGGCGCGACGGCAGCGACATCGTACGCATCAGCGTCGAAGACAGCGGGATCGGCATCGCGCTGGACGCACAAAAGCATCTCTTTGAGCCGTTCGCACAGGCAAGCGGAACCACAGCGCGCAGTTTCGGCGGTACGGGTCTTGGCCTGACGATTTCCAAACGGCTCGTCGAAATGATGCACGGGCAGATCGAAATCAGCAGCGCCCCGGGCAAAGGCACGACGATGACGGTCACACTGCCGCTCCCGATCGGCGATGCACAGGATCTTCCCGACGTGCGCGTGAATTCGCCGCCGCAGTCAGCGTTGAAAATGCAGCGGACTGCGCCCAGCGTTGCGCAGGCCGAGCGTGAACGCACGCTCGTGCTGGTCGCGGACGATCATTCCACTAACCGGCTGCTGATAACCCGGCAGCTCAATATCATCGGGTATGCCTCGGAGACTGCGGAAAACGGGCTGCAGGCACTGCAGAAATGGCAGACGGGCCGCTTCGCCGCTGTGGTGAGCGACGTCAATATGCCGGAGCTCGACGGCTACGAGCTCGCTCGGCGTATTCGAAGGATAGAAGCCGACGAAGGCCGCGCCAGAACGCCGATCATCGCGTGCACGGCGAACGCGTTGCGCGGTGAGGCCGAAGCCTGCCTGAGCGCGGGCATGGACGACTACCTCGCGAAGCCGGTGCAACTGGCCGAGCTTGCGGCGAAGCTCCACCAGTGGCTGCCGCTTCCGCAGGAGCAGGAACCGGCTGCAAATTCCGACTCGCAATGGGCAGGCAGCGCGGCAGGCGCAGGAGCGCTGAGTCCGATCGATGGTTCAGTGCTCGCCGGAGTTTCCGACGGCGTGCAAAGCGCTGAAGAGGACATCCTCGAGGATTTCGACCGCGCCACCACTCGAGATGCCGCGACGCTGCGCCGCGCGGTCGACGGCCGCGATGCGAAGGAAATAAACAAGGTCGCGCATCGCATCAAAGGCGCCGCGAGAATGGTCGGCGCGAATGCGCTCGCGACCGTATGCGAGCGTATCGAGCACGCAGGCCACGCATCCGATGTAAAAACGGCAGGTGAAGAGATAGCTGTTTTCGACAATGAGCTGGAGCGTGTACGGGATTTCATAAGCTCCTTTCGAGAAAAGCCCATAAGAGAAAGTTCTTAATAAGCGGATTTCTTAGGAGATAAACATGCAACCGCGACAATTGCGCTTCCTGGTACTGGAAGACCACGACTTTCAACGCGAGATGCTGGTGAAGATGCTGCACGCGCTGCACGCCAAGGCCGTGTACGCCGCCGCGGATGGACGCGAAGGTCTCGACATACTGGAAAACACCGACACGCCGCTCGACGTCATCATCAGCGACCTCGACATGCCCACGATGGACGGCATGGAATTCATCCGCCACGTCGGCGAGCTTTCGCAGGGAACGTCGCTGATCGTGGCGAGCGCCCTCGAGCGCGAGCTGCTTGCTGCGGTGGAAACGATGGCCGCGGCCTACGGCATCACCTTCCTGGGAACGATCGAGAAACCGGTTACCCCGGTCAAGCTCGAGCAGCTGCTGAAGCGGCACAGAGGGGAGCGCAGAGCGGTGAAGCGCGAGAGCCCGGTGCCGCTCGCGTTCGAACCCGAGGAAATCTTCGAAGGCCTGAAGAACGGTGAGTTCGAGGCTTTCTTCCAGCCGAAAATCGAGGTCGCAACGCGTGCCGTCATCGGGGGTGAAGCGCTCGCGCGCTGGCGTCACCCTCAGCACGGGATCGTCTCGCCGTATCTCTTTATCAAGACGATAGAGGACGGCGGCTACATCGATCAGCTGACGCGCATGATGCTCGGAAAATGCGTGGACATGTGCCGCGACGCGCGCGAGGCCGGACATGACATCAAAATCTCGGTGAACGTCTCGATCGTATCGCTCATCGACGTGACGTTTGCCGATCAGCTTGCGAATATCGTCAAGGAGCAGGGTTGCGATCCGCACAGCATCGTAATCGAGGTGACCGAATCTGCAGCGACCACCAATCTGGGCACTGCGCTGGAAAATCTCGCGCGCCTGCGTATGAAAGGCTTCGGATTGTCGATCGACGATTACGGCACCGGCTACTCGTCATTGGAGCAGCTCGTGCGCATTCCTTTCACCGAGCTGAAGATCGACCAGGCGTTCGTCACGCACGCAACCCGCCGCGAGTCCGCGCGCGTCATACTCCAGTCGAGCCTCGACATGGCGAGGAAGCTCAAGCTTGTGTCCGTGGCCGAAGGCGTCGAGACCGTGGAGAACTGGAACATGCTCGCGGACCTGCGCTGCGACGTCGCGCAAGGCTATTACGTCTCGAAACCGATTGCGGCCGATGAGTTCCTGCAATGGCTGACTGCCTGGCCTCTGATGCAGGGGAAATGAGATTCGGCGCGCCGCGCGCCGCGATCAACCCCCCATACACGCATCTGCAGGACGCCTAAGCTTCCCGGTCCTGCACGAAAGCCGCCATCGCCTTGAGCTCGTCGAGCTCCGCGGAGCGTGCGAGATACGCGTGATTTCCCATCGCGCGTCCGAAAACGGCGGGTATCGCTACCGTCTGCATCAGGCATTTGCCAAAACGCGCGACAATCTCATCGTGCGTATGCCGATAGCGGAAGCGGTCTTTGCGCCCGATGAACATGCTGTGGTACTTGCGCGTCCAGTCGTATTCGGCACGATTGTGCACGACCACGCTCGCCCACTCGCGATACACGTCGGCGTCGTTGGCGTAGTTGAACATGTCCGTCGTCGGCCAGCCCGGCGGCCGCGCGTTGATCTCGAGTGCGAGGAGCCGGCCTTCGGCCGTGCGGAAAAATTCGAAGTGGAAAAATTGCTCGCGTAGACCGAACGCGCGAACCGATGCTTTGCCCGCAGCCACGACGTCGGCGGGAATGTCGCGCAGCGTGTAGTAAAACACGTGGTCGTCTTCGGTGACGACTTCCATAATGTTGCGGCTGTACTCGAGCGACATGTAAAAAACGACGTTGCCGTCACGGTCGGCAAGACCGTCGAAGGTGACGATGCGTGCGTCGACGAATGCCTCCATGAAAAAATCGACGTCGGGCTTTGCGTGCCAGCAAGCTTCGAGCTCGCTCTCGTTTCCCAGCTTGTAGGTCGCAGCCGCGCCGACGCCTTTGTCCGGTTTTGCGATCACGGGATAGCCGACTTCGCGGATGAGCTGCTGCGCGTCGGCGAGCGTTTGCACGATACGGCCCGAAGGCGCGCCGACGCCGGCTTCGAAGAACCTCCGCTTCATGAGCGACTTGCGCTTCAACTCGCCGGTTGCCTCGATTTTCTTGCCGAAAATATTGAAATGCTCGCGCAGATACGCATCGAGCTCGAGCCAGTGCTCGTTGTGGGACGCGACCCGATCGATGCGGCCGTAGCGATGCGTGAAATAACCGAC
>DATLEF010000133.1:0-2519 GCA_035525455.1 Burkholderiales bacterium
ATTCATGCACGAGCCTTTGGACGAGCGCCGGACCATATCGGTTGAGCAGGGCGACACTGCTGAGGGCGCGTTCCTGGGGAATGCCGTCCGGAAACGCCTGGGCCTGCGCCCTCAAGAATTGACGCCGCAGTGTTTCGTCGCGCTTCTTCGCGGCGTTGATCACTTTGCCGCGCAAAGTCGTCATGTCGTGCTGCAGCTTTCCGAGCGTCGATTTCGCAGCGCCTTCGAGCGTCGCATCGATCGCAGTCACCGATGCGACCACGGCGGCCAGCTTTTCCGAGATGGCCTCGTCAGCCTCCTTCAGTGCGCGATCGACCGATTCGGGCAGTGACGCCGCGAGCAGCCGGTTCAACGCCGATTCGTCCCGCGCCTGCAGCGCCTCGAACGGGAGATCGTGCTTCTCGAGGAACCGCGCGCTCGCCGAGTCGAGAATCGTGGCGCTCGAGCGCGGATAAAACAACGGCATCGGCACGCCGAAGTGCTCGTAAACCTTTCGCAGCTGCGCAAGATACGCCAGCTCATTCGGTCCGCTGACGTAGCACACGGTAGGGAACAGGGAGTCTTCGACGATCGGCCGGAGCAGCACGTTCGGGCTGAACGTTTCCGGACGTGTGCGCGCGTCATCTATAAGTTGGCCGTCAGCCGCTTCGACAGCCGATCGCGACCCATCGATGCGGAACAGCGCTGGGCCGGTCTGTGATGAGGCATCGACCTGCGTGTGATAACCGGCAGCGGCGAGTTGCTGTCCAGCGTCGCCCGCGAGCGACCACGTACGGCCGGGATGTGTCACCTCGTGCGTGAACACGGCGCTCGCGAGCGGCTTCGCTGCGCGGTCCGAGCATTCGTACACGATGAGGCCGAGATCGCCGAGGGTGCGGTCGAGCACGCGCGCGAAGGCATCTGACATGCTGATGCCCGGCGCGTACGAGTCCCGGAGGGTCACGATCAGGTCTGCCGTAAATTCAGTTTGCGGGAGCATCGACGCAAGCTCGTCAATCACGCGAGCCATGTCGTCGCCGACCTTGATCGTCGCGACCGGGGAATGGCCGGCGCCTGGTGGCGGCGGCAGTGTGATCGTGCGGCGCTGCAGCTCGCTGTCGAGCACCGAGACCGACGCGACTTCGTCCCAGTCGTGATCTTCTGCTTCGACCCAGAACACCGCGACCGCAGGCACGCCATGATCGTTGGAGATCTGTGCGGCCAGCTTCGCCGCGGTCAACGCTTTGTAGAGCGTGAACAGCGGACCGCCGAACAGCCCTGCCTGCTGGCCGGTCACAATCGCGACGGTGTGTGGATCGGCGAGGCGCGTGGCAGCATCGCGCGCCGCGGCGGGCGCGTTGCGCCGCTCCAGCTGTTTTGTCAGCAGCGCACTCAGCTCCGAGCGTTGGCGCGGATGCTGTTGTGCGCGGGCGATCGCGGTCGCCCATGAAGACGCGACGGAAGGATCGCCGGAGAAAAACGGCGCCAGCGTTGAAAATTGAAACGCGTAATCGGCGGCGAGTTTTTTAATCCAGGAAAATCGTCGGATATCGACAGGAATCTGCAACGAATTTATGTTACCATTCGACCGCTGAACCGCGAAGATTCTGTCCTGTACTTTCCTCCGGAAGCGTTCGGGCCATTCAGGGTTCTCCATCAGATTGGTGCGGGTACGCTGGGGCCGGTCTTCCGCGCATACGAGCCCGCTGGTCAACGTCGCGATCGGCTCGTCGCGGTCAAAGTCTTCCGTCTCGACCTTACGCCTGAACAGTCGGCGGCGCTTCTCGAAGAGCTCGACGCGCTCGTAAGCGCGAACATCAACCATCCCAACATCGCCGCGCCGATAGCCGCCGGGCTCGAGTATGGCGCCGCGTATCTCGCTCAAGAGTACGCCGTTGGCGATTCGCTCGATGTCGTGCTGCGCGAGGGCGGGCCAATGGCGATGCGTGACGTTGTCGCGCTCGTCGAATCGGTCGCGAGCGCGATCGATCACGCGGCGGATCGCGGCGTGCACCACGGCCTCCTGCACTTGCGCGACATCATCATCGGCGCCGACACGGTGAGGATCTCTGGTTTTGGCATCGCGGCAGCGCTGGAAAAGATCGGCGCAAAACCGCCGACCAGACCGGCTTACGCGCTGAACGCTCAGATCGCGGCCGCGGCTATGCCTGCTGACGTCTACTCACTGATGGCGATTGCGTTCGAGGCAGCCACGGGGAAGCGCCTTTCAGCCGACACCCTGAAGGATCTCGAAGCGGAGCACGGTGCGGCGGTGCGCGCCGCGTTCGAAATGCAACCGCAGCGCGCGGGGGAATTTGCGGAAGCGCTGGCACGCGGAGCAGGTGCGTTGGGTGCGCCGGGTGCGTCAGGTGGCGCGCCTACGCGCCGCGCACCTGTCGCACCCGTCGCACCTCTCGCACCCATCGCACCTATTGCGCCGGTTGCACCCGACGAAGATTTCGATCTCCGCCTCGACCAACCGGCCGATCTCATGGGCTATGCCGACGAAGACCCCGCGGATCGAATTGCAGCATTTCCGC
>DATLEF010000164.1:0-8146 GCA_035525455.1 Burkholderiales bacterium
GATCATTGCTTACCTTCGTGTTGAGTTAGTCCGGTCATACGACTGACAAGGTGACCACGTTCACCTCGTGTAATCACTCTGTTCTGATCAGTCGACTTTCGCACCGGCGTCGCGCACGACTTTGCGCCATTTCACGACTTCGGACTGAATCAGCGCTGCAAACTGCTCCGGCGTGCTCGATTGAAGATCGACCCCTTGAGCGACGAAGCGCTCCTGCATGTCCGGCTGCGCCAGGGCCCGCGCGATTTCGGCATTCAGCTTCGATACGATGGCGCGCGGCAGACCCGCCGGCCCGAGCGCCCCGTACCATGGCACCGAGGAGAAGCCGGGCACGCCTGATTCGGCCACCGTCGGCAGCTCCGGCGCCTGCGGGGAGCGTCTGGCGCTCGAAACGCCGATGGCGCGGAGCTTGCCCGCGCGCACGTGCGGCATGGCGGTGAGCATATTGCTGAACATGATCTGCACGCGCCCGGCCATGAGATCGAGAAGCGCCGCCGCATTGCCTTTATACGGAACATGAACGATATCGATCCCGGCTGAAGTCTTCAGGAGCTCCCCGGTAAGATGCGTGGGGCCGCCATTTCCCGCGGACGCGAAGTTGAGCTGACCGGGTCGCGCCTTGGCGTACGCAATCAGCTCTTTCACGTCTTTCGCCGGCACCGCAGGATGAACGACAAGCGCAAGAGGCAGGGTAGCGATCAGCGTGATCGGGGTAAAATCGCGCACGGGATCGAATGCGATCTTAGGGTACAGCGTTACATTGACCGCGTGCGTGCCGACGTGCCCGATCATGAGGGTATAGCCGTCAGGCGCGGACCTCGCCACGACCTCGGCGCCGATATTGCCGCCCGCACCCGACCGGTTGTCGACCACGAATTGCTGGCCGAGCCGCTGCGTCAGTTTTTCGGCGACCGCGCGCGACATGAGATCGGTCGGTCCCGACGGCGCGAAAGGCACGATCCAGCGCACTGGCCGGTTCGGGTAATCCGGAGCAGTGCCCTGCGCGCCGGCAACGCCCGACACGAATATGCAGATGAGGGGTGTGAGGCGGATGCGCGCTGTCATGCAGCGCCTTTTGCTGCGCGCAGAGCCATTTCTTAGCTATCGCTCTCCGCGACAGCACCCGACCAGGGCGACATGACGTCGGTCGCGCCGAAATGCACGCCCTCGCGCGGGTCGCGCAGCACAGCGCTCGGACATGCGAAATTGGTGGGATAAACCACAAGCTCGGTCTCGCTCACAGCGAACTCACCCGCAAGCGCGGCCTTGATCGGTTGCGGCAAGCGTGGATCCACGCCGACCGCGTCGCCGCCGCTCGCATCGATGCGCGGCTGGTGGAAAGCGGACTCGAGCGTCATCCCGTGGTCCGCGAGGAACGAGACAATCTGATACACCGCCGGGAAAATCCTGCGGCCGCCCGAAGCGCCGATCGCAAACCAGGGTTTGCCGTTACGACTCGCGATCACGGGACACATGTTGGTCAGAGGACGTTTGCCGGGCGCAAGCGAATTGGGCGAACCGGGACGCGGGTCGAACCACATGATGCCGTTGTTCATGAGCACGCCGCTCGAAGGAAGAACGATCTTCGAGCCGAAAACCGAAAGCAGGGTCTGTGTGAGCGCAACCATGTTGCCCTCGCGATCGATCACGTTGAGATGCGTGGTCGTGGACGGATCGCGATGGTCGCTCGTTTCGCCCATCGTGCCGAGCCGCTCGGCATAGCCTTCACGCAGGATGCGGGCGTAGGCGATAAAAGCGTCGGCATGAGGACCGCCCGCGCGCAGCTTGACGTCCTGCAGTCTGGCGAGCGCGCGTTGCATGGTCGGGCCCGCAGTGAGCCCTGGCGCGAGCGCGAGCTGTGTTCCACGATATTCGACTTCCAGCGGTTTTACGATGCGCGCCTTATAGCTCTGCAGGTCCTGCAGCGCGAGGTTGCCGCCCATCGCCTGAATGTCGCTCGCGATACTCGCTGCGAGCTCGCCTTCATAAAAGTCGCGGCGGCCCGCCTGCGCCAGGCGGCGCAGAGTCGAAGCCAGGCCTTTCAGCACGAGGCGGCCGAGCGGGGCGCCCGGTGCCGTGACAGGCGGAAAACCGTTCGCAAGCCAGATGTCGCGCGTCGTTGGATAACGCGCAAGCTCGCGGGCGTTCGTTGCCGTCTTCAGCGTGAGAAACCAGTCGACGGCAATGCCGCGCTCGGCAAGCTCGATCGCGGGCGCGATCGCATCGGAAAACTTGATCGTGCCGAATTTTTCGAGCGCCAAACCCAGGCCATCCACGTGGCCAGGCACCGCAATCGACATCGGGCCGTGAACGTTGCGGTCGTCCTGCACGGTCGGCCATGTGAAGAGATCGGTCGTGTAGCCGCCGCTGAGCGGATAGGAGGCCGGATCGAGGCCGCGCGGGGAAACAGGCCCGAAATCCACCACTGACACGCGATTTTCCCTCGCGAGGTACACGAGCATGAAGCCGACGCCGCCCAGGCCGCTGTTCCACGGTTCGACGGCGGCGAGCGAAAAGCCGGTTGCAACAGCGGCATCGACGGCATTGCCGCCGCGCGCCAGCACTCGCGCGCCGATTTCGCCTGCGACGCGGTTTTGCGTGGCGACGACTCCACCGCGGCTCTGCACGACGGGTTTTCGCACGTGCCAGTTCTGGACGAGATGCTCGAGCATGGGAGATTTGCGTGCACGCGAGGGGAAGAGCGAATGATAGCAAAGCTATAATGCGCTGCCATGGCGAAGCATATCGTCTGCCTCACTTTCGACTTCGACGCGATTTCGGGATTCATCGCGCGCGGACAAACGTCGCCGGGCTGGCTTTCACGTGGCGAATTTGGCCCGCGCGTCGGCGCGCCGCGGCTGCTCGCGCTGCTCGCCAAGCACGGCATCGCGAGCTCGTGGTACGTGCCGGGTCACACGATCGAAACTTTTCCGGATGCCGTCAAAGCCGTAGTCGACGCAGGTCATGAAATCGCCCATCACGGGTGGACGCATCGGCCGCCGGCAAGCCTCACGCGCGAGCAGGAGGAAGCAGAGCTCGTGCGAGGCAATGAGGCCATACGGGCGATCTCTGGCGCATACGCGCGCGGTTACCGCTCGCCTTCGTGGGATCTGAGCCCGCATTCGGTCGAGCTGCTGCTGAAGCACGGTTTCGTGTACGACAGCAGCATGATGGGCGACGACTACACGCCGTATTACGCGCGGCAGGGCGATACGATCGAGCTCAAGCAGCCTGCGCGCTTCGGCGTCAGGAGCGCGCTCGTCGAAATGCCGATACATTGGTCGACCGACGACTCGCCGCACTTCGAATTCGTGCGCACCGGTGAGAGCGTGCGGCAGGGATTGCAGAACGCGAACAACGTCCTCGAGAACTGGCTAAACGACTTCCTGTACATGCGGGAGGCCGTGGAGTGGGGCGTCCTGACCTACACGTGTCATCCTTTCATTATCGGGCGCGGCCATCGCATCATGATGCTGGAACGGCTGATACAGCGCATCAAAGACGAAGGCGGTGTCTTCCAGCGTATCGACGAGACAGTGCAGGAATTCAAAGGGCGTTAGCAGCCGGCTTTTCGCTCCGGTCATTCGATCTTCGCGCCGGAAGCTTTGACGATTTTGGTCCACTTGGCGACTTCGGCCCGCTGAAAAGCGGCGAATTGCTCCGCGCTTCCGCCCGATGCATCGGCGCCCAGGTTCGCAAAGCGCTCGCGGATTTCGGACGTGTGAAGGATTTTTCCGATCTCGTTGTTGAGGCGCGCCACGATTTCACGCGGCGTGCCGGCCGGCGCATACAGGCCGAACCACTGCAGGGCCTCGAATCCGGGTAAGCCGGATTCTGCGACCGTCGGCACGTTCGGCACGATCGGCGAGCGCCTCGGATTCGTGACCGCGAGCGCGTTGAGCTTGCCGGCTTTGACGTAAGGCAGGAACGACACTGCCGTGCCGAACATGAGGCTCACCTGTCCGCTCACCAGATCCACGAGCGCGGGCGTGTCGCCTTTGTATGGCACGTGCAGCATTTGTATACCGCCTGCAGCCTTGAAATGCTCTCCGATCAGGTGCGAAATACCGCCGTTTCCGGAAGAAGCAAACGACAGCGCACCCGGTTGCCGTTTCGCCAGCGCGATCAGCTCTTTTACGTTCTTCGCGGGTATCGATGGGTGTACTGCAAGCAGGATTGTCGCAGTGGCGATGAGCGTGACGGGACTGAAATCACGCACGGGGTCGTACGGCAATTTCGCATAGAGACTCGGCGCAATCGCGTGCGTGCTGCTCGTGCCGATGAGGAGGTTGTACCCGTCCGCCGGCGCTTTAGCGGCGATATCCGAGCCGATCGTCCCGCCTGCGCCGCCCCGGTTATCGATAATAACCTGCTGACCCATTGCTTCAGTCAGCTTCTGGCCGATCAGACGCGCGACGATATCGGTCGCGCCGCCCGCGGGAAAAGGCACGATCATGCGCATGGGTTTCGCAGGATAGGGTTGCGCAGCTGCATGCATCGGAACGAGCGCAGCGGTGCAGCAGGCGATTGCGCCTAGCGCATAGCGAGACATCATGCGGAGCTCCCTCGAGTGAAGGTCGAATGGCGACCCAGGTGGCGGGCATGCTTATCGTAGAATAGCGCTCTTTTCGGCACATTTCTCCATGGTTCGCACGCGCTTCGCTCCCAGTCCGACGGGGTATCTGCACATCGGCGGCGCGCGCACGGCGCTCTTCTGCTGGGCGTATGCGAAAAAACACGGCGGCACTTTCATACTCCGTGTCGAAGACACCGATCGCGAGCGCTCCACGCACGAATCGGTGCAGGCGATACTCGACAGCATGCGCTGGCTCGGAATGGACTATGAGGGACCGTATTATCAAATGGAGCGGCTGGAGCGTTACCGCGCCACTGCGGAGCAGCTCATAAGCCAGGGCGACGCGTATTACGACTATTCGAGCAGGGAAGAGCTCGAAATACTGCGTGAACAGCAGCGCACGCGCGGCGAAAAGCCGCGTTACGACGGCCGCTGGCGGCCGGAGAAAGTGAAGCAGCTCGGTCTTACGCCACCTGCCGGTGTTGCCCCTGTCATTCGTTTCCGCAATCCCGATGCGGGCGAAGTCACGTTCAACGACCTCGTGAAAGGTCCGATCACCGTCGCGAACGCCGAGCTCGACGATCTCGTGCTCATGCGCTCGGACGGGATTCCGACCTACAACTTCGGCGTGGTCGTAGACGACATCGACATGCGCATCACGCACGTGATCCGCGGTGACGACCACGTCAACAACATGCCGCGACAGATCAATATCTACCGCGCGCTCGGCGCCGAGCTCCCGCGGTTCGCGCACGTGCCCATGATTCTCGGCCAGGATGGTGAGCGCCTGTCGAAGCGCCACGGCGCGGTGAGCGTGATGCAGTATCGCGATGAAGGTTATCTGCCGGAGGCGCTGCTCAATTACCTGGCGCGGCTCGGCTGGTCGCACGGCGACGAAGAAAAGTTTTCGTGTGCCCAGCTCGTCGAGTGGTTCGACCTGGAGCACATCAGCAAGTCACCGGCGCGGTTCGACCCGGAAAAGCTCACCTGGCTGAACGGGCAGTATCTGAAAGATATCGACCACGCGCGCCTCGCCGAGCTGACGAAGCCTTTTCTGGCGGCTGAAGGCTGCGACCTCGGGCAGGGACCTTCGCTGGATAAAGTCGTTGCGCTGCTCAAGGAGCGCGCGAGCACCGTCGTCGAGCTGGCTCGATCTGCATTTTATTTTTACCGCCCTATCGAGGTGTCTGAAGCGCTCGCACGTCAGCACCTGACCGCGGATGTGGAGCCGGCGCTTGTGGATCTGCTCCGCCGCTTTGGCGAGATCGACTGGACGCGTTCCGGAATCAACGAAGCGATCAAGACTGTGCTCGCCGAGCGCAAGCTTAAGCTGCCGAAAATTGCGATGCCGCTGCGGGTCATTGTGACGGGCACGACACAGACGCCCTCCATCGACGCGACGCTCGAGTTGATGGGCCGCGACCAAGTCCTCGAGCGCATGAAGCGCGCGCTTCCACGCAACTATCGCTAACGCGTAGCGCCTACGCCGCTGACCTTGATGTCGTTCTGGACCGTGACGACGCCTTTGACGCCCCTCACGAGGGCGGCAGCCCTGTCAGCTTCGTCCTGGCTCTGCGCGACGCCCGTCAACGTAACCCTTCCTCCCGTCGATCGGATCTGGATACCCGAGGCATTCAGTTCCGGGCTTTTCGCGAGCTCAGCCTTGATGCGCGCGGTGACGGCGGCGTCGCTGAATTGCTTCGACTCTTCTTTCAACTGCCGGTCGGCCGCGTATCCAGCGAGTGGCGAAAATAGCGCTGCAAGCAAAACACACTGCACGAATTTCGTAGTAGTCATCCTGTCCTCCATTACCTGACCCCGATTGGGGCTTTGATCGCAGAGCCAGAATCGTTCCCACTGGAGCGAACGAAAGTTGACGTGCATTGAGCGATTCATCGCTCTGCGCGAAGGACAGGCGGAATGCGTGGCGTCCCCACGGGGATTCGAACCCCGGTTACCGCCGTGAAAGGGCGATGTCCTAGGCCTCTAGACGATGGGGACTAAAGGACTTGCTTGCTGCGTTACTGCTCGAGGGGTGTTACTGGTGGAGGTAAGCGGGATCGAACCGCTGACCTCTTGCATGCCATGCAAGCGCTCTCCCAGCTGAGCTATACCCCCACAAAAGACCGCGAATTATACCGGTGGTGCGCGTCACTGTAAAACGCGCGCAACGCCCTACATCGCGCATATCGAGCAGGCCAATCCAGCCTCGCGCGCCCTGCGTCGCGGCTTTACAACTTCTTACACTTTTGCCGCGCACCTGCTCCCGCCCCGGCTGTCAGAAACTACGCAGTTCGAAAACCATTCGAGGAGCGAATAATGAAACGTTTGATCATGGCGGTACTCGCAGCCGTGGGACTTGGCGGGTGTGTGGCAGTGCCCGCGCCCTATTATCCCGAAACGGGCTATTACTCCGGCCCTGCAGTGAGCGTAGGTATTGGCGTCTCGAGCCCAGGTTATTACGGTTACCGCCCCCGCCATCGCTATCATCGCAGCTGGTAAGGGGCGCGCTCGGTACCCACTGCAGCTGCTGCGTCGAGCGTCGGAGACGCGCAGTACAATGCTTCGGGTGTGCACGCGCAGGGGTGAGCCAAGTGAAAGAAACAGATCTTGCCGAGATCGAAAACCGGCTCGAGAACTATCCGCCGCAAGCGCGGCACGACATTCTCCGGCTCACGGGTGAGCTGCGGCGGTTTTATGGCACAGCCGAAAGCCAGACCGATAGCGGCACCACCGTCCTGCACGATCCGGTCACAGGCCTCCTCAATGGCGGCGCCTATGGCGTTCGCTTTGCGATGGCGCGTGCGCGGGCGACGCGCTACAAGAAATTGTTCGCAGTGATGTCGATCGACGTTGCGTTCAACGGCGAAAGCAGCGCCGGTAAGCCATTGAGCGACGAAGACCGTGAGCTCACCATTCGGCACGTCGCAGAGCGTCTCGAAAGCTGCGTGCGCGGCACCGATACGTTGGCACGGGTCGGCGACGAGAATTTTGCCGTGATCCTCGAAGACCTGGGGCAGCCCGACCACGCGGAACGCGTACAGCAGATCGTTCGGGATGCGTTGACTGCGCCCGTCGAGCTGCGTGGGAAGAAAGTCGTGCCGGAAACGCGCGTTGACATGGATTTCTATCCTTCGCCCCAGCACGGCGAGGGCGAGCGCGTCTACAACTGACCCCAATCGTCTTATCCGCCGACCGGCTCACTGCGCGATAGCGCTCGCGCCCGACTGCTTGCGCCCGATTTAGGCCGGCCTATAATGGTCGTCCACCACTCACGTTGCACGACTACGGCGGGAGGGAGGATGACTACAAATAGAATCGGTAAGGGGATAGCAGCCGCCCTGCTCGGGTGGTTGTGCCTGGGATGCGCTTCCGCAGGCGCCCAATCGTCGCTGGCTCTCACCTACAAGCTCAACGCCGTGGAATCCCCTCGGAGCGAGGCCGCCACGCCTCAAATCCATCGATGTGCAGGTTTGAACTTGGGAATGTCGCTGGAACCGTCCTGCGACCGTCAGGCGCTCGCGAGCGCTGCCGTGGTGCCCAGGCCTGATCCCGAACCCGATGCGGTGC
>DATLEF010000002.1:0-10212 GCA_035525455.1 Burkholderiales bacterium
CTCCTTCCTTCGGTTTTTATATTCGAATCTCGATGCATTTGAAAAACGTTGTTGCAACTGTTGTCAGCGGCGTATTGCTGGCAATCGCAATCGGCGCACACGCGCAGCAATACCCCGGGAAGCCGGTGCGATTCATCGTGCCGTTTTCGCCCGGCAGCGGGTCCGACACGATCGCGCGCATCGTTGCGACTGCGCTGCCGGAGGCGCTTGGACAGCAGGTGATCGTCGACAATCGTGCCGGCGCCGCGGGCAACATCGGCGCGGAGGCTGCAGCAAAAGCGCCGCCCGACGGTTACACCATGATGCTGGTCATACTCGGCCACGCAGCCAATGCGACGTTGTACAAGAACCTCCCATACGATCTCGTGCGCGATTTTGCCCCGGTGACGCAGATGGCGTCGACGCCGTCGATACTCGTAGTACTTACATCAGATTTCCCGCATTCACATTCAGGTTCACTCCCGTGACGTGCCGCGCTTCGGGTGAGGCGAGGTAGAGCGCCGCCTCCGCGCTGTCTTCGACTTGCACGAGCGTGCGCATCGGGTTCTGCTCGGCAATGCGCTTCATGCTTTCGGCGTCGCGTACTTTGACGACGCGCGGCGTCGCTGTCGTGCCCGGCGAAATCGAGTTCACCGTGATGCCGTACTGCCCGAGGTCGCGGCCGAGTACTTTCGAGAAGTTGATCACGCCGGCTTTGGCGGCTCCGTAGGGTAGATAGGTCTGCGCGTATGGATTCGGCGCAATGCCCGAGCCCGAGGCGATATTGATGATGCGGCCTTTCCTGCGCTCGATCATCGTCGGTGCGACGGCGCGCGAGCAGAGAAAGGTCGATTTCAGGTTCACCCTCATTACCGTGTCCCATTCCTCGTCGCTGATATCGGTGATGGGGGCCAAGCGGTGAAAACCGCCTGCGGCGTTCACCAGTACGTCGACCGTGCCCCAGCGCTCGAGCACGGTCTTCACCATTTTCTCCACCGCTTCGGTCACGGTCACGTCGGTCTCAAGCGCGACGGCTTCGCCTTTGGCCGCATTGATCTCACGTGCGACACGCTCGGCTTCGACGCCATTGAGATCGACGACTGCGACGCGCGCGCCTTCGCGCGCGAATGTCTTCGCGATCGCTTCGCCAATACCCTGTCCGCCCGCCGTAACGATCGCCACGTGTCCAGCCAGCCTTTCCGATTGCGTCATTGCACACCTCGTTCAATTGAATGCGGGGCTATGATAGGACAAAATGCGGGCTCGTTTCTGCGCCATCGTGTGCGCAAAATGACAATTAACCTGGAGCCTGCATGAAGTCTGATCTTCAATCCAAATACGGCCCCCGCGCGCTCGAAAGCGGACGCGCGCTGCAGTCCGATGCGTTCGACCGCCGGGTCGAGCATCGCGACGATCTCGATCAGCATTTCACGAAGCTCTGGCTGGATTTCGCGATAACGGGCATCAGCGAGCGCCCGGCTCTCGACACGCGCACGCGGTTCCTGGTGCTGACCGGCCAGTACACAATGGCGAAAAGCCATCGCCATCTCGACGAAACGATACGGGCGGCGCTCGCCGCTAAAGTCGACGCACGCGAAATTCTGGAGATCATTCTCCAATGCGCGGTGTACGGCGGGCACACCACTGTGGACCCGGCCATCGAAGTATTTCATGGCATCGCAGAGGAACTGGAGCTTATGGATGTGCTGCGCGATACGCAGCTTCCGCTCGACGGCAACGATCGCAAGCGCTCACACGACGAAGAACGCAAGACCTGGCATCCGAATGATATTGCAGACACGCGCTTCAAGGACCTCGTGGAGCGCCATGGCTGGCTTGCCGTAGGGCGCGGTCTTGCACTGCGGCCGCGTCACCACCTGAACGTACTCGCATGGCTCGACGCGCTCGATCCGCAGTTCGCCGATCTGTGGGTCAAGTTCTGCTACGGCGGCATGTACTCACGAGGCGTCGTGGACGACAAGACGCGGCTCCTGTGCATGATCGGCGATTGCCTCGCGGTCGGCGAAGAGACCCAGGCCCGCGGTCACATGCGAGGCGCGCTGCGCCAGGGCGCCAATCCGCGCGAGGTCATGGAAGTGTGCTTCCAGACTGCAGTCAATTTCGGAATGCCGCCGATGCTGAAAGCGCTGGAAGTTTTCGTCGAGATCATGGCCGAGGACAACCGGCTCGGTGAGATCGGCAACCCGCAGATTCGCGTCGAAAGCTACGGGAAGTAACGCGCCGTGTACTGAATGCCGGCATATTTTCGGGCCGACGAGGAGAAATGGCGTAAAGTGGTCAGAGCCTCGGGTGTCCACGGCGATTGAGGTCCGTCGTAAAGTTTCATAGGCTGGGAAACTGGACGCACCGCTCGACCGCAAGCCGCCGCCGCAACAAGAGGGAGAGACTTGGCAGCAGACGCGCACAAACCCCGGTTTGCCATACTGCGCAGGAGCTCCTCCCTCGCGTGGCTGGTTTTCGCCCTCGGCGCGGTCCTCGCATTTCTCGGCTATGAATTTTCCACGGCACGCATGGAGCATGCCGCCCGGGCTAATGCCGAAGCGCTCGTCGGCGATGTAGTCAGGACGGTACGGGCACGCGTCGACAGCAGTTATGACGTCGTGCTGGGCGCGCAAGGCTTCTTTCGCGCGTCGGAGGACGTGACCCGCCTGGAATTTCATGAATTCATCGCGGGGCTCAATCTTGCGCAGCGCCATCCAGGTATCCGCTCGGTCTCCTATGGCGAAGTCGTGTCCGCTGGTGAAAAAGCCAAGCTCGAGGCGAAGGTGCGCGCAGACGTGACCCTCACGCCCGCAGGCTATCCGAATTTCAGAGTGTGGCCGGAAGGCGAGCGCAGCGAGTACATGCCGATCCTGTATATCGAGCCGATGATAGCCGGCTTTGAGGGCGGCCTGGGCATCGATCTCCTGACCGAGCAGCGCCGTGAATCGGTGGAACGGGCGCGGGACTCGGGCGTGATGGAGATGTCGCGGAGCATCGTCCTGATTACGGATCCTGAACGCCTGCCTGCGTTTACGGTGCGCATGGCCGTCTATCGCAAAGGCATGCCGACGGCAACGATCGACGAACGGCGCGCGGCATTGAACGGGGTCGTGACCACGGTTTACCGTGTGCGCGACCTGGTGGGCGACCTGCTGACCATACCGGCGCTCGGGCCGGTGTACGTGAAGCTCTACGAGCAGCTGAAATCCACGGACGCGCAAGGCGCAATCCCCGCGGGCACCCAGAACGTGCTCTTCGAGAAACTTCCCTCGGAGCCATTTTCCGCGGCCGGGAGCGACTATTTCAAGAAAGACGTTCCCATGAACATCGGGGGCCGCGGCTGGCGGCTTCAATTCCGCGGACCACTGCACGCTTTCGTCTCGCCCACAGACCGGGCGCTGCCGTGGCTGCTGCTGGGCGCCGGATTCCTGATGAGCGGCCTGCTCGCCGGACTCGTCGGCTCTCTCGCTTCCTCGGGCGAGCGGGCGCGCAAGCTGGCCGAGCGCATGACGGACGATTTGCGCCGCAGCGAAGGCGAGCTTGCCGAAGCGCAGCGGCTCACCCAGTCGATGATCGAAGCGCTGCCCAACCCGATCTTTTTCAAAAGCACGGACGGCCGGTACCGCGGCGTCAACAAAGCCTGGGAAGAATTTTTCGGCATCGGCCGCGCAGCGTTCGTCGGCAAAAGCGTGTACGACCTCTATCCCACGGACAAGGCGCTCGCGGAACGGCTGGATTCGCTCGACCGGGCGCTATGGGAAAAGCCGGGCACCCAATCCTACGAAGAAACGATTCCTGCGGCCGACGGCACGCGGCGCAACGTCGTGTATTACAAGGCGACGTACATCGGCGCCGGTGAGGCCGTTGCCGGACTGATAGGCACGATCATCGACATCACCGAGCGCAAGCAGGCGGAGCGGCGGCAGTCGATGGAACATGCAGTGACGCGCGTGCTGGCCGAAGCCACCAACCTCGCCGACGCCGTGCCGAAAGTGATCCAGACGATCTGCGAGACGATGGGTTGGCACTATGGCGATCGCTACGAGCTCGACGTCGAAGCCGGCGTCCTGAGGCGGCGCGAAATGTGGTGCATCGATACCCCGGAGATCAGGGCATTTGCGAAGTCGGCTGAACATCGCGCTGTAGCGCCCGATGCAAGTGGGACCGGACTCGTGCGCCGCACGTATGCGACGCGCAAGCCGGTGTGGATATCCGACATCGCCGCGCACGCCGGCCTGCAGCGCAAGGATCTCATCGAGAAGGCGGGGCTGCACGGTGCTTTCGCTTTCCCCTTGACGGCAGGCGGGCCCGTGCTGGGCGTCATGGAATTTTTTCACCGCGACGTGCTGGAGCCCGATGCGATGCTGATTCAGATCGCGGAGTCGATCGGCAGCCAGATCGGGCAGTTCATCGTGCGCATGAAGGCGGAGGAGGCGGTCAAGTTCGTCGCGATGCACGACGCGCTCACGAATCTTCCGAACCGCGTCATGTTCAACGAGCGTCTCGAGCAGGCGATCGCGAATGCCGAGCGGCACGGGCGGCGGCTCGCGCTGATGTTCATCGATCTCGATCGCTTCAAAGTCATCAACGACACGCTCGGGCACGAATCCGGAGATTTGCTGCTGCGCGAAGTTGCGCTGCGACTCAATGAGAGCCTGCGCACCGGCGACATCGTCGCACGCCTCGGAGGCGACGAATTCGTCGTTCTGCTCGAGGACGTGCCGGAAGTGCTGAATCTCGGAACGGTCGCCGACAAGCTGATTTCGGCGCTCACCCAAAGCTTCGTAATCGCAGGGCGCGAAGTGCACGTGACAGCGAGTATCGGCATCAGCACCTACCCGCTCGATGCGCAGGACATCCGCTCGCTCATGAGGTATGCGGATATCGCGATGTACCGCGCGAAAGAGCAAGGCCGCAATACGTTCCAGTTCTACTCGGAACAGATCAATGTGCATTCGGTGGAGCGCCTCACGCTGGAATCCGAGCTGCGGGGCGCGCTCGAGCGGGACGAGCTCGAGGTGCACTACCAACCGGTGATCGACGGCAAGAGCGGCAGCGTGAGCGGCATGGAAGCGCTCGTGCGCTGGCAGCACCCGAGCGGCATGCTGCCTCCGGCCAAGTTCATTTCCATCGCCGAGGAAACCGGGCTCATCGTGCCGATCGGCGCCTGGGTCCTCAACCAGGCGTGCATGCAGCAGCAGGCGTGGATGGCGAGCGGGCTGCCGCGTATTCGCATTGCAGTGAACCTTTCGCCGCGGCAATTCATGCACCGTAACCTGATCGAGGATATGGTGAAGATGCTCGAAACCGCGCGTTGCGACCCGACGGCGATCGAGCTCGAGATTACCGAGAGCACGATCATGCACAACGCCGAACGCGCGGTGGCGCTGATGCGCGAATTGAACGAGATGGGAATCCGTATCGCGATCGACGATTTCGGAACGGGTTATTCCTCGCTCGCGTATCTGAAGCGCTTTCCGATACACAGCCTGAAGATCGACCGCTCGTTCGTCGCGGACGTGCCGCGTGACCCGAGCAACACCGCGATCACCCAGGCGATCATGGCGATGGCACACAGCCTCGGGCTCAACGTGATTGCGGAAGGTGTCGAAACGCTCGAGCAGCTGCAGTTCCTGCAAAGCCACGGCTGCCAGGAAATGCAGGGCTATTATTTCAGCCGGCCGGTGCCGCTCGCCGAGGCGACCGCAATCCTCGTGAAGGCCGCGCAGGCTGCGCGCGAAGCGGTGACTTCCGGAAAGTAGGGCCTCTCAAGCGCGCTGCCGTTACTGATCGGGACGGGCGCCGGAGATCTTCACGATTTTCGCCCACTTCGCGATGTCTGCTTTGAGGTACTGGTCGAACTCGCCGACGCTCATGCTCAGCGGGACCGCACCCTGCTCCAGCCACGTTTTCTTCACGTCCGGGCGGCTCGTGATCCTGGTGATCTCGGCGTTCAGGCGATCGACGACGTTCTTCGGCGTTCCGGTGGGTGCCATGATCCCGAGCCAGATCGTCGCTTCGTAACCGGGGACGCCCGCTTCGGCGATCGTCGGCACTTCCGGCATCACGTCCGAGCGCTTCTTACCCGTGCTCGCGAGCGCGCGCACCCGGCCGGCCCGTGCGATCGGCGCCATGGTCGTGATCGCGTCGGTCATGATTTCCACCTGTCCGCTGACGACGCTCGTGCGCGCTTCGGCGCTGCCTTTGTGAGGCACGTGAACGACGTCGATGCCGGCCATCGCCTTGAAGAGCTCGCCGGCCATGTGATAGGGCGTGCCTGTCCCGGAGGACGCGTAGTTGAGTCCGCGCGGTTTTGCTTTCGCGAGCTGGATCAGCTCCTTCACCGATTTCACCGGCAGCGACGGGTGCACGACCATCAGCAGATCCGAGTAGTTGACCGGAGCGACCGCTACGAAGTCCTTCAGGAGCGTGAAAGGCTTCTTCGGCACGAGCGATTCGTTGACCGTGTGCGTGTTCGACATCGTCAGCAGCGTGTAACCGTCGGCCGGCGCTTTGGCAACGAGGTCGGTGCCGATGATCGAGCCCGCGCCGGGCCGGTTGTCGACGACGAAAGGATGCCCCATCGCTTCCTGCATGCGTTGCGCGAGAAAGCGTGCATAGATATCGGCGGGGCCGCCGGCCGCGAACGGGACGATGATGCGCACCGTCTTGGCGGGATAGGTTTGCGCCTGCGTTCCCGCTGCGATCAAAGTGACGAAAATGGAAAGTGCCGCCGCGGCAACGCGCCGAGCGACGTGGCTGAGTTCGTGTTTCATGGGATTCCTTTTTTATGGGCTACCGGCTTGCAGGTCGGAAGCGGAAGTGCGGCTCGCAAGCGTCACGCGTGCGCAGCATTCCTGTCGCGTGAGGCCGACTTTCGAATGGGGTGTTACGCGCCGCTGGGGCTGTTCGGCGGGCGGCTGCTGCGGCGTGTCTGCGCTTTGGCGGCGAGACGGGCGAACCGCTCTTCTATGGTCTCGGGACGGTTCGAAGGCGCCAGCGCATCGGCGATGATCTGCCGGTAACCGGTGCTGCCCGAGCGGATCTCGTTGTATTCCTTCAGAACCCGATCGAGATACTTTTCCAGCAGCTCACGGTCGCGTTTTGCCTCGTTCATGACATTCGCGACAGGATCCTGCTTGTCGGCGGCGGCGGGGGCTTGGGCGGCGCTTTGGGGAATGCGCCCGTAGGCGCTCCAGGGTGATGTGCTCATGGGGGAAATGTGCAAAAACCGGCTGGACCAACCTGTATGACAGTATCGATGAAAAGTAATTCGCGGCGAATGATATGCATCACCGCGCGGCCCGTCAATTGTGCGCCGCGCAAACCACTGTCTAAGGCTGCGGAGCGATCCGCAAATCGCCAACGGAAGTGGAGGTTACGCAGGGAAACCGTGGAGGAAAGGAGGTTTCGGAGGAAAACCTTGGTTTTCCTCTGAATCGTTCACCGGCCTGAGGGCTGCCGAATGGCAGCCCGAGCCTTCAGGCGAGCGGCGCGACCCTAGCCGGGTGGGCGCGGCGCGACGCGTTGCCAGGCGCTGCCGCAATTTTGGACGTATGGATAGTAGGCCTTCGAATCGGGACAGAAGTACCAGTACTGCTCCGCCGCTGGCGCTGGAGTCCGACTTTGTTCGATATAGACCGGAGGCGGGGCCGGCGCAGCCACGACGGGCGGCGGGTAGTAGTAAACGGGCGGCGGATAGTAGTAAGGCGCGGGATACCAGCCCGGATAACCGAAGGTGAATCCGAAACGCACACCGCCATGAGCCGACGCGGTCCCTGCTGCCGCCGCGCCGAGCATGAGAATCGCTGCACAATACGCTTTGGCCAGTCCTACGGATGGTTTCATCGCAGTCCTCCTGGGCACACTTTCAGGAAGCAATTTTCGTGCATATCGGCGTCCGGTTCAATCGAGCTTTACGCCGAGCTTTCTCCCGATTGCGCCCCACTTGTCCGCGTCCGCCTTGATGATCCTCGCAAACTCCTCGGGCCGGTTCGCCACCGGCTCGTTGCCCTGTTCGATGAACTGCTTCTTCACGTCGGGGCTGAACGTGATCGCGTGAATTTCGTGCTGCAGCTTGTCGATGACCGCACGCGGGGTTTTCGCGGGCGCCATGAACGCATACCACGTGAGCGATTCGAAACCTGGCACACCGGATTCGGCGATCGTCGGCAGCTCGGGCATCGCGTCCAGACGTTTCGCGCCACTGGATGCGATCATCCGCACGCGGCCTGCTTTCCAGTGCGGCATCGTCGTGAACATGTTCGCGAAAGAGAACTGGATCTCATTGGCCAGCTGAGCGGTGATGTACTGACCCACGCCTTTGTAAGGGATGTGCGTGGTTTTGATTCCCGCCATCGAATTGAAAAGCTCGGTCGTGAGATGGGGCGAGCTGCCCGGTCCCGACGATCCGTAATTCAACTTGCCTTCGTTCTGCTTCGCGTAGGCGATGAATTCCCTCACGTTCTTCGCCGGCAGCGAAGGATGCAGCTGCAGCGTGAGCGGCGTCGAGATGACAATCGTCACCGGCGCGAAATCCCTGATCGGATCGTACGGGAGCTTGCTGAAAAGTTGCGCGCTCTGCGCGTGCGTCGAGTACGCAAGCAGCAGCGTATAACCGTCCGGATTGGCTTTAGCGACGAGATCGGTGCCGAGCACGCCGGAAGCCCCGGGGCGATTGTCGACGACGATCGGTTGACCCAGGCGTTCGGTCAGGCGCGCGCCCATGAAGCGCGCGGTGTAATCGCTGCCGCCGCCGGGTGCGAGCGGGACGATGATGCGGATAGGCCGTGTGGGATATTCGACGGACGCCGCCAGCACCGGAGCGGCGCTTGCCACGCATGCGAGCAACGCTAAAAAGCGCGCAATGACGCTCATTCGTTTTCCTCCGATATTTTGATGCGACCTAGCGACGCTCAATACTAGCAGATGCGTGTTCGCTGAAACCCGAGGCAGCATGCCGCCGAAAAGCCCAGGGCGGCACCGGGCTTTCGTCGTGCCAAAGGCCCGCGCGATTCGAGCGCGCCTGCCGCTCGGCTTCCGCATAACGCAGCCGTTCTGCGACCGCCTGTTCGCGCGCGTATTGTTTGTAATGCCACGCGAGACCGGCTCTGATCTGCTCCAGGCCCGCATCGATCGTGTAGCTGCACCCGCTGTGCGCACAGGGCCCCACGAGCACGCGTCCGACGATGCGGCCGTAGCGATCCTGTTTCTTCCAGACGACGAGAACGGCTTTGTGGTGGACGTTGGCGGCAAGGTTCTGGCGGGCTCGTTCGCCGTACGCCTGGCGGCGCTCCGGCGCGTCGATCCCGGAGAGGCGGACCTTGTGCTGAAGATTGGATGCGTCGAGCAACGTGACGGTATCGCCGTCCGCAACTGCGACGACGGTTCCGAAAAGCTCTGCCGCGCTCGCAGTCGCCGAGACGGCGAGCAGGAGCAGGCTTATGCACGCGACACGTGGACCGATAGCGGCCTCCTTGGGCCGCGATTATGTGACGGAGTTCAAAAAAGTACAAGGACGAACCACGGGGCGTGGCTGGGATTTGTCGGACCAAGACCTCGCGCTGTATGCTTCCCGCACAACAATCTAACGAGGAGACCACGAAGTGATTACGCAGACTGTATCCCGCATCATCGCCACGGCGACCGCTCTCAGCGCGGCCGCGTGTTTTTCCGGAGCGGCCTTCGCGCAAGGCAAGAATGAAGTCGGCGATTATCCGACGCGTACGGTGCGCTTTCTTACGCCAGCGGCGCCCGGAGGCACGACGGACTTTCTGGCGCGGCTGTTCAGCCAGCGGCTCTCGGAGCGGCTGAAACAGCAGTTCATCGTCGACAACCGGGCCAGCGCATCGGGTGTGCTCGCTGCCGAGCTCACGACGCAGGCCGCGCCCGACGGTTACACGCTGTTCATGGCGTATCACCAGCACACGATCAATGCGGCGCTGCTGCCGAAGCTGCCCTATCACCCGGTCAACGATTTCACGCCGATCACGCAGCTCACGGCCGCGGGACTGATGCTCGTGGTCCATCCCGATACGCCGGTGAAAACCTTCAAGGACTTCATCGCGTGGAGCAAGGCGCAGAAGGGTGATCTCAACTTCGGCTCCGCGGGGATCGGCAGCGGCGGGCATCTCGCCGGAGAGCTGTACAAGCTCATGGCCGGCGTCCAGGCGACGCACATCCCGTACAAAGGAACGGGGCCGGCCACGACCGCGCTGCTCGGCAAGGAGT
>DATLEF010000026.1:0-6610 GCA_035525455.1 Burkholderiales bacterium
TATCGAACCGCATGCTCCTGCTCGCCGCACTCGCTGAGGGTGAGACGATACTGCGCGACGTCCTCGATTCGGACGACACGCGCTATATGCTCGATGCGTTGCGCGCACTCGGCGTCGTGTGCAATTCCGAAGGCGAGCGTACGGTGCGAGTGCGTGGCACTGCCGGCCGCTTGCCGGTGAGTCAGGCCGATCTTTTTCTTGGCAACGCAGGCACCGCTTTTCGGCCTCTCACGGCAGTGCTCGCAGTGATCGGCGGCGAGTACCGCCTCTCTGGTGTGCCGCGCATGCACGAGCGTCCGATAGGCGACCTTGTCGACGCACTCCGAAGTATCGGTGCGCGCATCGACTACCTGGGTGAAGCGGGTTTTCCGCCGCTGCAGGTTCACCTTGGCAAGCCCGAGCTCAACCAGACAGTGAAGGTGAGGGGCAGCGTCTCGAGCCAGTTCCTCACCGGACTTCTTATCGCGCTACCGCTCGCGCGTCGCGCATGCACCATCGAGATCGTCGACGAGCTCGTCTCCAAGCCTTACGTCGAAATCACGATAAACACGCTGCGCCGCTTCGGCGTTGCAATCGAACGCAGCGACTGGACGCGATTCACGGTGCCGCAGAGCGAAGGATATAAAAGCCCGGGCGAGATTCATGTCGAGGGCGACGCATCCTCCGCGTCGTACTTCCTCGCTGCAGGAGCGATCAGTGGACTCTCCGGCGGGGGGCCGGTACGCGTCGAAGGTGTCGGACGCGCGAGCATACAAGGCGACATCCAATTCGCGGACGTTCTCGAACGCATGGGCGCGCGCATCGTCATGGGCGAGAACTGGATCGAGGCGGGCGCAACGCCGGAAATGGCGGCGCGCGGGAAGCTCCGCGCGCTCGATGCAGACCTCAACGCTATTCCGGACGCGGCAATGACGGCAGCGGTGGCCGCCATGTTTGCCGATGGCACGAGCACGCTGCGCAATATAGGAAGCTGGCGCGTGAAAGAGACGGATCGCATTGCGGCGATGGCGACCGAGCTGCGAAAACTCGGAGGGACTATTGAGGAAGGCGCGGACTATCTAAAAATCACGCCTCCTGCGTCCGGCCTCACGCCTCGCGCGTCGATCGATACGTATGACGATCACCGCATCGCGATGTGTTTCTCTCTGGCCGCTTTGGGCGGCGTGCAGGTACGGATCAACGATCCCGAGTGCGTGCGCAAGACTTTCCCGGAATATTTCGAGGTGCTCGCATCGATCTCGGAGCGGCCGGCGCCATGATTTCGCCGGCACCGGTGATCGCAATCGACGGGCCTTCCGCCTCGGGCAAGGGAACGGTTGCGTACAACGTCGCGACGGCTCTCGGTTTTCACTTCCTCGACAGTGGCGCGCTGTATCGTCTCGTGGCGCTCGCCGCCTTAGACCGGAGGCTTGCATTAGAAAGCGCCTCAGATATCGCCGATACCGCCTTGAACTTGAATGTAAAGTTTGAAGGGGACATCGTGTACATGGAAGGCCGGGACGTGAGCAACGCCATCCGCGACGAGCGGGTGAGCGCCGCCGCCTCGAAAGTCGCCGCCCTCCAGCCTGTGCGTGCGGCGCTGCTCGAACGTCAGCGCGCTTTTCGCCAGGCGCCTGGTCTGGTCGCGGACGGACGCGACATGGGATCGGTCGTTTTCCCCGACGCCGAGCTCAAAATCTTTCTCACGGCGCTCGCCGAGGAGAGGGCCCGGAGGCGCTATAAGCAGTTGATGGAAAAAGGATTGAGTGCTAGTATGGACGCCCTTTTGCAGGAAATCAGGGAACGTGACCGCCGCGACAGCGAGCGGGCTGTCGCCCCTCTGCAGAAGGTCGCTGATGCCGTCGAGCTCGATACGACCCGACTCAGCGCAGACCAAGCAGTGGCACGCGTTCTGGCGTTGTATAAAGAAAGGGCACCCAAGGCGCCATGAGCCCCCGGCTCGTGGTTTGTTCAACTGACCCGTCCTCACGGACGGATAACTCCCTGAATTCCCAATGATGAAAACTTCTACCCCGGCACCTGTAGCCAACGAAAGCTTTGCCGCGCTGTTCGAAGAGAGCCTTTCCCGCAAGGAAATGCGCATCGGCGAAGTGATAACCGCCGAAGTGATACGTGTTGACGACAACTTCGTCGTGGTGAACGCCGGGCTCAAATCGGAAAGCTATATTCCCGCGGAGGAATTCCGCAACGACCGCGGCGAGATCGAAGCGAAGCCCGGCGACTTTATCAGCGTAGCGATCGAATCGCTCGAAGATGGGTACGGCGAGACGCGCCTCTCGCGCGACAAGGCGAAACGCCTTGCAGCATGGCACGAGCTCGAAGATGCGCTCGAGAAGGGCACCGTCGTGCAAGGCACGATCAACGGCAAGGTAAAAGGCGGCTTGACCGTGATGGTGAACGGCATACGCGCGTTTCTGCCGGGGTCGCTCGTGGACGTGCGTCCGGTGAAGGACACGACGCCGTACGAAAACAAGCAGATGGATTTCAAAGTCATCAAGCTCGATCGGAAACGGAACAACGTAGTGGTGTCGCGCCGCGCGGTGCTCGAAGCGAATCAGGGCGAAGAGCGCCAGAAGCTGCTCGAGACGCTGCAGGAAGGCGCGATAGTCAAAGGTGTAGTCAAGAACATCACCGATTACGGTGCGTTCGTCGACCTGGGCGGCATCGACGGTCTGCTGCACATTACCGATCTCGCATGGCGGCGCGTGAAGCATCCGTCCGAGATTCTGAACGTCGGTGACGAAGTGCAGGCCAAGGTCCTCAAGTTCGACCAGGAGAAAAACCGCGTCTCGCTCGGCATGAAGCAGCTCGGCGATGATCCTTGGGTCGGCCTCTCGCGCCGCTATCCGATGGGCACCCGTCTCTTCGGCAAAGTGAGCAATCTCACCGATTATGGTGCGTTCGTCGAGATCGAATCGGGTATCGAAGGCCTGGTTCACGTGTCGGAAATGGACTGGACCAACAAGAACGTGCATCCGTCGAAAGTCGTGCAGCTGGGCGACGAAGTCGAAGTGATGGTCCTGGAAATCGACGAGGACCGCCGGCGCATTTCTCTCGGCATGAAACAGTGCATGCCGAATCCGTGGGAAGAATTCGCCATGAACCACAAGAAAGGCGACAAGGTCCGCGGCCAGATCAAATCGATCACCGACTTTGGTATCTTTATCGGGCTTCCCGGCGGCATCGACGGGCTCGTGCACCTCTCGGATCTGTCATGGTCCGCTCCGGGCGAAGAAGCCGTGCGCAATTACAAGAAAGGCGAAGAGACCGAGGCGATGGTCCTGTCGATCGACGTGGAGCGCGAGCGCATTTCCCTCGGTGTGAAGCAGCTCGAAGGCGATCCGTACTCGAACTACGTCGCCTCACACGAGAAGAACACCATCGTGACGGGCACGGTGAAGGCTATCGATGCCAAGGGCGCCGTGGTCCAGCTGGACGGCGACATGGAAGGCTATCTCCGCGCCTCGGAGGTTGCGCGAGATCGTGTGGAGGACATCCGCACGCGATTGAAAGAAGGCGATACGGTGACAGCGATGATCATCAACATCGATCGCAAGAACCGCACGATCAATCTCTCGATCAAGGCGAAAGACCTGGCGGAGGAGGCCGAGGCGATCCAGAAGCACGCCGCGGACAAGAGCAGCGCCGGCACGACCAATCTGGGAGCGTTGCTCAAGGCCAAGCTCGATACAGCGAACACCCAACAATAATCAAGGGAGCAACATGACGAAGTCGGAGCTCATCGCGAAGCTCGCGGCGCGCTATCCACAGCTCGTCGCAAAGGACGCCGAATTGGCGGTAAAGATGATCCTCGACGCGATGGCGAAAAGCCTCGCCGACGGGCAGCGTATCGAGATCAGGGGCTTCGGAAGCTTCGGCCTGAATTACCGGCCGCCGCGCACCGGACGTAATCCGAAATCGGGCGAAAAAGTATCAGTGCCGGCGAAATACGTCCCGCATTTCAAAGCGGGCAAGGAACTGAGGGAGCGCGTCGATCTCAAGAAAGAGTAGTGCAGGCTCGAATCGCAAAGAGCGGCCGGTCGCGAGACCGTGCCGCTTTTTTATGGGCCCCCGCGGGTGGCGCGGCTATGACGTATCGAGTTATCCTCACGCCCGATGCGCTACCTACTTTGGGTCCTGAAGTTCGCGCTCTTCGCGGTGGCCGTGACCCTTGCGATCAAGAACACGGATGCGGTGGCGGTACGTTATTTCCTGGGATACGAATGGCGTGCGCCGCTCATACTCGTGCTGTTCGTGTTTCTGTGCATCGGCGCGGTGCTCGGTTTCTTCGGCGCGTTCGGACAGATCCTGCGGCAGCGGCGCGAGATCGGATTCCTCAGGCGCGGCCAGCAGGCATCTGCAGCAGCCCCTGCGCACGACCCGCCGCCTCCCGATATCGCAGGCGTCTGAGCCTGGCCGACCCGGAAGCACGCGATGGATATTGAGTACTGGTGGCTGCTTGCGCTGCCGCTTTTTTTTGCGCTCGGCTGGCTCGCCGCGCGTATCGACATCAAGCAGCTCGTGTCCGAATCGAGAGCCCTGCCGAAGTCGTATTTCAAGGGGCTCAATTTCCTTCTGAACGAACAGCCGGACAAGGCCATAGAGGCGTTCATCGAAGTCGTGAAAGTCGATCCGCAAACGGTCGAGCTGCATTTCGCGCTCGGGAGTCTCTTTCGCAGGCGCGGAGAAGTGGACCGCGCGATCCGGATGCACCAGAACCTCGTCGAGAGGCCGGACCTGCAGGAAGAGCAGAAGCGCGTGGCGCTTTTCGAGCTTGCGCAGGATTACCTCAAGGCCGGCTTGCTCGATCGCGCCGAAGAGCTCTTTCTGAAGCTCGGCGGCACGCCCCACGCCGAGCCTGCGCTGAAGTTTCTGCTCGAGATTTACGAGCAGGAAAAAGACTGGCAGAAGGCAATCGGCGCCGCGGAGAAGCTCGAATCGGTCACGGGCCGCTCGCACCAGAAAGAGATCGCAAATTTTTATTGCGAGCTCGCAAGCATCGAAATCATGCACACGCGCCCACAGGCGGCGCGGCCGCATCTTGCCTCAGCGCTTGCCCATCACCGCCTGTGCGTGCGCGCGAACGTGCTGCTCGGCGATCTTGAGCTCGCGCTCGGCAACACCGAGGCGGCCATCGACGCCTGGAAGCGCATCGAAAGCCAGAATCCTGCGTATCTTTCGCTGGTAGCGGACCGCATTTATAGCGGATACGCCGCTCTCGGCCGTGGCGAGGAAGGTCTCAATCTGCTGCGCGGTTACCTGGAAAAATACCCATCGCTCGATGCGCTCAACGTCGTTTTTCAGGCCACGCTCGAACGACAGGGCGCGGAGCCCGCGTATCGCATGGTGCGCGACGAGTTGCGCCGCACGCCGACTTTGCTCGGTCTCGACAAGCTCCTCGAAGCGCAACTTCTCGAAGCCCCGATCGAACGCCGCCGCGATCTCGAGCTCATGAAAAGCCTCGTCAACCAGCACACGCAAAACCTGGCCATGTTCAAGTGCGACAACTGCGGTTTTCGCGCGCGCCAGTACTACTGGCATTGTCCGGCGTGCGGCTCGTGGGAATCGTATTCGCCGCGGCGCACGGAAGAGAAGGCGGTACCGGCTTGAATACCCTCGCAGATCCCAAAGTAATCGTGGCGCTCGACTTCGCCGACGCGGACACGGCGCTCGGTCTGGTGCGGCGCCTCGATCCACTGGAGTGCAAGGTCAAAGTCGGGAAAGAGCTCTTCACCGCCGCAGGACCGCGCCTGATTGAGGAGCTCGTGGCGCGCGGCTTCGCAGTGTTTCTCGATCTCAAGTTTCACGATATTCCCAATACCGTCGCGTCGGCATGCCGCGCCGCTGCGCAGCTCGGCGTCTGGATGCTCAACGTGCACGCAACCGGCGGTAGAGTGATGCTTCAGGCGGCGCGCGAAGCGATCCCGACTGCTGAAGGAGCGCCCAAGCTCATTGCCGTTACGCTGCTCACCAGCATGGGCGCTGAAGATCTTGCCGACCTGGGCATCGCGGGCACAGCCGAAGAGATGGTGCTGAGGCTGGCTTTGCTCGCGCGTGCTGCGAAGCTCGATGGCGTCGTGTGCTCGGCGCGCGAAACGTCGGGTCTGCGTGCAGCGTGCGGCGTTGAATTCTGCCTCGTCACGCCGGGCATACGGCCTCTGCATGCGGCGGGCGACGACCAGCAGCGCACGATGACGCCTGCTGGCGCAATTGCGGCCGGCGCGAATTATCTGGTCGTGGGCAGGCCGATTACGCGTGCGCCCGATCCTCTGGCGGTATTGCAGAGCATCAATCGTGAGATCGCAGCTTGAGCGTTTCGACACGTTCAAAAGCTCAGAAGCGCAACGCGGCCCCCGCGTCGGAGTTGCGGCTGCGCAAGCCGCGCGTGCTCGTCGTAGGCGACGTGATGCTCGATCGCTACTGGTTTGGCGAGGTCGCCCGTATTTCGCCCGAAGCGCCCGTTCCCGTCGTAAAAATCGATCGCGAGGAGGAACGGCCGGGCGGTGCCGCGAACGTTGCCCGTAATGCGGCCGCGCTCGATGCAGACGTGATACTTCTGTCGGTCATCGGGGCCGACGAAGCCGGGACCACGCTGCGGAAGCTCATGCGA
>DATLEF010000039.1:0-6071 GCA_035525455.1 Burkholderiales bacterium
GGGCAGATGGAACATCCCCCGCGCGGCGTCGCCGACGATGTGCGGCGCAAGATAGACGAGCAGCTCGTCTACCAGGTTCTCGCGCAGCAACGAACCGTTCAGTTTGTGACCCGCCTCTACGTGCACCTCGTTCACCTCGCGGCGTGCGAGCTCGCGGAGCAGCGCGTTCAAATCGACTTTAGCGGCTGCGTTCGGCAGCACGATGACCTCTGCACCTCGTGCCGCGAGCGCCGCGCTGCGCTTCTCGTCGGCGGCGGCGACCGCGATGAGAGTGCCCGCGCCGATCACGCGCGCGGCAGGCGGACACTCGAGACGGCTGTCGACGATCACGCGCAGCGGTTGGCGCGATGTTTCGACTTCGCGCACGGTAAGCTCCGGATCGTCGTCTTTCACCGTTCCGATTCCCGTCAGGATCGCACACGCGCGCGCGCGCCAGCGATGCCCGTCGCGCCGCGCTTCCGTCCCGGTGATCCATTGGCTGCGCCCATTCACAAGCGCGGTCTTGCCGTCGAGGCTCGCGGCGATTTTCATGCGCACCCAGGGCCGTCCCCGCGTCATGCGGGAAAGGAAGCCGACATTCAACTCGCGCGCTTCAGCTTCGAGCATCCCGCACGCCGTAGCGATACCTGCCGCTTCTAGCGCCGCCAGGCCTTTGCCCTCGACCAGCGGATTCGGATCGCGCATCGCAGCGACGACGCGCGCGACACGCGCGCCGACCAGCGCCTCGGTGCAGGGCGGCGTGCGGCCGTGATGTGCGCACGGCTCAAGCGTTACATACACGCTCGCGCCTTGCGCGCGGGCGCCGGCAGCGCGCAGCGCATGGACTTCGGCGTGAGGCTCTCCCGCACGCTCGTGCCAGCCTTCGCCGACGATTACACCGTCGCGCACGATGACGCAGCCCACGCGGGGATTCGGAGTAGTGGTGTAAAGACCGCGCGCCGCGAGCTCGAGCGCACGCGCCATGTAGCCGCGGTCGGCGTCGTTGGACATGGACTACGGATTAACCACGAAGATCACTCTTCCTTCGTGTCCGTTGCGTCCTTCGCGGTGACCGGTTTTGCAGGTGTTTTCGCGGGTGTCGGCCGCTGTACTTCCTTGATCGCATCCTGGAAATCGTCGACGCCCTGAAAGCTGCGATAGACGGAAGCGAAGCGGATGTAGGCGACCTGATCGAGGCGTTTCAATTCGCGCATCACCATCTCGCCGAGACGCCGCGATGCAAGCTCCCGTTCGCCGAACGCCAGCACGTCCTGCGTGATGGTGGCGAGCGCATCGTCCACGAGCTGAGTGGGAACGGGCCGCTTGTGAAGCGCTCGCATGAAACCGGTGCGGAGCTTTTCCAGGTCGAACTCGGTACGGCTGCCGTCCTGCTTGACGACCTGCGGCATGCGCAGCTCGATCGTCTCGTACGTGGTGAAACGCTTGCTGCAGCCCGCGCAGCGTCTGCGGCGGCGTATGCTTTCGCCGTCATCGCTCACGCGCGAGTCGATGACCTGCGTATCAGGCGATTTGCAGAACGGGCACTTCACGCGGCGCCTCGCTTCACGCGGCGCCTTCGCTTCGCTCGGCCAAAAGAAAAAACCGCCGCGTGTCGGTGAACTAACAGAGGGAAACCCATGGTTTCCCTCCGTAACCTCCCTTCCTTCGCGTGCATGCTGTTCATCCGTACACCGGGTACTTGGCGCAAAGTCTCTTTACTTCGCCCGCTACGCGCTCGATCACGCCTTCATCCTGCGTGGCGTCCAGCACGTCGGCCATCAGATTCGCGAGGATCTCGGCCTCGAGCTCGCGCATGCCGCGTGTAGTCATCGCCGGCGAACCGACCCGGATGCCGCTCGTGATGAACGGCTTCTGCGGATCGTGCGGCACCGAATTCTTGTTGACCGTGATATGGGCGCGCCCGAGCGCCGTCTCCGCGTCGCGCCCCGTGATGTTCTTGCCGCGCAGGTCGACCAGGAACAGATGGCAGTCGGTGCGGCCTGAAACGATGCGAAAGCCGCGCTCCTGCATGACCTTCGCCATGACGCGCGCATTGTCGAGCACCTGCTCCTGATAGGCTTTGAACTCGCGCGACTGCGCTTCCTTGAAGCATACGGCTTTGGCCGCGATGATGTGCATCAGCGGTCCGCCCTGGATACCCGGAAAGACGGCCGAGTTGATGACTTTCTCGTGCTGCGCGTTGGCGAGTATCAGCCCGCCGCGCGGGCCGCGCAGCGTCTTGTGCGTGGTGCTCGTCACGAAATCTGCGATGCCGACGGGACTCGGGTAGAGGCCCGCCGCGATGAGCCCCGCGTAATGCGCGATGTCAGCCATGAACAGCGCGCCGACGCGATCGGCTATCGCGCGAAAACGCTTCCAGTCGATCACGAGCGAATACGCGGATGCCCCCGCGACGATCAGTTTCGGCTTTTTTACGTGCGCCAGCTCTTCGACTTCGGTGTAGTCGATCGCCTCGGTTTCGGGATCAAGACCGTAAGCAACCGAATCGAAATAGCGCCCGCTGATATTGACCGACGCGCCGTGCGTCAAGTGCCCACCGTGACCGAGTGACATTCCCAATATCGTGTCGCCAGGATGCAGTGTCGCGTAAAACACGGCCTGGTTCGCCTGCGCGCCCGAATGCGGCTGCACGTTCGCATACCCCGCGCCGAAAAGGGCTTTCGCGCGATCGATCGCGAGCTGCTCCGCGACGTCGACGTATTCGCAGCCGCCGTAATAGCGTTTGCCGGGATAACCTTCAGCGTACTTGTTCGTGAGCACCGAGCCCTGCGCGTGCAGCACGCGCGGACTGGCGTAATTTTCCGAAGCAATCAGCTCGATGTGCTCTTCCTGACGCCGGTACTCGTGCTCGATCGCCTCCCACACTTCCTTGTCGAACGTGTCCAGCGTGTCTTTGAGCGAATACATGGCGGCGGGAAACTCCTGGTTGTTCGATTTTATGCCTTTCGCGCCAGCAGATCGAAACGCGTGCGATGTAGCTGCCTCAGTCCCCCGCGATCGTCATACGCTCGATCAGGATCGAGCCGCACTGACGGGAACCGCGGCGCAGGATATCGGTGCCGGCACCGGCAATGCCGAGGAACATGTCTTTGAGATTGCCCGCGATCGTAATCTCCTGGACCGGATAGGCGATCTCGCCGTTCTCGACCCAGTAGCCGGCCGCGCCGCGCGAATAATCACCGGTCACCGGGTTTATCCCCTGGCCCATCAACTCGGTTACGAGCAACCCACGGTCGAGTTTCTTCAGAAGCGCACGAAAATCCTGGCCCGTGTCTTTCAGGACGAGATTGTGGTTGCCTCCGGCATTGCCGGTCGATTTCATTCCGAGCTTGCGCGCCGAATAGCTGCCGAGAAAATAACCTTGCAGCACGCCGTCCTTGACGATGTCGCGCGCGCGTGTGGCGACGCCTTCGTCGTCGAAAGGACTGCTCGCAAGACCTTTCGGCACGTGGGGCAAGTCGCTGATCTGAACCAGCGGCGAGAAAACAGCCTTGCCCAGACTGTCGAGCAGGAACGACGACTTGCGATAAAGGCTGCCCCCGCTGACGGCGGAGACGAAATGTCCGAGCAGGCTCGAGGCGATCGGCGCTTCGAAAAGCACGGGTGCCTGCATCGTCGCGATCTTGCGGGCGCCGATGCGACTGACAGCGCGCTCGCCGGCGCGGCGGCCGACCTGCTCCGGACGCTCGAGATCAAGCGGATCGCGCGCGGTCTCGTACCAGTCGTCGCGCTGCATCGCGTCGCCCTGGCCTGAAATCAGAGAGCACCAGATACCGTGACGCGAGTTCGTGTAGCCGCCGAGAAACCCGTGCGAATTGGCGTAGACGAACTGCGATTCCTGGGTGGAGACGGTCGCGCCCTCCGAGTTGCTGATGCGGCTGTCGACCGCAAATCCCGCGTCCTCGGCAACTTTTGCAAGCTCGATCGCGCGCTCGACCGTCAGGTCCCACGGATGCCACAGATCGAGAGCCGGAAAGTCGTGCGCGAGCAGATCGAGATCGGCGAGCCCCGCGCAGTCGTCAGGCGCCGTGAAGCCGGCGATCGACAACGCGGCATCGACCATGTCGCGCACCGCTTGCGGCGAAAAATCCGAGCTGCTGGCGTGACCGCGCTTCTGCCCGACGTAAGTCGTGACACCGATACCCTTGTCGCGGTTGTACTCGATCGTTTCGACTTCCCCGCGTCTCACCGTCACCGTCTGACCGAAACCTTCGCTCACTTCACTTTCAGCGGAGGTGACGCCGCGCGTTTTTGCATACTCGAGTATGCTGCTCGCGATATCGCGAAGCTGTCCGGCGCTATATGAATATCGGGTGGAAGGCATTTAGGCTAAGCGTAACGGTGGAGGATGAGCGCCGTGCGAGGCGAGCCGGAAGCGCAGCCGGCGAAAGCCGTTATCATAGCAGCTCCCCGCAAGCCGCTTCCCTGCTTTCCGATGACGGACCAAACGCCCAGCAAAACACAGCGCAAGAAAGACATGCACGCGCTGCAGGACCTCGGCACCGAGCTGGTCGAGCTGAACGAGCGCGAGCTCGCATCGGTCGATCTTCCCGAATCGTTACGCGATGCGGTCATGGCGGCGCAGCGCATGACGAAATTCGGAGCGCGGCGGCGCCAGCTGCAGTACATCGGCAAGCTCATGCGTAACATCGACCCCGAGCCGATCCGCGAACGTATCGATGCCTTCAAGGCCGTGTCGAACGCGCAGACGGCGCGCCTGCACCTCATCGAGCGCTGGCGCGCCCGGCTCCTCGACGACGAAAACGCGATCACGGAGCTGCTCGCAGCGCATCCTCACGCCGATGCGCCGCATATACGGGTGCTTCTGCGCAATGCGCAGCGCGAGCGCGCAGCGGGTGAGCCGCCGAAAAGCTTTCGCGCGCTTTTTCAGCTGCTGAACGAAACGATCTAGTGGCGCGGAAGTTATACTCACTGACATGACGACATCCGCAGAACTGATCATCGGTCTCGTATCGATCAGCGACCGCGCCTCGCAGGGCGTGTACCGCGACGAAGGCATACCCGCGCTCGAAGAATGGCTGAGAAACGCGATCGCCACGCCCGCGTTACGTGCGATCACGCGCCTCATACCCGACGAGCAACCAGTTATCGAGGAGACGCTAAAGGCGCTGGTGGACGACGAAGGCTGTCACCTCGTTCTGACTACGGGCGGGACCGGACCTGCGCGCCGCGACGTCACGCCTGAAGCGACGCTCGCCGTCGCGGACAAGGAAATGCCCGGGTTCGGCGAGCAAATGCGCCAGGTAAGTTTGAAATTCGTCCCGACCGCAATCCTGTCGCGCCAGGTGGCGGTGATACGTAAACAGGCCCTGATCATCAATCTGCCGGGGCAGCCGAAAGCGATCAGAGAGACGCTGGAAGGTTTGAAAGACGAGAGCGGTAAGGCGATCGTGAGCGGCATATTCGCAGCAGTGCCGTATTGCATCGATCTCATCGGCGGCCCTTACATCGAGACGAACGACACGATCGTCAAAGCCTTCCGTCCGAAATCGGCGATTCGCCCTAAAGGCAACACCTGAACGATGACAAACAAACTGCTTGAAACGATCGAAGTCGAGACCGGCGCAAAGCCCGCCGCGAGCGTGATCTGGATGCACGGCCTCGGCGCCGACGGCAACGACTTCGTGCCGGTCGTGCAGGAGCTCGCTCTCGACGATGCGCCGGCGATCCGCTTCGTCTTTCCTCATGCGCCGATGCAGCCGGTCACCATCAACAACGGCTACGTCATGCGCGCCTGGTACGACGTGAAGTGGGGCGATCTCGAAGGACGGGCCAAGCAGGCCGACGAAAAAGGTGTCAGGGCATCCCAGGCGGCGATCGTCCAGCTGATCGAGCGCGAAGTCTCACGCGGGACGCAGCTCGACAAAATCGTGCTCGCGGGATTCTCCCAAGGCGGCGCCGTCGCGTTGCAGACCGGGTTGCGCCACCCGCACAGACTGGCTGGCGTGATGGCGCTTTCCACGTACCTCCCTCTCGCAGAAAGCTTCGCCCGGGAGGCGACGCAGGAAAATCGCAGGACGCCGCTCTTCATGGCGCACGGCACCCAGGAC
>DATLEF010000032.1:0-4727 GCA_035525455.1 Burkholderiales bacterium
CGCCCTCAGTCGACGTGGAGGACTCGGCCGGCAGCAAGCTGATCGTCGGACCCGACATCAAGCTTAAAGGCGTAGAGATCACCGATTGCGACACGCTGGTCGTAGAGGGGCGCGTCGAGGCGTCCATGGACAGCCGGGTCGTCCAGATCGCAGAGCACGGCGTATTCGCGGGGAAAGCGACGATGGATGTCGCCGAGATCTGGGGTGTCTTCGAAGGACAGCTGACCGTGCGCAAGCAGCTCGTCATCTACGGCAGCGGGCGCGTGTCGGGCCTCATTCGCTACGGGAAGATTCAAATAGAAGAGGGCGGCGAGCTGTGCGGCGACATCGCACGCATCACGGCAGGGCAAACGGTGCCAGCAGCACGCCAGGCTGTGCAGTCGGCAACCGCAACGCCTGCGCTTGCGGGAAGTCAGTCGAAAACTCCTGCGCCAGAGACGCCGGCGCTCGCTGCACGGCAGCCGGTCAAGGGCGGTATAAGCGCGCCCTGATGCGGTTTTAACGAGGGCGGGCTGAAGGTCTGGGCAAAAGCAATTGCGGAGGTTTGGCGGCGAGCTCCGAGCGCAGCGCCCGATAGTGGACTGCAAGCAATACCTTGTCCACGCGCCGGGCCGCGGCTTCGATTTCGAGCCTGTTACTGTCGGTCCAGCGCATTGCGCCGGGACGGCTGCCTGAGAACATATCCGGGTGTAGTCGAGTTGAAAGCGCAGTGTATCAAGTTATTCAGGATCGTTACGATCATCCCACAGGCTTTTCATTTCCAGGAACGTGAAGCTCGCGGACCACGTGATCATCGTGAGTCCTATCAGAGCTTCGATTCCGATGAGCAAACGCAGATGTCCTGTCGGGTAGACGTCGCCGAGGCCGAGCGATGTATAGCTTTCGAGTGACAGGTGCAGATAATCGTCGAACCCGTGGCTCAAGACGCCCTTGATCGTTCCAATGTCCAGCGACGTCGCCGCAGCGTAAGTGACTACTGCAAACAGCGCTACCTCGATGATGTGGGCAACGAAGCAGCCGAGCACGATGAGAACGATCCGCAGCCGGTGTAGTCCCTCGATCCGGCGCACGCTCCAGTCGAGCAGACGCAGCGCCTCGTAATGTATGGCAATGGTCGTAAGAACCAGAAAACCGGCGATGACCCAGCTCAGCAGCATCTCAATCCTGTGCGCCCCATGGCGCAGCGAGAGGATACGCGTACTTCGAGCGCGTGCGTTTCGACCCTTTGACGTCGATGGACGAACGCTTCTGCCGCAGGGCAGTAGAATAGCCGCGTCGATTCGAGGGGAGGCGGGCGATGGCCGCGATGCGCTCGAGCGTACTGATCGTCGGATTTCATGCACTGCTGGCAGCGACGGCAGCGTTGGCGGCGACCCGTGCCGAGTATCCCGTGCGTCCGATCCGCATCGTCGTCCCCTTCACGCCGGGCGGCGGCACCGACATCATCGCCCGCGCGCTGGGCCAGCATTTCTCCAGTGTTTTCGGGCAGAACGTCATCATCGACAACCGGCCCGGCGGCAATACCGTGGTCGCCTCCGACATCGTGGCCAAGGCACGGCCCGATGGCTACACCCTGATCGTGCAGATCAACACGCTCACCGCGCTGCCCGCGATGGCAAAGGACGGGCTTGCCACGATGTCGCTCGACCAGTTCTCAGCCGTGAGTCTCGTCGCGGCACTTCCGCATGTGCTTGTCGTCCACCGGTCCGTTCCTGCCGCGAGCATCAAGGAGCTGGTGGCGCTTGCCAAGGCCTCGCCGGGCAAGCTCAACTACGGCACGCCGGGGGCCGGCACGCCGGTGCATCTCGCCGGCGCACTGTTTGCGTCGATGGCCGGCATCGATCTCGTGCCTGTACCCTACAAGGGCGCGGCGGAGTACACGGCCGCCGTGCTGGGCAATCACGTGCAGATGGTGTTCGGATCCGCGCCCACCGCGATCCCGCACGTGCGCACCGGTGTGTTGAGGCCGCTCGGCGTGACCACGGCCAGGCGCATTGCGCAGCTACCCGACGTGCCCACCATCGCCGAGAGTGGGTACGCCGGCTACGCCATCATGAGCTGGTACGGCGTGCTCGCGCCGGCAAAAACGCCGAACGACATCGTGAATCGGCTCGCAAAAGAGATCGCCGCCGCGACGAAGACCAAGGCATTCGTCGATGCGCTGCCGGACTACGAGCTGATCGGCAACACGCCCGCGGCCTTTGCCGAGTTCCTGCGCAAGGACGCCGAGGTGTCCGCGCGGATCATCGCGCAATCGGGGGCTAAAGCGAACTGACCTGGCTTGGGCTAACATTCGTTCGCAAAACGGGTAGCGGAGCGGTCGGGTGCTCGGTCGCAGTGTTCCTCGCAATGACAATTCGCAGTCAAGCACTTTCTTAGTTTCGTTGCCACTTCTCAGGGAAGAAACCACCATGCTCTTGCCTCTCGACGGAAGAAATATCGCTTACGATTTTGCCGGGCCCGAAGATGCGCCGGTCGTGTGCATCACGCATTCGCTTGCGTCCGACATCGGCAGCTGGGTCGAGCAGGTGCCGCCGCTGCTGACTGCGGGATTTCGCGTGCTGCGGATCGACATGCGCGGCCACGGCGGCAGCGATGCGGTCGCGGGTGACTACACGATGCGCGCGCTTGCCGACGATGTCGCCGCGGTGCTCGATGGACTGTCGCTGCGCCGCGTGCACTATATCGGGCTGTCGATCGGCGGCATGATCGGGCAGGCCTTTGCGCTCGCCCACGGTAACCGGTTGCTTTCTGCAATGTGGTGCGACACGCTGCCGGCCAGTCCCGCCGGTGCGGCAGAAGTGTGGAAGCAGCGCATGGCAACGGTGCGCGCCGCGAATTCGCTCGAATCGATCGCCGACGGCACCATGGAGCGCTGGTTTACCGACGCTTTCAAACCCCGGCGCCCGGGCCGCTGGAAACAGATCCGCGACACGATCGCGGGGACGACGCCCGCCGGCTATCTCGGCTGCTGCGCGGCAATTCTCGATTTCGACTTCGTGTCACAACTGCCATCGCTGCAGTTGCCGGTGTTGGTTGCGTGCGGCGCTGCCGATCCGGGAACGCCGCCGAGCGAGAACCGCCGCATCGCCGGACTGGTGCCGGGCGCGCGCTTCGAAGAGATCGCCGATGCGCGGCATTTTCCCAATGTCGAGCAGTCCGACGCCTTCAACCGGCTCATGCTCGACTGGCTCAAAACACAACGCGGCCGTTAGGCTTAACAAAGGGGGCAGCATGAATTTGCGCGACCGTATCGGAATCGACCTGAATCGCAGCGTCCGCGTCGAAGATGGTGTCGCGTGGGCCGCGAAAACAGGTGTCAGGCATCTCGACATCCAGCTCGACAGCGACACCAATTACATCACTACTTTCGATGACGCGCGCGCTTCAAGCGTGCGTGCGGCCTGCGAGAAACACGGCGTCGCGATCGGGCTGCACACTTCCTCCGCAGTGAACGTCGCCGAATACGCGCCGCATGCGACTCACGGCGTCGACGAATACCTGAAAGCGTATATCGATGTGTACGGCAAGCTCGGCGCGCAGTGGATCGTCGTCCACGCCGGTTATCACTTTACGAGCGACAAGGAGCGCCGCATGAAAGCGGGGCTCGAGCGACTGCAGCGCATCGCCGACTACGCCGAAAAGAAAAAAGCGCTACTGCTCCTGGAGAATCTCAACAAGGAACCGGAAGACGCCGAGGTGCATTACCTCGCCCACACGCTCGAGGAATGGCGTTACTACTGGCGGCTGCTCGAGTCGTCCGCATTGCGGCTTTCGTTCACCGTGAACCACGCGCACCTGGTGCCGGATGGTATCGAGGGTTTCGCGGATGCGCTCGATTTCAGTCAGGTCGGAGAAGTGCGTCTTGCCGACTGCTTTCGCAACGGCAAGGAGATCCACCTGAAGCCCGGCGCCGGCGATCTCGACTTCGTCGACATGTTCAGGCGCGTCGAAGGCAAAGGCTTCAAGGGACGCTACACGAACGCTTTCGGAAGTCTCGAAGACCGACTCGCCGGGCGCGATTATCTGGTCGCCAAGGCGAAGGAAGCGGGTGTGAACGTCGATTGATAGTGCACTGGTGCGCATGATGCCTTGCACGAGCGGGATGCGGGAGAGGATCTATGGCGCTGACGAAATGCGAGAAATGTGGCGGCGACATGTCCAGCGAAGCCGTGGCCTGTCCGCACTGCGGTGCGCCGCACAATCTGTGGATCGCCCGGCTCAAGGCCGTGAGCCGCGGCGCGACGTGGCAGGTGTTAGGCGCCATCACATTGATCGGCGCCATAGTTGCCTTCGCGGCAGGTGCACGCGACATCGGGACGGTGCTGGTGGTATTCGGCTTTGTCGCGTTCGTCGTCGGCCGCTTGCTGTAAGTCCATGGACGAAGAAGCGCAGGCGCGCTCTCGAGAGCCCTAAAGATCGGCGTTAAGGCGGCGTCCTACGCCTTGACCTTCTTGGCCTGACGCAGCGCCTGGTGGATCGCAGCCGTGATCTCGGTTTGATCGGCTGAGGGCGCCTTATGGCTCGATGACGTCACATCCTGGTCCGTAGTCATCGATGCGGAACCGGTCGCGCCGCAAACCGAGCACCGGGAGGTCACGGTCGCGACTCGTTGCGCGCCTGTCCAAGCGACATCGTGCTCAGTGAGCGAGCCGCACCACCTGCACCAGAAGTTCAGTTTATCCATGCGACTCCCAAAACCGGCCGGCGACCGCACCTGGTGAAAG
>DATLEF010000075.1:0-9469 GCA_035525455.1 Burkholderiales bacterium
GTGCCTGATATCGGCGACTACAAAGATGTGCCGGTGATCGAAGTGCTCGTTAAGCCGGGCGATCAGGTCGGCGCCGAAGACTCGCTCATCACGATCGAGTCCGACAAGGCCACCATGGAAGTCCCCTCGCCCGTCGCAGGCGTGGTGAAAGAGGTGCGCGTCAAAGTCGGCGACAAGGTGTCCCAGGGTTCGGCGGTGCTGCTGCTGGAGCAGGCCGCGGCAAAGGAGAAGCCCGGGGTTGCGCCGGCGCAAGGCGGAACCACCGCGCCGCAATCCGGAGCCGCGCAACCTGCTGCGCCCGCAGCGCCGGCCGCGCGCGCTGAGACGCCTCCACGCGCGCCGGAGCAGCGCGCTCAGACGGTCGTGGCTGAGCAGCGCGCACCCTCTGTTGCGCCCGCGCCGCCTGCGGCCGTGGACGAAGATGCTTTCAGCAAAGCGCACGCGAGCCCCTCGGTGCGGCGTCTCGCGCGCGAATTCGGCGTGGACCTGGGACGCGTGAAAGGCAGTGGGCCTAAAGATCGCGTGCTCAAGGAAGACGTGCAGGCTTACGTCAAAAGCGAGCTCGCGCAGCCGCGCGGCGGTCAAACGGGGGGCGGTTTCAATCTGCCGCCGGCGCCGCAGGTCGATTTCGCGAAGTTCGGGCCCGTTACGTCGCAGCCGCTGTCGCGCATCAAGAAAATCTCGGGCACCTTTCTGCATCGCAACTGGGTGAGCATTCCGCATGTCACCCAGCACGACGAGGCGGACGTGACCGAGCTCGAAGCGTTCCGCAAGTCGCAAGCTGACGAAGCGAAGAAGCAGGGCATCCGCTTCACCATACTCGGGTTCCTGATGAAAGCTTCGGTGCTGGGACTCAAGAATTTCCCCGAGTTCAACGCGTCACTGGCAGCCGATGGCGGAAGCCTCGTGCTCAAACAGTATTACCACATCGGTGTCGCAGTCGACACGCCGAATGGACTGGTGGTGCCGGTCATACGCGATGTCGACAAGAAGGGGCTACTCGAGCTCGCACGGGAATTGGGTGAGGTATCCGAGCGCATGCGCGGCGGGAAGATCGCGCCCACCGATCTGCAAGGCGGATGTTTTTCGATTTCGAGCCTCGGCGGCATCGGCGGCACCCACTTCACGCCGATTATCAACGCGCCCGAAGTCGCCATACTCGGCGTCGGCAAGGCCGTGATGAAGCCCGTGTGGAACGGCAAGGATTTCGCGCCTCGCCTGATGCTGCCGCTCTCGTTGTCCTACGATCACCGCGTGATCGATGGCGCGCTCGGCGCGCGTTTCATCTCTTTTCTTTCCGGCGTGCTGGGGGATATACGCAAGCTCGTCCTGTAGCCTGTTGACGCATGTCGACCGGTCCTATCGGCATTTTCGGTGGTACTTTCGACCCGATACACTACGGCCACTTGCGTCTGGCGGAAGAAGTCGCCGAGAGTGCCAAGCTCGCGGAAGTGCGTTTCCTGCCGAGCGGGACGCCGCCGCACCGGGCGCGGCCTGGCGCCGAACCGGTTCACCGCGTCGAGATGGCGCGCCTCGCAACCGCCGGCAACGATCGCTTCGTCGTCGACGACCGTGAAACGAAGCGCAGCGGCCCCGGGTTTACCTACGACACGCTGACCGAGCTGCGTCATGAGGTAGGCAGCCAGAGAGCGCTGGTGCTCCTCGTCGGCGCCGATGCATTTCTCGAGCTGGCGACGTGGCACCGCTGGCGCGCACTGTTCGATCTTGCGCATATCGTCGTCGCCTACAGACCCGGTTTCCCGATCGACAGCTGGCAGGCGCGCATGCCCGAGCCGCTCGCCCATGAATATGCGGCACGCTACATGCAGCAAACGCTGGCCGTGCACCTGGCGCCGGCGGGCGGAATTGCAGCAGTGTCGATGACAGGGCTCGATATATCCGCGACATTCGTGCGCAATGCCGTGCACGCCGGTGCGAGCCCGCGTTATTTGCTGCCGGATACAGTTCTCGATTACATTCGAACGCACGACTTGTATCACTGATATGACACTCGCCAAGCTGGCCAAAGCCACGATCACCGCGCTCGAAGACATCAAAGGCCGTGACATCGTCGTCCTCGACACACGCAAGATGACATCGCTCTTCGACAAGATCGTGATCGCTACAGCGGATTCCGCACGCCAGGCATCGGCGCTGTCGAAAAACGTCCAGGAGAAAGTGAAAGCACAAGGCGCAAAAGTCTACGGCGTGGAAGGTGAACAGGTCGGAGACTGGATACTCGTCGATCTCGGCTCGGTCATCGTGCACATCATGCAGCCCGCCGTGAGGCAGCATTACAACCTCGAGGAGCTGTGGACGCCGCCGCGTGCAGCGCGGCGGACGCGCGCACGCGCCGCGCCGACCCCAGCCGGGTGAAGCTCCTGGTGATCGCCGTCGGTCAGCGGATGCCGGCGTGGGTCGATGCAGGATTCGAGGAATACGCACGGCGCATGCCGCGCGAGGCCCGCCTTAAGTTGATCGAAGTGAAGCCTGAACCGCGCAGCGCGCAGCCTCGCGACGTCGAGCGGCTGCTCGCCGGCGAAGGCAAACGCATCGCGGCCGCGGTGCCGGGGAATGCGTACACAATCGCGCTCGACGAGCACGGGCGCACATGCTCCACGCTCGAGCTTGCCGAACGAATGGCCGCATGGCGGATGGAAGGGCGCGACATAGCCTTCGTGATCGGCGGCCCCGACGGTCTTTCGGGCTCGATCAAGCGCGCGGCGGGCCTCCTGTGGTCTCTGACGCCGCTCACACTGCCCCACGGCCTCGCTCGCATCATCGTCGCCGAGCAGCTGTACCGCGCCTATTCGATACTCCGAAATCACCCTTATCACCGCGAGTGAAGACGCAATGCGTTAATCGTGAATGGTCAATCGCGAAGGCTCTACGTATCATAGGGTCATGAACGACCGATATTTCGCGCCGTGAAAAACATCTATCTTGCGTCTCGCAGCCCGCGCCGCCGCGAGCTCTTGAAACAGATCGGCGTCGTTTTCCAGGTGGTACAGCTGCGCGAGGACCCGCGCCGCGGCCCCGACGTCGACGAAACGCCCAAAGCCGCCGAAGCGCCTGCCGACTACGTATTGCGAGTCGCACGCGCGAAAGCCGAGCTTGCGGTGCACTATCTGCAGCGCCGATCTCTGCAGCGCTGGCCCGTGCTCGCCGCCGATACCACCGTCGTATGCGATCAGCGTGTGATCGGCAAACCGGCCGACGCGGAAGATGCGGTACGCATCCTGACGAGTCTCTCGGGTCGCCCGCACGAAGTGATCAGTGCGGTCGCGGTCGCGCTTGCCGAGCGCGTCGAAATTGCGCTGTCGCTGTCGAAAGTCTGGTTTCGCGCGTTGAGCGACGATGAAGTGCGCCGCTACGTCGCCTCAGGCGAATCGTTCGACAAAGCCGGCGCGTATGCGGTGCAGGGACGTGCCGCCGCGTTCGTCACGCGCATCGAAGGCAGTTATTCTGGAATCATGGGACTGCCGCTCGCCGAGACGGCCGATCTTCTCGCCAAGTTCGGTGTCGACACGGTTTGATGATGCACGCCGACCCTATTGCGACGCCGGCCTTCGCGCATACCGAAGCGCCTTCGCGCTTTGCGATGGCCGAGGAAATCCTGATCAACATGACGCCGCAGGAGACGCGGGTGGCCGTGATTCAGCACGGCGTGACCCACGAGCTCCACATGGAACGCGCCTCGGCGCGCGGCCTGGTCGGCAACATCTATATGGGACGCGTCGTGCGTGTGCTCCCCGGCATGCAATCGGCGTTCATCGACATCGGCGGTGAACGCGCGGCGTTTCTGCACGTCGCCGATATCTGGGGTCATCGACAGAACGGCGCTGCGGCGACGCCCATCGAAAGACTCCTCTCCGAAGGGCAGAACCTCGTCGTGCAGGTGGTGAAAGACCCGATCGGCACCAAAGGTGCGCGCCTGTCGACGCAAATCAGCATCGCGGGACGCCTGCTGGTCTACCTGCCGCAGGAGTCGCACATCGGCATTTCGCAGCGCATCGACGACGAGGGCGAACGCCAGCAGCTGCGCGAAAAATTGCAGCATCTGCTGCCGCCCGAGGAGAAAGGCGGATTCATTATCCGGACGATGGCCGAAACCGCGTCCGACCGCGAGCTGCAGTGTGACGTCGATTACCTGCGCAAGCTCTGGCACGGCATCCAGGAGCGCGCACAGACGGCGCCGCCACTGATGCCGCTGTATCAGGATCTCAACCTGAGCTTGCGGGTGCTGCGCGATTTCGTGCATGAGGATACGGCGCGCATACTGATAGATTCGCGCGAAACGTTTCAGGCGCTGCAGCAGTTCGCCCTCGAGTTCATGCCTAACGTGCTCGCCCGTGTCGAGCATTACCAGGGCGAGCGGCCGCTCTTCGACTTGTATGGCGTCGAAGACGACATCGAGAAGGCGCTCGCGCGGCGCGTCGATCTGAAATCCGGCGGCTACCTCATCATCGACCAGACCGAGGCGCTGACGACCGTGGACGTGAATACCGGCGGTTACGTGGGCGGCCGCAGCTTCGACGACACGATATTCAAGACCAATCTGGAAGCGGCGCAGGTCATCGCTCGCCAGCTGCGGCTGCGAAACCTGGGTGGCATCATCATCATTGATTTCATCGACATGGACAGTGATGAGCACAAGCATGCAGTGCTCAACGAGTTTCGCAAGGCGCTCGCCCGCGATCGCACGCGCATGACGGTGAACGGCTTCACCCAGCTCGGGCTGGTCGAAATGACGCGCAAACGCACCCGCGAGTCACTCGCTCACGTGCTGTGCGAGCCGTGTCCCGTGTGCGAAGGACGCGGCGAGCTGAAGACGGCGCAAACGGTGTGCTACCAGGTGCTGCGCGAGCTCCTGCGCGAAGCGCGCCAGTTCAACGCGCGGGAATTTCGCATCCTGGCTTCACAGCAGGTGATCGACATGTTCCTCGACGAGGAGTCACAAAGTCTCGCCATGCTTTCCGACTTCATCGGCAAGCCGGTGTCGCTGCAAGTCGAAAGCGCCTACAACCAGGAACAATTCGACATCGTTCTGATGTGACCTTGAATGCGCAGTTTCCACAGCTGCTGCACGATTCTCAGCTCCCCCGGCCTCATGATTTCTGATCGGTGACCAGCATTCCGAGTCCGTTTGGCAGCCGCTCCTCTACGCAGCAGCTGCGCATACTCGCAGAGCAGGCGTTCTCGCGCGCCGCCGGCGCGCCGCTCGTGGCGGGCAACAGCGCGCGCGTGCTGAAGGACGCCGACGAAAACTTTCCCGCATGGCTCGATGCGATCGCGGTCGCCCAGCGCACGATTTTTTTCGAGCACTACATCGTCGCGGACGATGAGATCGGGCGCCAATTTGTCGCCGCGCTCGCGGAGCGCGCGCGCGCCGGTGTGCGCGTGATGGCGCTCTATGACTGGTTCGGCGGCCTTGGAACGAGCAGCGCGCGGCTCTGGCGGCCGCTTCTCGACGCTGGGGGCCAGGTGCGCCGATTCAATCCGCCGCGCCTCGAGAGCCCTTTCGGCTGGCTCACGCGCGATCATCGTAAGTTGATCGCGGTCGACGGCGAGGTGGGTTTCGTCGGCGGCCTTTGCGTGAGCCATAAATGGGTGGGCGACCCTGCACGCGGGATCGAAGCCTGGCGCGATACAGGCCTCGAAGTTCGCGGTCCCGCAGTGGCCGATTTCGAAGATGCGTTTTCTCAGGTCTGGTCCGCGACCGGGGCGCCTCTCGACGCCAAGGTATTCACGCCGGCCGCAAGCATGAAACCGCGAGGCGACGTCACGCTGCGCGTCCTTGCCACCGTACCGAGCATCGCCGGTCTGTACCGCCTCGATCAGCTGATCGCAGCCATGGCCACGCGCACCTTGTGGCTCACCGACGCCTATTTTCTGGGTATAGCGCCGTATGTGCAGGCACTGCGCGCGGCGGCGCTCGACGGGGTCGATGTGAGATTGCTTGTGCCCGGCGCGAGCGACCTGCCGTACATTTCGCGTATGTCGCGCGCGGGCTATCGGTCGCTGCTTGAAGCCGGCATCCGCGTCTTCGAATGGAACGGGCCGATGCTGCACGCAAAGACGGCCGTGGCGGACGGACGCTGGGCGCGCGTAGGTTCGACCAACCTGAATCTCGCGAGCTGGGTCGGGAATTACGAGCTCGACGTCGCGATCGAGGATACGGCGGTCGCAGGCGCCATGGCCGAGCTCTATCTGAGCGATCTCGAGCATTCGACCGAAATCGTTCTCGGGCCGCGAAGCCGCGTGCGTGCCGCCCCACCCGGCAGGCGTCGCCAGCGCCGCCGCGGCACGGGCAGCGCGGTGCGGGCCGCAGCCGGCGCGCTGCGCCTGAGCCATACCGTCGGCGCAGCGATTACGAACCGGCGCGTGCTCGGCCGTACCGAGGCCGGCACGATGGCGGCCGTGGGCGCGGCGCTGCTTGCGCTGACCGCAGTGGTTGTCCTGTGGCCGCTCGTGCTCGCCGTTCCGATCGCGCTGCTCGCGGGGTGGATGGGAATCGCGCTCATGATCCGCGCGCTCGGTCTCTACAGGCGGCCGCGAGGCGACGAAGTAGGCAGCGCCAAACCTCGCGCTGGCACGCCGCACGCCGCGCCAAAAGAAGAGAAGGTGCCTTAGAGTCCTTGGAGCAGCCGCGTCAGGACGCCTGCGAAATACGCGACCGGCAGCATGAGCAGCAGCTGGCAGACGATAATGACGATGAGCGGGGACAGATCGACGTTCGCAACCGGCGGAACGACACGCTGAACGGGCCGCAGGAACGGCCGCGAGAGGGCATTGAGCACCGGCGCGATCGGACTGTACGGATTCACCCATGACAGCACGGCCTGAATGATCAGCACGACGATCACGATATAGAGCGCGATGCGCACGAGCATGGTCAGAGCGAGCAGCAGCAGGACGGCGAGCGCCTGGCCGGCAGCCGGCCCGAACGTGTAGCCGCGCAGCTGCAGCACGAGCAGGAGCTCGACGAACTGCGTGAGCCACGCAAGCAGCAGAGTCGCCCAGTCGAATCCCCACAGGCCCGGTACCACGCGGCGCACCGGCCGGACGGCAAAATTCGTGATCGCGTTGAGAAAATCGGAGACGGCATTGCGCTGGGGCGCGCGCGCCCATTGCAGATAAAAACGCAATAGCAGTGCAACTACGAAAAGACCCGAAGCCGTTTCGATCAGGAATATGAGTGCGCTGGCAAGCATGGGCTTTAGCTCTTCGCCCCGGGGTTATCCCGGCCAAGCTCGTCGCCAAGCTCGCGAGATCGCTCGGTCGCCGCGCGTGCCGCGCGCAGGATTGCGCCGCGCACGTCGGCGCGTTCGAGCTCGGCTATCCCGCGCTCTGTTGTGCCGCCTTTCGACGTCACGCGCGCACGCAACACGGAGGGGTCCTCCGTACTGTGCTCGGCGAGCTTTACCGCGCCTGAAAAAGTGCGCAAGGCGAGCCGGCGCGCTGCGGTATCGTCGAAGCCCAGATCGCTCGCCGCCTGCTGCAGCGCTTCGATGAAATAAAACACATAGGCGGGACCACTGCCGGAAAGAGCAGTCACGGCATCGAGCTCACCTTCGTGTTCGAGCCAGATGGTTTCCCCCGCTGCATCCATGATTCTCTGGGCGCGGTCGCGATCGGGGCGAGCGACCTCGGGCGGGGCGTACAGCCCCGTGATGCCCGCGAGCACCAGCGCCGGCGTGTTGGGCATCGCACGCACCGCGCGGGAATGTCCTCCGAGCCAGCGCCTGACATCGTCGAGCCGTATGCCGGCGGCGATGCTCAGTACGAGGGAACCGTGGACGAGCGGCGCGAGCGCGCGCGCGACCTCGCGCAGCTGCTGCGGCTTGACGGCCAGCACGATACATTCCGCGCCTGCGACGGCCGGCGCCAGCTCCGCATACGCCTGCACCTTGAGCTCGCGACCCAGTTTTTCGCGAGCCTGAGCGTCGATCTCGACGACGGCTACGCGCTCCGGCGGCCAGCCTTTTTTCAGCAGCCCGCCGATCAGCGCGGAGGCCATGTTGCCGCCCCCGATAAAACAGATCTGGGAAAATTCCACGCCGCTCCTTCGCTGCGCTTCGGGCGCAAAAGACGCGCTTATGCGGCTCGCGCCGCTACATCCTATCTATAGTGTCTCACGGTGGCCGAAGATTGCAGTGCCGACGCGTACGATCGTCGCGCCTTCCGCAATTGCGGATTCCAGATCGTCGGACATGCCCATCGAAAGCGTGTCGAGCGCGTGGCCGTCATCCGCGAGATCGTCCTTCAACTTGCGGAGCAGCGCGTAGCGACGCCGTTGCAGCTCGACGTCCGGCGTCGGTTCGGGGATGGCCATCAGTCCGCGCAGACGCAACCGGGGCAGTGTGGCGATCGCGCGCGCGAGCCCGCGTTCCTCACCCGGCGCAACGCCGCTCTTGGTGGTTTCTCCGCTGACATTCACCTGTATGCACACATCCAGGGCAGGCAGGTGTTCCGGCCGTGCAGCGTTCAGGCGAACGGCAATCTCCGTACGCGCCACGCTATGCACCCACCTGAAATGCTCCGCGATCGGGCGCGTTTTATTGCGTTGCACCGGACCGATGAAATGCCATTCGAGGCCAAGTCCGGAGAGCTGCGTGATTTTCTCCACGCCTTCCTGCGAGTAGCTTTCCCCGAAGGCGGTCTGTCCGCCGCTATGTGCTTCTTCGATATATGATGCGGGAAGGGTCTTGCTCACCGCGAGGAGCGTGATGTCGGATGCCCGCCGTCCGCACGCGTTTGCTGCAAGCTCGATGCGCTCCTGCACGGCTTGCAGGTTGCGAGCGATTGTAGTCATAATTTTGGAGCGAGCTCGATTCGGATGCAAAGCGTAAAATCAAGGGTTTACGGCCGACTTACCGCGACGGATAAATTATAATGGACATCTCCGAACTGCTCGCTTTCACGGTCAAGAACAAAGCCTCGGACCTGCATCTGTCGGCGGGGCTTCCGCCGATGATACGGGTGCACGGCGACGTGCGCCGCATCAACCTGCCGCCGCTCGAGCACAAAGACGTGCACGCGATGGTCTACGACATCATGAACGACGGCCAGCGCAAGTTCTACGAAGAGAACCTCGAGTGCGATTTCTCCTTCGCCATCCCCAACCTCGCGCGTTTCCGCGTCAACGCCTTCGTGCAGCATCGCGGGGCCGGGGCGGTATTCAGGATTATTCCTTCAAAGGTGTTGTCGCTTGAGGAACTGAAGGCCCCGAAGATTTTTCAGGACATTTCGGACCAGCCTCGCGGGATGGTGCTCGTCACCGGACCGACCGGCTCGGGTAAATCGACGACGCTCGCTGCCATGGTGAACTACGTCAACGAAACCGAGCACGGCCACATATTGACGGTCGAAGATCCGATCGAATTCGTGCACGAAGCACAGAAATGTCTCATCAACCAGCGTGAGGTGGGACCGCATACGTTGTCGTTCGCGAACGCGCTGCGCTCCG
>DATLEF010000007.1:0-13722 GCA_035525455.1 Burkholderiales bacterium
GCGAGCACCATTACGGCGCCGATGTGTGGGTCACGCGCAAAGGCGCGATCCGCGCCGGCCGCGGCGAGCTCGGAATCATTCCCGGCAGCATGGGCGCCAAGTCGTACATCGTGCGCGGACGCGGCTCCGAGGAGAGCTTCCAGTCGTGCGCGCATGGCGCGGGCCGCCGCATGAGCCGGTCCGCGGCGCAGAAACAGTTCAATGCCGCCGATCTGGCACGGCAGACGGAAGGCATACTCTGTCGCAAGGACAGCGGCGTCGTCGACGAAATTCCTGCGGCATACAAGTCGATCGACGAAGTGATGGAGCATCAGCGCGATCTCGTCGAAGTCGTCCACACGCTGAAGCAGGTGTTGTGCGTGAAAGGCTAGGGGAGGGAACCTCTGAACAAGCCCCACGTGGAGCGCGTTACGACCACAACGTGATGAATGCAAGAAGCGGAGCGCAGCCGATATGTCGATATCGGCAAGCGACGCGACGAAGCAGGCGCGCGTTGTGGTCGTAACCCGAAGGGACGGGGCGACATGGGCGCATTTCGTCGTCGTCAGCCCTCGCAATATCGACATATTGCTTCGGCCCTCCTCCTAGAACTGCAACCCATCTCGCCTCCGTCGCGCCCGCGCGGGGCTTGTTCAGAGGTTCCTTAGTGCTACGATGATCGGCATGCTGCAGGGCCATTACGTCACGATCGTAAGCCATTTGGTGGTCGCGCTGGTTGCCGGTTCGCTGATCGGCTACGAGCGAAGCTACCAGGGCCGTCCCGCGGGATTTCGCACGCACGCTCTCGTGTGCATGGCTTCGGCTCTTCTCATGCTGGTCTCGCTCTATCAGGGCCTGTGGTTCAGCGCGAGCGCGGAGATCGTGCGCGTGGACCCGACGCGCATGGCGCAGGGCATCATGACCGGCATCGGTTTCCTAGGCGCTGGCGTGATTGTGAAGGAAGGCGCTTCGGTGCGCGGACTCACGACCGCCGCATCGATCTGGATCACGGCCGCCATCGGCATCCTCGCCGGGATCGGGTTCTATTTTCCCGTCATCGTGGTGACGGCGCTTACGCTGGGCACGCTGTCGACGTTCCGCTGGATCGAAGCGCGGATGCCCGCGCTGTTCTATCTGCAGCACAGCGTGCGCTTTCCGCTCCATCGCGCGATGCCCGAGACCGAATATTGTGAATTCATCGCGGAGAACGGACTGAGATCCTCCGAGTTCAGCTATCACGCGATCGTCGAGGCCGGCTACATGGAGTACCACATGGTGTTGAGCAGCAGGAATCCCGGCGCCGAGCGACGGCTCGCCAAAGCATTGACCACAAATCCGGACGTGCTGGAGTTCAAGCTCGCTCTGACGCGCGAGTGAGTTCGGCGCGAGCCGCATCAAACGCGGGCCAACGCTCCGCTCATGCTTTCAGCGCGAACGGCGTAAACCGCGTCGCCGTGTCGTAATAATCCTCGTTTTCAGCTTTCTTGAGCGCGCCGACGATCTTGTACGTGACGGGCGTGAAAACCACTTCGACACCGACCTTGGTCACGAACTGGGCGAGCATGACGAGCGGCAGCTTGTCATCGGGAATGATGCCGCTGCCGTAGAAGGCGAGCGGATAAAAAAGCGCCGAATCGACGGCTTCTCCGAATACGGTCGAGCCGATCGTGCGCGTCCACAGCCAGCGTCCGTGTGTCGCAATCTTCATTTTCGCCAGCACGAACGAATTTACGAACTCGCCGCAGAAATACGCGATCATCGACGCGCCTACGATGCGCCACGTCGCTCCGAACGCCACTTCATAAGCCGCCTGATGCTTCCAGAACGGCGCCGGGGGCAGGGCGACGACGACCGTCGCCATGACAGACGCGAACGCGAGCGCTGCGAACCCGCACCAGATGACGCGCCGCGCTCGGGCATAGCCGTAGACTTCGGTGAGTATGTCGCCGAAGACATACGAGATCGGGAAAAACAGCACGCCCGCACCGAAAGTGAGCGCGCCTAAGACCGGGACATCCAGCTGAGCGATTTTTGCCGGCCCGATGAGGTTCGAGCACACCAGCACCGTCACGAACGCCACCATTACGAAATCGTAATAGCGGTACGGCCGCCGCTCCGACACGAAGTCAGACTCTCAGGTGAGAGGCAGCATGCAATGCTGCCTGAATGCGGGACGCTCGCAGATGCGCCCGTACCAGCGCTCGAAACTCGGGAGCTGCGGGCGCTCGAGCGGTAGCTCGAACCAGCGCCGGGCGGCGATTCCCATGGGGATGTCGCCCATGCTGAAGCGTTTCCCCGCGAGGTAGTCGCAGTCCTTCAGTGCGGCATCGACGATCGCGAAGCCCGCCGCGAGCTTCTTGCGGTTGTCTTCGACGAGCTGCATGTTGCGTTTCTCGGGCGGAGTGCGGATGAGGTTCCAGAACACCGGGCCCATGTTCGGCCACAGCGTCGTGTGGTACCAGTCCATCCAACGGTCGGCCTCCGCGTTCACCCGCGCGTCTTCGGGCCAGACTTTGCCAGGGCCGTGCTTTTTCGCGAGATAGCGCACGATCGCGTGTGATTCCCACAGCACGAAGCCGTCGTCATTTATCGTCGGCACGAGACCGTTGGGGTTCATCGCCCTGTATTCGGGCGTGTCGTTGACGCCGAACTGCATCCCTGCGTCGACGCGCTCGTAATCGAGGGCGAGCTCGCCGCAGCACCACAGCACTTTTTGGACGTTGCTCGAGTTCGTGCGTCCCCAGATCTTCAGCATCGGATGGTCTCCCGTATTTCAGCCGGCCGGTTTGGAAGCATGCGCGTTGAAAGCCTTGAAAAAATCATCGGCGAGCTTGCGCGCCACACCGTCGATCAGCCGCGCGCCCAGCTGCGCGAGCTTGCCGCCGATCATGGCCTTCACCGAATAATCGAGGCGGGTCGCATCCCCTTCCGGCACGAGCGCAACTACCGCCTGGCCTTTGGCAAAGCCCGCGACGCCGCCCTGACCTTCGAAAACCATCGTGTAGCCGCGCGGCGCATCGACGTCCTCGAGCTTCATCAGGCCTTTGAAGCGTGCGCTGACCGGCCCCACGCGTGCTCTCATCGCGATCTCGTATTGCGTGTCGGAGATGCGGTCGAGCGCTTCGCAACCCGGTATGCAGGCCTTGAGCACCTCGGTATCGTTGAGCGCCTCCCACGTCGCCGCTTGCGGCAGCGCGATGACTTGCTGGCCGGTCATTTCCACGTATTTGCTTCCTCTCTGGCGGCTCGCGTTCGATTAGTCGCGGAGTATAACAATCGGGTGAACCTTGCCTATAATGTCCCCGGTGTGCGTTGCTTGTAACGCGGCCAGTTTTCTGGAGAAACGGATTTGGACAGTGTCGACCTGCAGGTATTGAAAAGCGCGCGCGACTGGCTGAAAGGGGGCCATCGCGTCGTCCTTGCGACCGTCGTCAAAACATGGGGCTCGGCGCCGCGTCCGATCGGTGCGCTCACTGCCATACGCGATGACGGCATGGTCGAGGGCTCCGTTTCAGGCGGCTGTGTCGAAGACGACATGATCTCGCGCGTGCGCGCTCGCGAGCTCGTGCAGGACAAACCCGCCATGACAAGTTACGGCGTGAGCGCGGAGGAAGCGCAGCGCTTTGGGCTGCCGTGCGGCGGCACGCTCGAGCTGGTGCTGGAGCCGCTCACCGCACAAAGCGGGCTGGACGAGCTGCTGGCGCGGGTCGAGCGTCACGAGCTGGTCGTTCGCACGCTCGACATGGACAGCGGGCGCGTCGGGATCGCACCCGGAAAATGGTCGGACCAGCTGGCGTTCGATGGCAAGAGCCTCAAAAGCGTGCACGGTCCGCACTGGCGGCTGCTGATCATCGGCGCAGGCCAGCTTTCGAAATACCTCGCGCAAATGGCGCAGGCGCTCGATTACCACGTGACAGTGTGCGATCCGCGCGAAGAATATGCGGATACGTGGGACGTCGCCGGAGTGAAAGTGACACGCGGGATGCCCGACGACGTCGTGCTCGAGATGAGCCTCGATGCGCACAGCGCCGTGGTGACTTTGACCCACGATCCGAAGCTCGACGACATGGCGCTGCTCGAAGCGCTCAAGTCGGCCTCGTTCTACATCGGTGCGATCGGATCGAAGAAAAACAACGATGCGCGGCGGCTCAGGCTGGCCGATTTCGATCTGTCGCAGCATGAAATCGACCGTCTGCACGGCCCGGTCGGTCTCAAGATCGGCAGCAAGACACCGCCCGAGATCGCCATCGCCATACTGGCCGAAATGACGGCGGTCAAGAATGGTGTGCAGCTGGCAGGTCTCATCGAGCCGCCTAAGCAAACGACGCAAGGCTGCGAAGTCATCGCCGCCAAGCATTGAGCATCGCGTCGTGAGCGTGGCGCGCGGAATAATGGTGCGCCGCCTGCCTTCGCGTCGCAGTCTTATCCTCTTGCGCAAACATCAATGAGAGTGGCTCTACTTGGCGGCGGTACGATCGCGGCGCTCTTTCTGGAGCACATCCGCCGCGGCGATCTGGGCGACGACGTGGAGGTTGTCGCAATCGTCGGACGCAGCGCGGCTTCCAGGGGTCATGCGCTCGCGGCAAAGTATGGCGTTGCATTCGTAAGCGATTTCGCGTCCCTTCTGGCGCAGCGGCCTCATGTCGTCGTCGAAGCCGCCTCGCACGATGCGGTACGCGAGTACAGCGAGCCGCTCCTCAAGAATGGCGTCGGAGTGATCGTGCTCTCGGGCGGTGCCTTGTGCGACGATGACCTGCGTTCGCGTCTGGAGCTCGCGGCGAAGGGAAGTGGGGCGCTCTTATACGTGCCCTCAGGCGGTATCGCCGGACTCGACGCGCTCAAAGCCGCGTGCGTGGCGGGTGTCGAAGAAGTTCAGATCACAGTGATGAAACCGCCGGCTGCGTGGAAGAACATCGCCTACGTCGAGCAGCTTCAGATCGACCTGGACCGTCTCGATGAACCTCGCACGATTTACGAAGGACCGGCGCGCGCAGGCGTTCCCCTTTTTCCCGCGAACGTGAACATCGCTGCGGTGCTTTCCATGGCCGGGATCGGTTTCGATCGTACCCGCCTGAAAGTGGTCGCCGTGCCCGGCCTTACGCACAACACCCATATGATCGAGATTCGCGGCCGGACCGGCAACATCAGTATCAAGGTGGAAAACGTGCCGGCGCCGGACAATCCGAAAACCGCGTGGCTGGCATGCTACAGCGCGCTCGCAGCACTCAAACTTGCGAATTCGCCGGTGCGCTATGGCACGTGAGACGTCCAATGGACACATGACCGCAGTACCTGCTCTGCCCGCAGCTACCGTGACGCTCGTGAGGGATACGGCCGCCGGCCTCGAAATCCTGATGCTGCAACGAAATCTGCAGTCCGGCTTCGTGCCGGGGATGTTTCTATTCCCCGGCGGCGCCCTCGATGAGGGAGACCAGGTGAGTGAAGTGCTGACCCGCTGCACAGGGATCGACGATGACGCTGCGAGTGCAGCACTCGGTTTGACGAGCGGCGGACTCGCGTACTGGGCGGCTGCGATCCGCGAGTGTTTCGAGGAAGCCGGGGTGCTGCTCGCCTATGACGAGGCCGGCAAGCTCGTGAATCCCGGCGCTCCCCAGCATATCGCGCGCTTCGAAGCGTATCGCCAGAAGCTGAACGCAGGCGAGCAGGATCTCGGCGAGATGCTCGAGCGAGAACGGTTATGCCTTGCTGCGGAGCGGCTCACTTATTTCAGTCATTGGATCACCCCGGTCACTGCGCCGCGCCGCTACGACACGCGCTTTTTCGTGGCAGTTGCGCCTGAAGGTCAGGAAGCGCTGCCCGACAACGTCGAAGCGATACATCACGTGTGGGTGAATCCGGCGCGCGGAGTCGAGCGCTATCGTACAGGCGAATTCAAAATGCGAACTCCGACCATACGTACGCTCGAGCTGTTCGCGCCTTTCGAGACAGCGGAAGCGCTGATCGCGCATTTGCGTGCGCAGCGCGCGATCCCTGCGATATTGCCGCGGCTGGGTCCGAAAGGCGAACGGATCCTGCCGGGCGAGCCGGGCTATGACGAAGCTGCTTCTGTACAAGGACAAGCCAAATGGACATAGTCTGCGGCGTGCCGACGACACTCAAGCCGGGCATCGTGCGCATTACGGCGCCGAATCCCGGCGTCATGACCGGTCCCGGAACCAACAGTTATGTCGTCGGCGAGCGCGAGCTCGTCGTCGTCGATCCGGGCCCGGATATCGAGTCGCACATCCAGGCTTTGCGCGAGGCTGTCGGCGATCGGCTCAAGTGGATTCTGTGCACGCACACCCATCTCGATCACTCTCCGGCCGCGCATGCATTGCGCGAGGCGACCGGGGCGCGCATCGCAGGCCGCCTCGCGCCGCAGGACGGTCGCCAGGACGCCGGCTTCGCACCGGATCGCGTACTGGAAGACGGCGAATCGGTTGTGGTGGACGGCGTGACTTTCCGCGCGGTGCACACGCCGGGCCACGCATCGAATCATCTGTGCTATCTGTTCGAGCAGCAGAAAATTCTTTTTACCGGCGACCACGTCATGCAGGGGTCGACGGTGGTCATTTCACCGCCCGACGGGGACATGCAGGCGTATCTCGCATCGCTCGAAAAGCTGTTCGCAATCGATCTCGCCGCGCTGGCGCCCGGCCACGGGCGACTGATCGAGACGCCGCACGACGAGGCGCGCCGTCTGATTGCGCATCGGCTCAAGCGCGAAGAGAAGGTGGTACGGGCTCTGGCGCGGAAAGGTGAGGGGACGCTCGACGAGCTCGTTCCGCTCGCCTACGACGACGTCTCGGAGCGGCTCTACCCGGTCGCGCGGCGCTCGCTGCATGCGCACCTGATCAAGCTCGCGCGCGAAGGCCGTGCGATCGAGGAAGCGGAGAGCTGGCGATCCCGATAGGGCGCTCGTTGTCGAGGGCCGTCCGATGTTTGGCGTCGATCAGCTCTGGACGGTGATCTTCGCCTCCTTCACGACTTTCTTCCATTTCTCCACGTCGCGCCGGATCGCATTGCGAAAACGCTCCGGCGGTCCACCGAGCGGATCGATGCCTTCGCTCGCCATGCGTTCCTGCATTTCCTTCGTCTTCAGGGTCTGGTCGATGCCTTTGTTCCAGACGTTCACGATCTCTTTCGGCAGCCCTTTGGGACCGAACACGCCCCACCACAGAACGACTTCATAACCTTTCACGGTTTCACCGAGGGCCGGAACGCCAGGGAGTGCCGCGACGGGCTTTTCCGAGCTGACGGCGATACCGCGGAGCCGATTCGCTTTCACGTGTCCGATGGTCGCCGGCAGCGCGCCGAACATGAGCTGAATCTGATTGCCGAGGAGCGCCGTGAGCGCGGGGCCCGTGCCTTTATACGGCACGTGGGTCATTTTGGTTCCGGCGAGCATCTCGAAGAGCTCGGTTGCGAGGTGCGTAATGCCTCCGGTGCCGGTCGAGCCGTAATTGAGCACGCCCGGCTTGGATTTCGCAAGGCTGATGAGCTCGGCGACGCTCTTCGCGGCAAGGGTGGGATGTAACGCCAGCACGAATGCCGATTCTCCGATGACCGATATGGGCTCTATGTCGTTTACCGGGTCGTATGCGAGCTTGTAGACCGCCGCGTTCGTTGCATAACTGCCCGACACCATGATGAGCGTATAGCCGTCGGGACTCGCGCGTACCGCCGTCTCGGCGCCGACCGTGCCGCCCGCACCGGGCCGGTTGTCGACGATCACCGACTGCCCCAGCGTCTCCGACATTTTCTGCGCGATGACGCGCGCCACGATATCGGTGCCGCCGCCCGGCGCGAAAGGAACGAGGAGACGTATCGGCTTCGTCGGATATTTTTGCGCCTGCGCCGCGGCATGGCCTGCACAGCACATCGCTGCAAAGAGCATCATGCTCATTGTCACCGTCGAGAGCTTCATCGGTCCTCCTCCTCGCTATTTGTAATTACTGACGCTTTACCGCCATCAGGTGCACGCGCCGATCCTACTTTTTGACGAGCAGATCGAGCAGATCCTTTATCGGATATTTTTCGATGCTGAGCGCGGTCTCGGCGATCTTGTCGACGGGCAGCTGCGGGTTGAGCGCCCGGAATTTTTCCGTGATGCCGCGCGCGTCGATCGGTGCCGCGGGAGAGCCGGAGGGATCGAGTATGTCCACCTGTATCCAATCGCCGTTCGCTTCGGCCGCGACCCAGCCCGCGAAGTTTTTCGGATAGAGCTCGTCGAGCTTCGGATCCGGCACGAGCTCGAGCGCATCCGCCAGAGCGCGTATCGAATGATCGCGGATCCGCTCATCGCTGAATTGCGCAGGCAGCGCCTGACCGTCGATCAGCGCCGCCGCCACGATGTAGCGCAGGCTCATTTGCGCGTTGAGCGCCGTGCTCGGCCGATAATCGAAGCCGCACTGCACGTCGACCACTTTGCTCAAACCCACTTTCACCCGGCGCGCGGCGTCCCACGGTGCGCCGAGCTTGCGGCGCAGGGCGAGCGCGGCATCGACATACGCGTGCGTGCTGCCGCAGCACGAGTACGGCTTGATTGCCGTCGCATCGAGGTGATAGACGCGACCGAGGCCAGCTGCGAGCGCGGCCGGATCGGAAGCATCCGAGAATGCTTTCAGCACACCGCCGTCCTCGGCTTCATAAATTTGCGTCGGACCCGTGAAGCCGATCTGAGCGAGCTCGGCAGCGAGGACACCGGAATGAGCGGCTTTACCCGCGTGCAGGCGTTTGCTCATCGCGCCGTCGGCGTTGAATGCCCACAGTCCAGAGCCTTGCGTCCCCGCAAGACCCAATGCCCACGCGGTACGTTCTGCGTCGAGATGCATCAGCACCGCGCACGCAGCGGCGGCGCCAAAGGGTCCGCATACGCCGGTGAGATGCCAGCCTCGCAGCCGCGCCGCCGATGGATTGAGCGCGAGGCTCGAGCGGATCATGACTTCGTTCCCGGCGGCGATCGCGGTAACGAGCGCTTCGCCGTTGGAGTTGAGCTTCTCCGCCATGGCAAGCGCCGCGGGCACGACGACTGCGCCGGGATGCAGCTTCGCGTTGTGATAATCGTCGAGCTCGAAAGCGTGCGACGAGGTTCCGTTTACGAGCGCGGCGTCGGCGGCTCGAAGTGAGGGCGCCGCATCGCCCCACACGCCTGCTTCGCCGCGATTGCCGCCTGCGCGCGCCCATTCGAGCAGCATCTGCGCCCAGGGAGTGGTGAAGCCGTAAACCCCGCAGCCGAGCGTGTCGAGCAGCGCGCAGCGCACGACCTCGCGCGTACGTTCCGGAAGAGCTTCGTAGCGCAGATTCGCGACCCAATTTGCGACGTCGCGAGTTGCGGCAGGAACGGCCTGGCGATCCATGTTCATCGTGTGTGCCTCGTGCTGGGATCGGAGATAATACTTCACCTTTCGGGCAGGCCATGGATTACAAACGAGTGGGCTCACGATCATGAGAAGACGGGCCGCGGGCGCAGCATTGGCATTCGCATGCGCGGCCGCGCACGCTCAGCAGGCGACATTCGACGTGAAATCGCTGACGCCGGAGACGGCATTGACGGCGGCGCGTGCTGCACTCGAGCATTGTCGCAAGGCGGGATATCAGGTGGGCGTCGCGGTGGTCGACCGCGCGGGAATTCCTCAGGTTTTCCTGCGGGACCGCTTGGCCGGACCGCACACGGTCGATGTAGCACTTAACAAGGCATGGACCGCCGCGACGTTCAAAGTGCCGACTGCGGCGCTCGCAACAGAAACACAGCCTGGCCGGCCAATGAGCGGATTGCGCAGCATTCCGCGTGTCGCTGCGATCGCGGGAGGCCAGCCGATCGAAGGCGCAGGCGCGCTCGTCGGTGCCATCGGTGTGTCGGGCGCACCCGGCGGGGAAGCCGACGACGCCTGCGCCAGTGCAGGTATCAAAGCGATTGCTGACGCTCTGAATTTCTGAAAGCGCACACCGCAATCGGGCTCTAAGGCGGCCTGCGGCTAAGAAAACCGCTCGCGACGAGCAAACCTGCGCTGATCCAGAAGACAGGCGCCACGCCGATCGCGGCAGCGAGCGCCCCCGATGCGATCGGGACCCCGATGTGCGTGATGTTGTTGATCGTGAGACGCAGGCCCGTGACTTCGCCTGCCCGGCCTTCGGGCGAATAGTTGTAAACGAGGTTCAGCGTGAGCGGCTGGCTGCAGCCGAGCGCAAGCCCGATTCCGAACGACAGCGCAAACAGTCCGGGTACGTAGGTGGTCAATCCGAACGGCACGAAGAGCACCGCCGCGCTCCATGCAGCCACTCTCAGCACGGGTTCAATGCCGAACCGGCGCGTAAACCGTGCAAGAACTACCCGGACGACGAAAGTCGCGAGCGCAAAGACGCCGAGGATATTCCCGATGGTCGATGCGCTGAGACCGATCGAATGGCCGTAGATCGGCACGTAAAAACCGTACAGGTCCCAGCCGGTCGTGATGAGGCCGCTCACGATTACGGCGCGGCGCAATAGCGGCGCCCGCAGCAGCGCGAAGGTGTTGCCGTGCTCCTGCGTGCCATGCGCGCCCTGGATATCGATCCGTTTGCTGAATGCAAATACCGCGGCAGGCACGAGGACCAGGATTGCGAATATGAGATAGCCGTACGTGTGTCCGAGGTATTCGATTGCATAGCCCGCGGTCACAGGTCCCAGCAAATGGCCTGCGGCATAGCCCAAGCCGAGCGTGGCGAAATTGTGCGTGCGCTCAGCTGGGGTGCCTAACGCGCCGCCCAGAGTTTGATTCGAGACATTGAAGAATACGAAGCCGCTGCCGATCAGCATGCATGAAAGGTATAGCGTCGGCAGCCCGGGCCAGATGAACGGCAGAATCAGGCCGAATGCGATCACGAGGGTGCCGAGCAGCATCGGACGGCGCGTACCGAAGCGGTCGGATATGCGTCCGGAATAGACCCCGAGCAACAGCGGAAACGTTGCGTATACGCTGATCAGCAGCCCGACTTCGAATGCGCTCGCGCCCAGGTGAATTGCAAAGAGTGACGCGATGACGCGGCTGCCCATGTGACAACCCTGCACGAGCAGCGTGGTGATGGCGACTACGTAGATGGGACGCAAGGTGCGGCGTAAGATGAGCTTTGCAAGGGAGCAGCATACATGCCCAAGATGACCGGAGCGCAGCTTTTCGCCGAGATTATGCGCGGCATACGCGGTGAACGAGAGTCAAGGAGCGCGATCGTACCCGCATCGCCATTCGATCAGTCGCAATGAAGCGCGTAGCGCGTTCTGCGATCGTATTGACTGCGTTGATATCGGGCGCCGGCATCGCGCAGAACTATCCGGTCAAGCCCGTCCGCTTCATCGTGGGTCCCGGACCGGACGTTCTCGCGCGGCTGATCGGGCAGAAACTGACCGACAGCTGGGGACAGCAGATCGTGGTCGACCAGCGTCCCGGCGCCGGCGGCATCATCGCCGCCGATACGGTCGCGAAATCACTGCCTGACGGGTACACGCTATTGCTCACGACCGGCGCTTACACGATCAATGCGACGATTTATCCCAAGCTTCCCTATAAGCTCGAGCGCGATCTCGCGCCTGTCGATCTGCTCGCGACGATTTCGTTTATCGTCGTGGTGTCGCCTTCGCTGCCGGCGAAATCGATACAGGAGCTGATCCAGCTCGCGCGCGCCAAACCGGGACAGCTCAACTGCGCTCATTCCGGCCCCGGTACCACTGCACACCTCGGCTGCGAAATGCTCAAAGGCGCGGCGCGCATCGATATCGTCTCGGTGCCGTACAAGGGAACGATCCCGGCGATCGTCGACGTGATGAACGGCCAGGCGCAGCTCATGTTCGCAGTGATGCAAGGCGGCTTGCCGCAAGTGCAGGCGGGGAAGCTCCGCGCAGTTGCCGTGACGGGTGCCAAGCGCGCGCCGGCTTTGCCCGACGTGCCCACGGTCACGGAAGCGGGCTATGCAGGAGCTGATTTCATCAGCTGGAACGGCGTGCATACGCGAGCGGGTACGCCGAAGCCGGTCATCGCGAAGCTCAATGCAGAGTTGAATCGCGTGCTGAAGCTCCCCGACGTGCAGGAGCGCATGGCTGCGCTCGGTCTCGAGCCGGCGGGCGGAACGCCTGAAGCTTTCGCCGCCTTCGTGAGAGAAGACATCGCGCGCTGGGCCAAGGTAATCAGGGAAACGAACGTAAAAGTGGAGTAAGAGATGCTGACCAAAGGCGGTTACAAGATTGCACACGTCGCGGAAATACCGTGGGAGGACCGCGTCAACGTCGACGGCTGGCCGAGCAAGGCCGGGATGTACTACGACGACAAGGCGAACAGCCTGTGCATGCGGCTCATCGATTATCCGGTGGGCTCGACCGAACCTCGCCACGTACACGCCGGCATGCATGCGACGACGGTGCTCAAAGGCACGACCATCGTCGACGGCCTCACACTCGGGCCGCTCGACGTGATACTCGGCCCGAGCCACGAGCCGCACGGTCCGCTTTATTACCCGCAAGGCTGCAAGCTCTTCAGCGCGTTCCAGGGCAGCTATTACCACAGCGAAGTCGAGCAGCTCTCGAGTGAGAAGCAGTATCGCCTGATACAGGCGGAGGACATTCCATGGCAGCACGAAGGCGATGGGATCGACGTCAAGACGCTCGTCGATCACGGCCTCGGACGCCTCTTGCTCGAAGCGCGGCGCTTGGCACCCGGATCGCAAATGCAGCGCCCGCCGATGCTCGCCGCGCTGATCGTCGAGGGTGAGGCCGTAGTCGAAAACGAGCACCTGGGTCCATGGGACTTCTTTTATGCGGAACCCGGCGCGACGCATGCCCGCGTGAGCTTCCCGAGCGGTGCAACGCTGCTCGCCGTGACGCTGCGCTGACACGCGGCATGCGAAACGAAATGACCGAAGGCATCAAACCCATACGCCGCGTCGTGACCGGAAACGACGCACAAGGCGGTTCGCGCGTGCTGTACGACAGCGCGGCGCCGAGGGTCAAAGCGAGCGCCTTCAAGCAAGGCACGGGCATGACCGACATCTGGATGTTCGAGCAGGCTCCAGCGCCGATCGGCGGCGAACGCGACGACGGCGATCTGCCGTTTCATTTCGAGCCGCCGGAGAACGGCGCGCGCCTTCGCATCGTCGAATCGGCGCCGCGCCCCGCACAGTACGATCCGGCAGAAGACAAATACATCACCGCAGAGCATGCGCCCAGGAAAACGGAAGGCGGCACGTGGGAGCGCGGCCGGCAGAATCTCTTCACGACCCGCATCCATAAATCCGAAACCCTCGACTATGGGATCCTGCTCTCGGGCGAGCGGGTGCTGGTGACCGACGCGGGCGAGTACGTGCTGAAACCCGGCGACGTCGTAATTCAGATCGGCAGCTGGCACGCGTGGCGGGAAACCTGCGGCAGCCAGATGGCGTTCGTGATGATGGCCGGACGCTTCGATGAAGAAGGGGGCGTGAAATGAGCGCGCAGGCAGCAGCCGCACGGCGCATCGTCGTGATCGACGAGAACGACAAATCGCGCGTCATCACGGACGGTCCGAGCTCGGACGTGCGCGGCGATCCCGCGCGGCCCGGATTTTCCTCCGCTCGCATGTGGGGCACCGATTGCACGCCGGTGCGGCTCAAGAATCTGCGCGAATCTTTGAATGTCCCGCACACGCTCGAGCCTCCGCCGCAAGGGTCCGTCTGTCGGTTGGTGACGTTTCCACCGGAGGCGGGATACATCAAGCAAATCGGAGCGAAGGAAGTGCA
>DATLEF010000086.1:0-2992 GCA_035525455.1 Burkholderiales bacterium
GCCAGCGTGATGCGGCGACTGTCGCGCGGATCGACGCAGATCGAATGGATGCCCGGCGCGTCGTACCCTCCGCCCATCCACTCGGTGCGTGCGGGATGCTCCCACAGCGATCTCACGAGAGACCATGTCCCGCCGCGATCCGCGGAACGGAAAAGCCCACCCGGAATCGTTCCCGCCCACAGCACGCCCGGCTCATCCGAGCCGCCCGGCTCTAACGTCCACATCTGCACGAGCTTCCATGCCGGACCCGGAACGTTTTCCGGTTGCGGCGGATAAGTCGGCGGCGTCTGCTCTTCCCAGGTCTTGCCGCCGTCGGTCGAGCGTCTCATCTTCACGCCGAAGTGGCCGAGGTTGAGCGATGCGTAGAGTGTTCCGTCGCGCTTGTCCGCGAGAACGGCCGTCACGGGGTCGCCGAGAAAGCTCGGTTCCTGCATCGACCAGCGGCCGCTCTTCCGCTGAATCGTGAAAAGGCCTTTACGCGTTGCCACCAGCAGTCGATCGCTCATTTCATACCCCTCTGTTTGGACGCCTTAGCCGCCGGACAAAGCCTGCAGCACGTAGATTTCGCTTGTCGGCGTGACGGCATCGCTGAGCTGCTCGCGGTCCGCGATCCGCCTGCCGTTCACGTAGATGTGGACGTGTTTCCGCACATGCCCCTGCTCGTCGAGCACGTAGTCGCGGACCTCCGGTGTGTCGGCGAATATGCCTGCGAGCGCCTGTGCCACGGTCCCGCCCGTCACTTCGCGCTCGGGGAGCCGCACGTAGCGCTGCAGGTTCGATGTAAAAATGACGCGAGGCATGTCGTCAGTACGGATTCGTGTGGGCCGATAACACCACTAGTCGATTGGCGAATGCCGTAATCGACATCGGCCGGTCAAAAAAAGTTGGGTATCTTTATGAGGCAAGCTCGCGCAGCCGGCGTTCCAGAAATCGCCGCTCCGGATCCTGCCGGGCGAGGTCGAGCGCGCGCCGATAGGATGCCCGGGCATCGGCGGTTCGCCCCAGCCTCCGGCACAGGTCTGCGCGCGCTGCGTGCGCGAGGTGGTAATCCTTCAGCTCTCCCTGTGCGAGCAGGCCCTCGATCAGCGCGACTCCGGCTGCGGGACCGTCGCGCATGGCGACTGCGACCGCGCGATTCAGGTCGACGATGGGCGAGGGGTCCGTGCGCGCCAGCACGTCGTACAGTCCGACGATCTGCGCCCAATCGGTCGCGGCCGCAGTGCGTGCTTGCGCGTGGACTGCCGCGATCGCCGCCTGCAGCGTATACGCGCCGAAGCGGCGCGATGCCAGCGCACGTTCCACGAGCGCCATGCCTTCGGTGATCTGATCGCTGTTCCACAGGCTGCGGTCCTGATCCTCGAGCAGCACCACGTCGCCATCGGCCGAAGACCGCGCCGCACGCCGCGATTCCTGCAACAGCATCAGCGCGAGCAGTCCCAGCGCCTCAGGCTCCGGCAGCAGTTCGACGAGCAGGAGTCCAAGCCGTATCGCTTCGCCCGAGAGATCGTGACGCGTCAGGGCCGCGCCCGAGCTTGCGTAATACCCTTCGTTGAACACGAGGTACACCACGCGCAGCACGCTTTCCAGGCGCGCCGGCAGCTCGCTCAGCGCCGGGACTTCGTACGGAATGCGCGCATCGCGAATTTTAGTTTTCGCTCGCACGATGCGCTGCGCGAGCGTCGGTGCGGGCGTGAGATAAGCGCGTGCGATTTCTTCGGTCGTGAGTCCGCACACTTCGCGCAGAGTCAGCGCCACTTGTGCATCCGCAGCGAGCGCCGGATGGCAGCACGTGAACACGAGCCGCAGCCGATCGTCCTCGACGCTGTCGTCAGCGGCCTCCGGCGCGATCTCTGCGTCGGAGTCGAGCTCGTTCGTGAGATCGGCAACGGTCGCATCGAATCGGGCGCGCCGGCGGATCTTGTCGATCGCCTTGAAACGGCCGGCGGAAACGAGCCACGCGCGCGGATTGTCCGGCACGCCTTCATTGGGCCACTGCTCGACTGCCGCGGTGAACGCGTCGTGCAGCGCTTCTTCGGCTAGATCGAAGCTGCCAAGCAGGCGAATGAGCGTCGCGAGCACACGCCGCGACTCGGTGCGATACACCTGGTCGACAGCTTCGCGTGCTCCGGCGGCGGTGTCGTTCATGCGATGGCGCTAGGTTAAACTGGGTCGAGTATTAAACCGAAACGGGACGAAGAATGGCATACAAATGCTTGCTGTACGATGTCAAAGACCAGATCGCAACGCTTACCCTGAACCGGCCGGAGCGGCTCAATGCACTGGGTGACACGCTTCGCGAAGACCTTCAGGACGCGGTCAATAAAGCGACCGCCGATCCCGATGTACGGGTGCTGGTGATCACCGGCGCCGGCCGCGGCTTCTGCTCGGGTGGCGACGTCAAATCGATGAGCGAGCGCGAGCAAAGCGGGGAGAAGCCGCCGCCGGTCGAGCGCTGGGCCCCTATCCGCGACCGCATTATTCTCGCCATGCGCGATTGCCCGAAGCCGATCATCGCGGCAATCAATGGCGCCGCCGCCGGGGCCGGAATGAACCTTGCGCTGGCGTGCGACATGCGCATCGCGTCCAGTGCCGCGAAGTTCTCCCAGGCCTTCGTGAAGCGCGGGCTGCACCCGGACTGGGGAGGCACGTGGTTCCTGCCCCGCATCGTCGGCACGGCGAAAGCCTGCGAGCTCATATTCACCGGCGACTCGCTCGACGCAGCGCAGGCGCTCGAGCTCGGAATCGTGAACGCCGTGGTCGCGCCCGAAGCGCTCATGGCCGAGACACACAAGCTCGCGCGGAGAATCGCGGACGGCCCGCCGGTCGCGATCCAGCTCGCCAAGCGCGCGATCTATCACAACCAGGACACCAATCTGCGCTCTGCGCTCGAGTTCGAAACTTTCGCGCAAGGTATTTCCAGGGACACGGACGACGCCAAGGAAGGCGTGAAGGCATTCATCGAGAAGCGCGCGGCGGTATTCCGGGGGAGTTA
>DATLEF010000045.1:0-18568 GCA_035525455.1 Burkholderiales bacterium
TTCGTCAGGTTGCCGTTATGTCCGAGCACGATGCCAAAAGGCGAATTCACGTAGAACGGCTGCGACTCCGCGGCCGAAGACGCCGACCCCGCAGTGGGATAGCGCGTATGCGCGATGCCGGCGTGGCCCATGAGCGCGCGCATGTTGCGCGTGCGGAACACGTCGCGCACCATCCCCCCGCCTTTGTGGATGTGAAACATCGGACCTTCGGCGGTAACGATACCCGCCGCGTCCTGGCCGCGATGCTGAAGAACCAGCAGCCCGTCGTACAAGAGCTGGTTCACCGGATTGTCAGCCACTACACCGAGTATTCCGCACATCGCTGCCTCAGTCGTAAGTGATGTATCGCGACACGGTCTGCGCGAGCCACGGTTTCGCCACCGCGGCCAGCGCTTCCAGCGGCGGGCTCAACATCGCGTTGCTCCACGCCGGTTGCCGCGGCAGCGCAGTGAGACCCGCCAGCAGCACGACGATCATGACGATGAACACGCCCCGGGCCAGTCCAAAAAATGCGCCCAGCAGCCGGTCTTCAAGCCCGAGGCCGGCGCTCTTTAGCGTGCGCGAGGCGACGATCGCCAGCACGCTGGCGGCAATGAGCGTCGCGATGAAGACCGCGAGAAACGCCGCCAACGCACGTATCGACGGGTTGCTCGCAATCGGGGCGAACCACGGCGCAACCGTGCCGCTCAATGCATTCGCGGCAAAGAAAGCCAGCACCCATCCCGTCAAAGCCAGCACTTCGCGCACGAAACCTCTCATCACGCTCACCACCACCGACGAGCCGACGATAACAAGGACGGCATAGTCGAATACGGTCATCGTCAGCCGGCAGTGCGCAGCATCAGTTGTTGCACTCCGCAATCATTCACTTAGGCAGCACCTTGCCTTCGAGACCCGCTTTCTGCAGCTGCGCGCGCGCCTTTTCGGCCGCTTCCCGGGTCGCGTAAGGTCCGGCCCGCACGCGCGTTACTTCACCGCTCTGCGTCGCCACCACTTCGGTATAGGTCTTTAAACCGACGCCTGTCATCTGTTTCTGCAGCTGCTTCACTCGCGCGGCATCGGCCAACGCAGCGACTTGCACCACGTAAGCGCCGGCGGGAGCGCTTACGCCATCCTTGGAGTTCCCTTTCGTTTGATTCTTCGCCGATGCCGTGTCGATCCTGGCCGGGTCCTGCGCGTCCGCCTTCACAGGCGCCGGCTCCGATTTGGGTGATGCTTTGACGAAAGGAGCAGGCGTAGGCTCCGAACCGGCAGCAGCGGGAGCGGCCGCAGTGGGCTTCGCGGCCGCAGGCGGACTGTTCGCAGCAGACGAAGATGGCGCGTCGGGAGCGGGCGCGGATTTGGGCGTTACTTTGGGGGTACTGCTTTCCGGCGCAGTTGTCGCAGGCGCGCCCGCCTTCGGCTTGAACTCGCCCGAATCAGGTGACGGGATTTGTATGTCGACGTTCTGGTTGACGGGCCTGGGGTCGGAATCGAGCACCATCGGCAGTATCACGGCCACCGCGGTGACCAGTACCACAGCGCCGACGAGCCTTCGGCGCGCTCGCTTCTTGAGCTGCAGTTCTTCGTCGCTAATCGCTCTCGCCATGCCGTGTCCGCGCGTGCGCGCAACCAGTAATCACGGAATTCATCCTGCGCTTACCTCTCAAGGCCGCAGCCCACGAGCCGACATGACTGCCGCCACCGTGTAGAACGATCCGAACACGAGAATTCTATCATTTTCAGCTGCCTTATCACACGCTTGAGCATAGGCATCGACGATCGTTGCGTGCTGCGAGACGTTCTCGTACACCGCTCTTCGGGCGAGTGCGTTCGCAAGCGTTGCCGCGTCAGTGCCGCGCTCGGCCGCGATTCCGGCGACGTGCCATTCATCGACATGCTTCTTCACCGCATCGATAACGCCCTCGATGTCCTTGTCGGCCAGCATCGCGAACACTGCATAAGTGCGGCGCGGCCGCGGCATGCGTTGAAGCGTGTCCGCGAGCGCGCGCGCCGCAGCCGGGTTGTGTGCGACATCCAGTATCACTTCGGGTCTTCCGGGCAACACCTGAAAACGCCCCGGGTTGCTCGCGGTCAGAAGACCGGTGCGTACGTCGCCTGCGGTGACCGGCAGCTTGTCGCGCAGCGTATCCAGCGCGGCCACGCTGGCTGCTGCGTTTGCCAGCTGATATTCGCCGCGGAGAGCCGGGTGCGGCAGTCCGTGCCGCTCGCCTTTGGGCCCCCAGTATTTCCATTGCCGCGGCTGTGCGTCGTACCCGAAGTCGCGGCCGATCACGAGTAGTTCGGCGCCGATCGCCTGCGCGTGCTTCAGCACTGTATCGGGTGGATTGCGCTCGGCGCAGATCGCAGGGCGGCGCGCGCGAAAGATGCCGGCTTTTTCGAAACCGATTGCTTCGCGCGTATTCCCGAGATAATCCATGTGGTCGAGCTCGACGCTCATCAACATCGCGCAGTCGCCGTCGAAAGCATTCACCGCATCGAGGCGGCCGCCCAGGCCGACTTCTAGCAGCGCCACGTCGACTTTCTCCACCACGAACAGCCAGACTGCAGCGAGCGTGCTGAATTCGAAGTACGTGAGCGGCACGGCGCCGCGGGCGGCCTCGACGGCAGCAAGCGCGCGAGAAAGCGCCTCGTCGGCCGCGTCTTCGCGCGCTAGCCGCACGCGCTCGTTATAACGCAGGAGATGCGGCGAGATATAGCAGCCTGTCTTGTAGCCCGCCTGATGCAGCACCGCTTCGAGCATCGCGCAGGCCGAGCCTTTGCCGTTCGTGCCGCCGACCGTGATGATCGGAAAATCAGGTGTGAGATGCAGCGCGTGTCTGACCGCCGTAACGCGCTCGAGTCCCATCTCGACGGCGCGCGGATGCACGCCCTCGATGTGCTTCAGCCACGCGTCGAGATTCTCAGGCATCGCTATCGATCGGCCGCACGCGACCGATGCGTCATCAGCTCGTCGCCGGCGCCTTCATGAGCAGCGTTATGAGGTGCGCGAGCTTGTCGCGCATCTGGCGCCTGTCGACGATCATGTCGATCGCACCGTGCTCGAGCAGGAATTCCGAACGCTGGAAACCTTCAGGCAGCGTTTCACGCACGGTCTGCTCGATGACGCGGGGACCGGCAAATCCGATGAGCGCCCCCGGCTCGGCGAGAACGACGTCGCCGATCATCGCAAAGCTCGCCGAAACCCCGCCCATCGTCGGGTCGGTGAGTATCGAGATGAAAGGCAGGCGTTCGGTCGAAAGCTGAGTAAGCGATGCACACGTCTTCGCCATCTGCATGAGCGACAGGACACCTTCCTGCATGCGGGCGCCGCCGGTCGCCGTGATGCAGACGAACGGCAGGTTCTGCTCGAGGCAGACCTGCACGCCGCGCACGAAGCGTTCTCCGACCACCGAACCCATGGAGCCGCCGAGAAAACCGAATTCGAACGCCGCGGCAACGAGCGGCAGGGTCTTGATACTGCCCTGCATGACGATGAGCGCATCTTCTTCGGACGTTTCGCTGCGGGCTTCCTGGAGCCGCTCGGTGTAGCGGCGGCTGTCCTTGAACTTGAGCGTGTCCACGGGCAGCACTTCGGCACCGATCTCGTAGCGGCCGTCGCGGTCGAGCAGATAATCCAGCCGCTCACGCGCGGAGATGCGGCTGTGGTGGTCGCACTTGGGACAGACGTAGAAATTCTTCTCGAGGTCCGATCTGTACAACACTGCTTCGCACGAATCGCATTTGCTCCACAGCCCTTCGGGGACCGCTTTCTTCGTCGCACCCGAATCGCGCTTGATTTTCGGTGGAAGTAGTTTCTGCAGCCAGCTCATGGTGTAACGGCCTCCGCGCTGTCCATTGCTGCCCGTATCCCCCGCATGAACGCGCTCACCCGCGCGTTGATCTCATCGGGGCGTGAAGTCTCGATTTCCTGCACCAGGCGGCTGCCGATGATGACCGCGTCCGCAACGCTTGCGATGCGGCGCGCGGTGTCGGCATCGCGGATACCGAAGCCCACACCCACCGGCAGTCGAGTGTGCTTGCGTATGTGTGCGAGCCGCCTGGAAATTTCGTCGAGATCGATGTTCGCGGCACCCGTGACGCCCTTCAGCGAAACGTAGTACAGATAACCGCGTCCCAGAGCCGCGACCCGCCCGAGGCGTGTATCAGTCGTCGTCGGCGAAAGCAGGAATATGGTATCGAGGTCTCGTGCTTCGAGCAGCCGCACGATAGCCTCGGCTTCTTCAGGCGGATAGTCGACGATCAGCACCCCGTCGACACCTGCGCGCTTTGCCGCGTCGGCGAAAGGCTCAGCGCCCATGGCCTCCACGGGATTCGCGTATCCCATCAACACCACCGCGGTCGTCGAGTTCGTCTTGCGAAAATCCGCGACGTATCCGATCACGTCCTTCAGCGACACGCCGTGCTTCAGCGCGCGTTCGCTGGAGCGCTGGATGACCGGGCCGTCCGCCATCGGATCGGAAAATGGCACGCCGAGCTCGATCACGTCTGCGCCGCCTTCGACAAGCGCGTGCATGAGCGGAACAGTCGACTTCGGGCTCGGATCGCCCGCAGTGAAAAACGGCACGAGCGCTTTGCGGTCCTCGCGGCGCAGCCGCTCGAACGTGGCGGCGATGCGCGACATCAGAGCGCGATCCCGAACTTTTCGGCGACGGTGTGCATGTCCTTGTCGCCACGTCCCGAAAGGTTGACGAGGAGGATCTGATCTTGCGGCAGCCGCGGCGCCATTTTCGCGGCATAGGCGAGCGCGTGGCTCGATTCGAGAGCCGGGATGATGCCTTCGAGGCGGCACAAGTCACGGAAGGCCTGCAGCGCCTCGTCGTCGGTCACGCTGACGTATTCGGCGCGGCCAATGTCTTTGAGCCATGCGTGCTCGGGGCCGACGCCGGGATAGTCGAGACCCGCGGAGACCGAATGGGTCTCGATAATCTGTCCATGATCGTCCTGCAGCAGGTAGGTGCGGTTGCCATGGAGAACGCCCGGCTTCCCTGCAGTGAGGGTGGCCGCGTGTTTGCCGGTTTCCAGACCGTGCCCGGCCGCTTCGACGCCGATGAGGCGCACCGACTCATCTTCGATGTAGGGGTGAAAGATACCCATCGCGTTGGAGCCGCCGCCTACGCACGCGAGCACGGCGTCGGGCTGACGGCCCACCTGCTTCATCATCTGCACTTTGGCTTCGCGGCCGATCACCGACTGAAAATCGCGGACCATCATCGGATACGGATGGGGTCCCGCAACCGTGCCGATGATGTAGAACGTATTCTCGATGTTCGTGACCCAGTCGCGCATCGCTTCGTTGAGCGCGTCCTTGAGCGTCCTCGAGCCCGACTCGACCGGGACGACCGTCGCACCGAGGAGCTTCATGCGGTAGACGTTCTGAGCCTGCCGCTTCACGTCTTCGGAACCCATATAGACCATACACTCCATGCCGTATTTCGCGGCTATGGTTGCGGTCGCCACGCCGTGCATGCCTGCCCCGGTTTCTGCAATGACCCGCGGCTTGCCCATGCGCTGCGCGAGCAATGCCTGTCCGATGACATTGTTGACCTTGTGCGCGCCTGTGTGATTCAAATCCTCGCGCTTGAGGTACACCTGCGCGCCGCCGAAATGAGCCGACCAGCGCCTGGCATGGTAGACGGGGCTGGGGCGCCCTACGTAATGCTCGAGCTCATCCTTGAAGTCGGCGACGAACTGGGGATCGTTCTGGTAGCGCGCGTAAGCGTCCTTGAGCTCGTCGAGCGCATGGATGAGCGTTTCCGCGACGAACACGCCGCCGTACGGGCCGAAATGGCCTTGCGCATCCGGCAGCTCATACATCTTCATGACGCACTCCTGAAATGAACGCCGCAATTTTTGCCGCGTCCTTGATGCCTTTGCTCGCTTCGACTCCACTCGAGACGTCGACTGCCCACGGCTTCACGCGACGGATCGCCGCACCGACATTCTGGGGATTCAATCCGCCCGACAGAACGACGGGCAGCGGCAGGGACTGCGGGATCAGGGACCAGTCGAACATCGCACCCGTGCCGCCGTGCAAATCCGCGTTAAAGGCGTCGAGCAGCAGCGCCCTGGCGCCAATATGATCGCGTGCATATTGTAACAAATCGACTCCGGGCCGAACTTGCACGGCCTTCATGTACGGAAGGCTGAACTGCGCGCAAAACTGCGGCGTCTCGGCGCCGTGAAACTGTATGAGCTGCACCCCGGCGCGTGTGGTGATGCGGCGCACGTCCTCTTCTGCTGCATCGACGAAGAGGCCGACCGCCGTCACGAACGGAGGGAGCGCGCGCACGATGGCGGCGGCGGCTTCGGGCTCGACGTAGCGCGGACTCGGCCGGTAGAAAACGAGCCCAATCGCGTGCGCGCCATGATGAGCTGCTGCGAGCGCGTCCTCGACCCGCGTCACGCCACAGATTTTCACTGCGGTCATCATTGCTGCACCAGCTCAGGCAGCGTGAGCCGCGAGCGCGCACCGAGCGGCAAGTCCCATTCCGCATCGTACTCGACGCGAGCCAGATAAAGCCCCGCGGCGTCGAAAGTCGGTGCGCATTGCGAGCGGTCGCGACTCGCGAGCACCTCCGCGGCCCACGGTGGAGCGCGCTTTCCCTTACCAATGTGTATCAAAGTACCCATGAGATTACGCACCATGTGGTGCAAAAACGCGTTGGCACAGAAATCGAAGACCACGTACACGCCGCGCCGTTCGATCTCGATCGTGCGTAAATCCCGCACCGGCGAGCGCGCCTGACATTCGGCTGAGCGAAACGCGCTGAAATCGTGCTCGCCGGTCATAAATTGCGCCGCTTCACGCATGCGCTCGACATCGAGCGGCAGGTGAAACCACCCGACGCGCCCGTGGTCCGCCGCCGGCCGCACCGGATGATTCAGCAGCACGTAACGGTAGCAACGGTTGCGTGCCGAGTAACGCGCGTGAAAATCGCTGCGTACTTCCTGCGACCAGAGCACCGCCAGAGTCGCAGGCAACGACGCGTTGACGCCCCGTACCCACGCCGAGAGCGGACGGCGCGCCGTGGTGTCGAAATGAACGACCTGCTCGAGTGCGTGCACGCCCGCGTCGGTGCGCCCCGCGCACGTCGTTTCGACGGTCTCGCCCGCGATATGCGCAAGAGCGGCTTCGAGGTGGTCCTGGACCCCGCACCCGGACGGCTGCGTTTGCCACCCGCAGAACGCCGCACCGTCGTATTCGACGCCAAGCGCCACTCTTACGCTGTCCACGATGCCCACCTGAAAACAAAAACGCGGCAGTGGAGGCTGCCGCGGCCGGATAGTCGATGCTCGTCGCGCGTCAGGTGAACGATTCCAGCAACTTCGTCGCCTGCGCCTGTTGCTCCGAATCGCCTTCCTTCAGCACTTCGCGCAGGATATCGCGCGCGCCGTCCTTGTCGCCCATCTCCTCGTACGCCTTTGCGAGATCGAACTTCTGCTGCACGTCGTACCAGTGATCGTCCTTCGGCGGCGCCGCTGCTTTCGCGGGCTCGTCGCCCAACTCCAGTTTGAGATCGTCCAGCTTGAAATCCATGCTCTTGGGCTCGAAGGCCTGCACCGCTGCCTGACTGGCAGGCGCACCGGAAGGCACGTCGAGCGAAGGCAGCGGGTCAAGATCGAAGTCGATGAGGTTGCTGCTCGCAGTCGGTTTGGCCGGAGCCGGCTCGGGCTCGGACGGCGGAGGCGGAACGATCGTATCGAGCGAAAAGTCGGACAGCGAGGGTTCCGGAGATTTGGCCGGCGTCGGCTCGGACGGAGGCGGAACGATCGTATCGAGCGAAAAATCGGGAAGCGGGGATTCCGGCGTTTTTTCGGGCGTGACAGGCGCTGCCACCTTCGGCGGCTCAGGAATAAGAGGCTCTGTCACTGGCGGCACGTCGAGCATAACCGGCTCGTGCACGGTCGGCGCCTGAGGGATCGCGGGTTCGGCGGGCTTCCCTGCAGCAGGCGGCGCGCGCTCCGCAATCGGTGCGGGCTCAGGCGTGCCCGGTTCGCTGCGCGGAGCCGCCTGAATTGGAGGCGTCGCGGCGGGTTCGGATGGTGCGCGAGCGGGCGGCTGCGCCGGGTTAGCACCCGCGTTGCGCACGGCGGCGCCGAAGTCGAGATCGTTGTCGTCAGTTCCAGCGGCTGCTGCGACGCCAGCCGTCGCTGCCGCTGCGGCTCCCGCCGTCGCCGCTGCAGCAGTCCCGGGACCCGCCGCGCGAGCGCTTGTTGCGCGCGTCGGCGCCGTGCCCGTGGGCGGAGTCGGTGGCGGCGGCGAGCCGCCCAGACTCGGCGTAATACGATTCTTACCGCTTTCGTCTTTGAAAGGCTCGTCCGCGCTGCGCCGGCGCCGCGCCATGACGAAAGCAAGTCCGCCGAGAAGAAGGACAGCCGAGCCGGCGGCCAAGTACAGCGGCTCGCCCATAACTGTATCGAGCAGGTCGGGCTCAGGTGCCGGAGGGGGCGCGGCAGGTTTCGGCCCGGGAGCCTGAGCCGCGGCTTTGCCCGCGTCGGCTGTCACCGTCTTGGCTTTGTCCGCCGGACCTTTCGCGCTGTCGGCTGCCGTACCTTTAGCTGCGTCGGGGGCCGCTTTGGCGGACGCGTCCGGCGCTTTGGCGGGCGGCGGCGCGCCTTTAGCCGGCGCAGTGTCCGCCGCTTTGGCGGGTGGCGGCGCAACGGCTACGACACCGGGCGGCTGGCCTTTTGCGTCGGGCGCAGGCTGCCCTTTCGCGGATTTTTCCGCGGCTTTTTGCGCAGCCGCCATGCCGCCGCTGTTCAGCTCGACCAGACGCTGCATATCCTTGATCGTCTTCTCGAGACGTGCGATGCGTTCGTTCGCTTCGGCCAGCGCTTTCTCGCGTGCAATAACTTCTTCTTCCAACGTGCGCACGCGATCGGCGGTGCTCGGTTTTCCTTTAGCACCCGCCTGCGGGCCCGACGCTTCGGTACGGGAGAGGCGTACGGTGTCGCGCGGCTCGCTCGCACCCGGCTCGGCGACACGCGTGCCGATGCGGCCGCTGGTTACGCTGGTCGCCTCAGGTGCGTCCCCTGCGCGCCCGGCGAGCCGTGCGCGATACGCGTTGAAGTCGCCAACTTGCAGCTTCACTTCCTTGACGGCTTCGCGCTGCGGAACCGCCGTAAGCTCGTTCGCTTCCGGAACGCGCAGGATTCGGCCCGACTTCACGAGGTTCATGTTCTTGTTCATGAACGCGTCGGGGTTTTGGCGATACAGGCCGACCAGCGTCTGCTCGAGCGTCGTGCCTTCGGGACGCACCGTGCGAGCAATGCGCCCGAGCGTTTCTCCGCGTTTCACCGGTCCGTATTCTTTCTGTGCGGAAGGCTCAGCGGGCGCCGGCGCACGCGCCGCCGGCGGCGCTGCTGCGCTAGCCGCTGCGCGAGGCGCGCCCGCCTTGGCGGGTGCGGCCGGCGCAGGGGCCAACGGTGCAGCAGGGACGGCGGCAACAGGTGCGGCGGGCGTCGCGGCTGCAGTGTCTTCGCGCGATGGAGCGGGAGGCGCTGCAGCTACAGGCGGTCGCGGTGCCGGCGCGGAAACCACAGGCGGTGGAATTTCAGCTGCGGCGCGGCCGTACCCGGGCGGGTCCAGCAAGATCGTGTACTGCCGTGTCACGCGCCCGTGCTCGGAGTTGAGCTCGACCAGCAATTCGAGGAAGGGCTCGTTGACTGCGCGCGGCGAGGACGCTTTGAGATAGGGCTGGCCGTTTGGCCGCGTCTCCAAGGTGATACGCGTACCCGGCAGCGCGGGGTTATAGACGAGGCCCGCCTGCTGGTACAAGTCGGGCAACGCAACGCGCGCTGTGATGCTTTCGCCTTTCTGCGGCGAAACCAGATCGATCTCGGCAGTGAGCGGCTGGCCGAGCGCCGAGAGCACGGTCAGCCGGCCTAATCCAGCCGCATCGGCGGCGCCAGGGGCAAGCAGCGCGACTGCCGCTGCTACGATCCATCGTTTGAAAACGTAATCGCGCACGCCGCACACCCCTGCTCTATCGTTGGAGAGGCAAAACTAACATCACGCACTTAGCGATGCAACCTGACAGCGCGCGTTACATCCTCACTGAAACTGCCTATTTCTTTTGAGTTTTGCTTAGAAACGTGGCGTACGGCAAAGCCGCGGACCCCCAGCTATACCAGCGCGGGTCAGACGTGCGCCGCGGCCTGCGCGTGCGGTGCGCGCTCCTGTGCCTGGAATTCGATGAGGATGCGCAGCATCCGGCGCAACGGCTCGGCCGCACCCCACAGGAGCTGATCCCCAACCGTGAAAGCGGTCAGGTACTCGCCGCCCATGGGGAGCTTCCGCAGCCGCCCGACCGGCACATCAAGCGTGCCGGTAACGGCCGCCGGCGTCAGCTCGCGGAGCGACGCTTCGCGCTCGTTGGGAACGACTTTGACCCACGAATGGGCCTCAGCAATGATGCGCTCGACCTCGGCGAGCGGTACGTCTCGCGTCAGCTTGAGCGTGAGCGCCTGACTGTGACAGCGCATCGCGCCCACGCGCACGCAGATGCCGTCGACTGGAACCGGTTTTGAAATGCGGCCGATGATCTTGTTCGTCTCGGCCATGCCTTTCCATTCTTCGCGGCTCTGGCCGTTACCGAGGTCCTTATCGATCCACGGCAGGAGGCTGCCTGCGAGCGGCTGGCCGATATTCGAGACCGGAAAATCGGGGCGCCGCAGCACATCGGCGACGACGCGGTCGATATCCGCTATCGCAGACGCCGGGTCGTCCAGCAGTGCGCGCGCTGATTCGTGCGCGACACCCATCTGCAGCACGAGCTCGCGCATTTGCGCGGCGCCGGCACCGGAGGCGGCCTGATACGTCATCGCCGTCATCCATTCGACGAGTCCCGCTTTGAACAAGCCGCTCATCGCCATCAGCATCAGGCTCACGGTGCAGTTGCCGCCGATGTAATCCCTGACGCCGCTCGCGAGTCCGCTCTTGATCGCGTCCATGTTGACGGGATCGAGAATGATCACGGCGTCTTCACGCATGCGCAGCGCCGACGCGGCATCGATCCAGTAACCGTTCCAGCCGCGCGCGCGCAGCTTGGGATGGATGTCATTCGTGTAGTCCCCACCCTGGCACAAGACCAGCACGTCCATGCGCGCGAGCTCATCGACGTTCATGGCGTCTTTCACGGGCTGCGCCTGGCCAGCGAGCGCAGGTCCGCGGCCACCCGCCTGCGACGTCGAAAAGAAGTACGGCTCGACGAAATCGAAATCGCGCTCGGCCTGCATGCGCTGCAGGAGCACCGATCCGACCATTCCGCGCCAGCCGATAAAGCCTGCTTTCATCGTAATCGCAAATCCCAAAGAGGGCGTAATTTTACCAGCGTCACAGTGCCGCGACCACGGCATCGCCCATTTCAGCGGTGCTCATGCGGCGCGTGCCCGGTTCATGAATGTCGGCGGTCCGGCAGCCGTCGGCGAGCACTTTCCTCACTGCAGCTTCGATTCTGTACGCCCATTCGTCCTTGTTGAACGTATAGCGCAGCATCATGGCTGACGACAATATGGTCGCCAGCGGATTGGCGATGTTCTTGCCCGCGATATCGGGCGCCGACCCATGTATGGGCTCGTACAGGCCTTTGCCGCGCGCATCGAGTGACGCCGAAGGCAGCATGCCGATCGAGCCCGTGAGCATCGACGCTTCGTCGGACAGGATGTCGCCGAACATATTGCCGGTCACGATCACATCGAACTGCTTCGGATTGCGCACGAGCTGCATCGCCGCGTTATCCACGTACATATGAGAGAGTGCGACGTCGGGATAGTTGCGCGCCATGTCGTTCACGATCTCGCGCCAGAAGCGGCTCGTCTCCAGCACGTTTTCCTTGTCGACCGAGCAGAGCTTGTTGCCGCGTTTGCGCGCGGTCTGGAAACCGATATCCGCGATACGGCGGATCTCCGGCTCCGAATAAAGCATGGTGTCGTACCCTTCGCGCTCGCCGCGCTTGTTTTCGCGGCGCCCGCGCGGCTCTCCGAAATAAATGTCGCCGGTCAGCTCGCGGATGATCATGAGATCGAGACCCGCGACGACTTCGGCTTTCAATGTCGAAGCGCCGGCAAGCTCGGGATAGAGGACTGCGGGCCGCAGATTTGCGAAGAGATCGAGCTCTTTGCGTATGCGCAGGATGCCCTGCTCGGGACGTTGCGCGCGCGGGAGTGCATCGTACTTCGGACCTCCGACCGCGCCGCACATGACCGCGTCCGCTGCTTTCGCGAGCTTGAGTGTCGATTCGGGAAGCGGATCTGCGTGCGCGTCGAAACCCGCGCCGCCGAACGGCGCTTCTTCGAGCTCGATCCCGAGGCCGTCGCGCGAGAGCGCGCGCAGCACTTTCACAGCCTCCGCGATGATTTCCGGGCCAATGCCGTCGCCGGCGAGAACTGCGATTTTCATGTAAGGGTATCCGTGAACGGCTTACGGTTCACGCTTACGAAAACAGCCACGGCTGCTGCTGCCGGTGTTTCGCTTCGAACGCCTGGATCTCGTCCGCGTGCTTCAGTGTGAGGCCGATATCGTCGAGCCCATTCAGGATGCACTGCTTGCGAAACGGGTCGATCTCGAAGCCGAAGCTCTCGCCATTGGGCGTGGTCACGCTCTGCTGCTCGAGATCGACTGCGAGCCGATACCCTTTCGTCGATTCCACTTCGCGAAAGAGCCGATCGACGACTTTAGGGTCGAGCTTGATCAGCACGAGGCCGTTCTTCACGCTGTTGTTGTAGAAAATATCCGCGAAGCTCGGCGCGATCACCGCCTGAAAACCGTACTGCAGCAGCGCCCACGGCGCGTGCTCGCGCGAGGAGCCGCAGCCGAAGTTTTCGCGCGCGAGGAGCACTGTCGCGCCCTGATAGCGCGGCAGATTCAGCACGAAATCGGGATTGAGCGGGCGTCTGGAATTGTCGATCCCGGGCTCGCCGCGATCGAGATATCGCCATTCGTCGAAGAGATTCACGCCGAAGCCGGTGCGCTGGATCGATTTCAGAAACTGCTTCGGTATGACCGCATCGGTATCGACATTCGCGCGATCGAGCGGCGCGACCAGGCCTTCCTGGCGTACGAATTTTTCCATTTTATCTGGTGCTCTTCTTCTGTATCGCTTCACCGACGGTCTCGACGTCTTTCCCGAAGCCGCGCATCGTGTTGCAGCCGCTTAGCGCGGCGACGAAGAGACCTATCAGCAGGAACGCAGCAACGCGCATCGTTTTCATGGTCATTTGAAGCTCCGTATGTCCACAAAATGTCCGGCGATCGCCGCTGCCGCAGCCATCGCGGGACTCACGAGATGCGTCCGCCCGCCGGCACCCTGTCGACCTTCGAAGTTGCGGTTCGACGTCGACGCACAGCGTTCGCCGGGCGACAACTGATCGTCGTTCATGCCCAGACACATCGAGCATCCCGGCTGGCGCCACTCGAAACCGGCCGCGGTGAAGATTTTGTCGAGCCCTTCGCGCTCGGCCTGCTCCTTGACCAGCCCCGAGCCGGGCACGACGAGCGCGAGCTTGATGTTGGGTGCAACACGCTTGCCTTCGACGACTTCAGCCGCGATGCGCAGATCTTCGATGCGCGAATTGGTGCACGAGCCGATGAAAATCTTGTCGAGCTTGATTTCGGTGATCGGCGTGTTCGGCGCGAGCGCCATGTATTTCAGCGCCCGCTCGATCCATTCACGCTGCACGGGGTCGCGCTCTGCGGCGGGATCGGGCACTTTGCTCGCCACCGGCACTACCATCTGCGGATTGGTCCCCCACGTGACCTGCGGTTCGATCTCCTCGGCTTTGAGCGTCACGACGCGGTCGAATTTCGCACCGGGGTCGCTTTTGAGCGTGCGCCAGTACGCGACTGCCTGATCCCACTGTGCGCCTTTAGGCGCGAATTGCCGGCCTTCGAGATACGTGATCGTCTTGTCGTCGACCGCGACGAGACCTGTGCGCGCACCCGCTTCGATTGCCATGTTGCACAGAGTCATGCGCGCTTCCATCGACAGCTTGCGCACGGCTTCGCCCGCGAATTCGAGCGCGTAACCGGTGCCGCCTCCGCTGCCGATCTTGCCGATGATCGCGAGCGCCATGTCCTTCGACGTCACGCCCGGTGCGAGCGTGCCGTCGACGACGATCTGCATCGACTTGTATTTCTGCATGACCATGCACTGCGTCGCGAGCACGTGCTCGACTTCGCTCGTGCCGATTCCGAACGCAAGCGCACCGAACGCGCCGTGCGTGCTGGTGTGCGAGTCGCCGCAGACCACCGTCATGCCGGGGAGCGTCGCGCCCTGCTCGGGACCGATCACGTGAACGATGCCCTGTCGCTTATCGAGAAACGGGAAATAAACCTTCGCACCGAACTTTTTCATGTTGGCGTCGAGCGTTTCGACCTGCAGGCGCGACACCGGGTCCTGTATGCCTTTGTCCCAGTCTTTCGTCGGCGTGTTGTGGTCCGCCGTTGCCACGACCGAATCGACGCGCCAGGGCTTGCGTCCCGCGATCTCGAGTCCTTCGTAGGCTTGCGGGCTCGTGACTTCATGCACGAGATGCCGGTCGATATAGAGGAGTGCTGTGCCGTCGGGCTCCTGCCTAACGACGTGGCTGTCCCAGAGTTTGTCGTACAGCGTGCTGGCCATGCGGAACCGCCGGAAAAAGGACTAATTATACCTAAATCAGCAGCTTACGCCGCCAGCCGCGCGTTCGCCCGAAGGGGTCTGCGCGTCGATCACGTGCGCGACCCTCGCACGAATACGATGCCGCCCGCGAGCGCGCATACAGCGCCAAAAGTGAAAGTAAGCGCCGCCCCCGCAGGTACCCACAGCGCGCCGCTCGCCAAGCCGCCGAATGCGCCCCCGACACCGAAAGCGACGCTGCCGTAAATCGCCTGACCGCGAGCCTGCAGTCTGCCCTTGAAGTATCGGTGGACATAACCGATCGATGCAGCGTGAAAAGCGCCGAAGGTGGCCGCGTGGAGCACCTGCGCAATCAGGAGGGCCACGAAACTCTGAGCGAGCCATGCGATCGCGAGGAAACGAAACACTGCCAGCGCAAAGCTCGTGATCAATATCTGACGCAGGCTGAAGGCGCGATAGAGTCGCGGCATCCACGCAAAAATTCCGATCTCGCATGCGACGCCGAGCGCCCACAGCCAGCCGGTTGCGGCTTTGGAGTAGCCCGTGTCGACGAGATGTATGGAATAAAACGTGTAGTACGGGCCGTGCGCCGCGGACATGAGCGCGCCCGCTGCGATGAGCGCAATCACTTCGGGCTTGAGTATGACGCTTCGGACCGATGCTTCGGCTTCGTGACGCACGCGCGGAGGATCCGGCACTATCCATGCACAGAGCAACATGCCGAGCATCATCGTCAGCACGAGTACCGGCACCGCATCGAGCTTCACGTGATCGAGCAGATGACCGACGCCGACGACCGCGGCGATAAAACCGATCGAGCCCCAGACCCGAACGCGGCCATATCGGGCGGTCTCGTCGCCGAGATGCGTTAGCGTCGTCGCTTCCATGAGCGGGAGTGCCGCGCTCCAGAAAAATGTCATGGCGAATATCGTGAGGACGATCAGCGCAAAGCCGCTGCCGCCAAAGATCGCAAGAAAGGCCACGGTCCCCGCGAGGCCCGTATAGCGCACGACGCGCACCGGCGCGGCGCTGCGATCGCTCAACCAGCTCCACAGGTGCGGGGCGATGATGCGCGTGACCTGCGGCAGCGCGAGCACGATACCGATGTCGAAAGGTGTCAACCCGACGCTTTGCAGGTAGAGACTGAAAAACGGCGCGAACGTGCCGAGATAAGCGAAATAGAAGAAGTAGAAACCGGCGAGCCGCCGGTAAGGCAAACGCTGCGTCACTTGAGCCGCAGCCGTCAGGCTTCGTCAGGCTCGGGATCCTCGATGCCCGCCGCCGGGCGCAGCAACGCGGGTTCTGCGGGGGCCTGTGCGCCGATGCGCGGGGTCGCGCACACGACGTCGGCATTCTGCGCGCGGTGGCGCAGCGCGTGGTCGATCAGCGTCAATGCCATCATCGCTTCGCAAATCGGTGTCGCCCGGATGCCGACGCAAGGGTCGTGGCGCCCGTGCGTCTCGATCAACGTGGCTTTGCCGTTGATGTCGATCGTGCGGCGTGCAAGCCGTATGCTGGACGTCGGCTTCACCGCGACGTGGACGATGATGTCCTGCCCGGTCGAAATGCCGCCGAGAATTCCGCCGGCATTGTTCGTAAGAAATCCTTCCGGCGTCATTTCGTCGGAATGCTGCGTGCCTTTCTGCGTGACCGCAGTAAAACCGGCGCCGATCTCGACGCCTTTGACCGCATTGATGCTCATCATGTTGTAAGCAAGATCGGCGTCGAGCTTGTCGTACACGGGCTCGCCCCAGCCCACCGGCACGTTGGACGCGATGGTCGTGATTTTCGCGCCGACGGAATCGCCCGATTTGCGCAGCTTGTCCATGAAATCTTCGAGCCGGGCAACATACTCCGGATCGGAAACGAAAAACGGATTGTCGTAGACGCCGTCCCACGACTTGAACGGGATCTCTACGGGACCGAGCTGCGCCATATAGCCGCGAATCAGGATGCCGTATTTTTCGCAGAGCCATTTCTTCGCGATTGCGCCGGCAGCCACGCGCACCGCGGTCTCGCGCGCCGATTGGCGTCCGCCGCCGCGATAATCGCGGATGCCGTATTTCTGCAAGTACGTGTAATCCGCGTGGCCGGGCCGGAACTGGTCCTTGATTTTCGAGTAATCCCTGCTCTTCGCGTCGACATTGCGGATGAGAAGACCGATCGGCGTTCCCGTGGTTTTCCCTTCGAACACGCCGGAAAGTATCTCGACGCGGTCTTCCTCGTGCCGCTGCGTGACGTGCCGCGAAGTGCCGGGCTTGCGCCGGTCGAGCTCGGGCTGAATGTCGTCTTCGCTCAACGTCATGCCTGGCGGGCAGCCGTCGACGACACAGCCGATCGCAATTCCGTGGCTTTCGCCGAACGAGGTGACGGTGAAGAGCTTGCCGAGCGTGCTGCCGGACATGGCGCCCCGGATGGAAGAAAACGAACGCCGAGTTTAGCGAATAAGAGTTATGCGAGCGACTCGAGCAGCGTAAAGCCCCACGCGACGCCGAAGCCCGTTGCATCGGTGCCGACTGCGCCCAGCCCGCCTTTGCAGCTCGCCGCTGAAAGGTCCATGTGTATCCACGGCCGCTCGCCGGTGAAGCGTTTCAGCAGGCGCGCCGCAAGGATGTGATCGGCGCCGCCGTCCAGGGTGCACTGCTTGACGTCGGCAACGGGACTCTCCAGCTGATCCTCGTAGTCGTCGTCCATCGGGAAAACGCAGATGCGTTCGCCGGAAACGGTTGCAGCAGCCAGCGCCTGCTGCGCGATCTTGTCGCTCGTCGCGAAGATGCCGCTGTAGCGGTCACCGAGCGCGGTATGCATGCTTCCGGTCAACGTCGCGAAATCGATCATGAGATCCGGCTTTTCACGCGACGCCAGGGTGAGCGTATCGGCAAGGACCATGCGCCCTTCGGCGTCGGTGTGCACGATTTCGATCGTCGTGCCGTTCAGCGCGGTCACGATATCGTTCTGCTTGTACGCGCGCGGACTGATGTGGTTCTGCGCGAGCGCGAGCCAGCAATCGATTGCGACCGGAAGCCGTGCACGCGCGGCCGCGAACAGAATTCCGAGAGCGACTGCGGAGCCGTTCATGTCCTCGTGCATGCCGGCCATGTATTTCGCGGGCTTCAGATTGTGGCCGCCGGTGTCGAAGCAGATACCTTTGCCGACCAGCGCAATTTTTTTCTTCGCGCCGCGCGGCCGGTATTTGAGACGCACGATTGCCGCATCGTCCACGTCGCTGCCCTGTGCGACCGCGACAAAAGCCCCGGCGCCCATTTTCCGCAGGCGCTTCATGTCGTACTCCTCTATCGCCCATTTCTCGTCCCGCGCGTGCTTGCGCAGACGCGCGCGATAAGCTCCCGGCGTGAGCTCGTTCGGAGGGAGCACGGTGAGCTCACGGCAGAGCAGGTTACCTTCCGCCTGTGCGCGCAGGCTCGCGAAACCATCCGCTTCGCGGTGACCGTGTAGCTGTACGAGCGCGAGCGGCTCGCCGTCGTCCTTTTTCTTGCGCTGAGGCAGGCGCGCGCCGTTCAACCAGGCGGCATATACAGCGAGCCCGGCTGCGGCTGCGCGCGACGAGTCGGCGCCATAGAGCGCGACCGCGATTTCACGGGGGTGTTCCGCAAGCAGCGGCTGCAGCGCTTTTCGGAATGCGGTCTGCCGCTCGAACGTCGACTTTGAGGGATCGTCCATCATCCACGCGACGAGCGCGCCGTGCGAAAGCTCGGTCACGATCGGCGCCTTGCCGACATCTTCGAGCTTTTTCTTCCGGCGCTTGAGCGCGCCTTCGAGAGCATCGACAAAAGGCACGCGCGCGAGACTCTTCAGCGTATCCGTCTTTGGCAGCACGACCAGCAGATGGCGCGCGCGCTGCGCGGCGGCGGGTGTCAACAGCGCTGGATTTTGTTCGAGCTTGGCAAGCATGGGATTGGTATTCGGAGAAGACGCGAATTATACTG
>DATLEF010000142.1:0-10704 GCA_035525455.1 Burkholderiales bacterium
AGGAAGAGCGACAACAGATAAACGCGCTCGTCGCCCGCTTCGAAGCCGACACCGGCATCCAGGCGGTCGCGGCCGTCACCGATAAAGCCGATGCGTATCCCGATATTCCGTGGAAAGCGTATGCGATCGGCTCTGGATTGGGCGCGCTTGGCGCTGCGCTGAATCCGTTTTTCGTCTCCGGCTGGTCCCACGCGAGCATCATCGCGCTCGACGCCATGCTCATACTCGCAGCCGGCGCGCTGCTGTCCCTCCTCTCGGCTTTCATACCCGCAGTCGGCCGGATTTTCCTGGATCGCGTGCGCGCGCAGTCCGAAGCGCTCCAGTACGCGCAGACCTTGTTCCTCCAGCGTGAGGTTTTCCGAACCCACGACCGCCGCGCCGTGCTCGTGGTCATGTGCCGCTTCGAGCGCCTCGGTGTCGTGCTCGCCGACACCGGCCTCGCGCAGTACGCACCCGCAGGGGCAATGGGCGAGCTCGGCAAATTTACGGGATCGATGCTCGCGAGAGGCGCTGTCGTGCCGGCATTCGAAGCGGCTTTCTCGCGGATCACCGAACTGTTGAAGCAAGGGGGGTTCGTCGCGGCAGCGGATCGACAGAATGAAATTGCAGATGACATTCTGGTGGAGAAAGGCGCATGAGCCAGGTCCTGCGCGCTTTCGTTGTAGCGGCGGTCCTGCTTTTCAGCGGCGCATGGAGCGCGGCCGCCGACATTCCGTTCCTGACCGGACGCGTCGTCGACAATGCAGAGCTCCTCTCCCCCGCCGCGAGGGACCGCATCACCGAGCTGCTGAAAGCGCACGAGGCGAAGACGACGGACCAGATCGCGATCCTGACCGTGCCGAGTCTCGAAGGCACCAGCATCGAAGAATACGCGGTGAAAGTCTTCGAATCGTGGAAGCTCGGTCAGAAAGGCAAGGACAACGGCGCGCTGCTGGTCATCGTGCCGCGCGAACGCAAAATGCGCATCGAAGTCGGCTACGGACTCGAAGGGCGTCTTACCGATCTCGCTTCGAACCGCATCATCCGCAACGTGATGGCGCCGGAGTTCAAGAGCAACAACTTCGACCGCGGCGTCGAAGAAGGCGCGCGCGCGATCATTGCGACGCTTCAAGGTGAAGCACCGGCGCCGGGCGATGCCACCAGCGAATCGGAAAACAAGGAAGCCAGGCACGCTCAAAGCTCCGGGCTGCAAGTCGCGGATCTCTCGATCATCGAGCGCATCCTCATCGGCGCATTCATATTCGGCATCATCGGATTGTTCACCGTAATCGGCGTGCTGACGCCGGGAGTGGGCTGGTTCCTGTACCTCTTCCTCATTCCGTTCTGGGCGATGTTCCCCATCGCAGTCGTGGGCACCAAAGGTGCGCTCATCCTGCTCGGCACGTATCTCGTCGGGTATCCGCTCGCCAAGCTGATCGTCTCGCGCTCGAAGTGGTACGAAAAAGCACAGAGCGATCTGAAAAAGACAGGCAGCGCGAAAGTCGGCGGCTTCGTGCTGGGCGGCGCGAGCGGCGGAAGCTCTTCGTGGAGCTCGAGCTCCAGCTCATCGAGCTCGTCGAGCGACAGCTTCTCCGGCGGCGGTGGCAGCTCCGGCGGTGGAGGGAGCTCGGGGAGCTGGTGAAAAGCTAAAGCACCGCCTTTTTGAAATGCGCGACGGCCTCTGAGCGCGTTCCTATCCACACATCGGACGCAGCTTTCGCGACTTCGATGATGCGCTCGTAAACCGAGGCGCCGAGTGCTCTCCCGAATACGTGCGCATGTATTGCAGGGTCGATCCGCACGGCGCCCGTCTCACGCTCGCGCGCGCACGCGAGCCAGTCTTCGAACACTTCCAGCATCACCCGCGGCGGCTGCCCGTGCCGCATGTACATCGGCAGGTCGTTCACTTCGGTGTTGTTGGGAAACGCGACGATCGAGCGGTCGCCGAATTTCACGAGATACGGCAGATCGTCGTTCAACGTGTCGCCGTGCCAGTCGTAACCAGCTTCCGCGAGCAGCCGCGGCGTGCGGATACCCGGCGTGCTGCGCGGACTGATCCAGCCCGTCGGCCGCTTGCCGGTCGCCTGCTCGAGAAGCTCGGTCGTGCGAGCGATGTTCGCGCGCTCCTCGTCTTCGTTGAGGTATGCGTGTATCACGTCCATCGTGTACGAATGCGCGACCACATCGTGGCCTTCGTCGCTCATGCGCCGCACGATTTCAGGATGACGCTCGGCGAGGATTCCGCTCACGTTGATCGTCGCGCGTGTGCCTTGCCTCGCGAGCACGTCGAGGATGCGATGGATGCCGCGCCGATGTCCGTATTCGGCCCAGCCCACGGCGTTCAGATCGGGTACGCCGGCTTTCAGCGGATTGCCCATCGGCCCGATGCCCGGCCACTTGCCGTCCGACCACCATTCGAACGACACGCGAAGGAAAACGGCGATGCGTTTACCGCCGGGCCACCGGAAGTCAGCAGGCGCATGCACTTCCGTGCCGCCGGCGTGTATGTCGAGTGCGGGGTCCATGGGTCCTCCCGGCTATTCGTTGGGTGTCGAGGGCATCAAACCTCGAAATACCAATAACCATTTTCACCCAGCGGCACAAGTGTTGCAGCCGCACGCGAAAGGAGACCTATTATGAAAGTTCTGATCGTCGTTATCGCCCTGTTCTGCGCCGCCTGCGGGCGTGCTGAAACGGCTGCCGTGTCGAGCACCACAAGGTCGAATGTCAGCACCGATTCCAACATCAGCACCAATACCAGTACCAACATCAATTCCGGCACCGGTACGAGCAGCAGCAGTAGCATCAGTGCCAACAGCAGCTCGTGCAGCCAGAACGTCAACGGCCGCGAATGCCGGGTCACCTGCGAAGCACCGAAATCAGCGGTCTGCGTGAAGGCACCGGCGGGCGGCCCAAGCTGCACGTGCAACTGACGCGCTCACTCCAGCGGCACCGACTCCCATGCGTTGACTTCGCCGCGCTCGCGCGAGCGGTGATACGCGCCGCCGATCAGCCATAGCGTCAACGCGATTACGGCGCACGCGAGCTGGCCGGCGGCAAGCCACAGCACGCTGTGCGACAGGAACGGCGCGAGCACGCCGGCTGCGAATGCGCCCAGCATCGTCTGCGTGAACGACTGGCACGAGGAGACGAGGCCGCGCATCTCCGGAAAGAGATCCATGACGAGCAGCGTCACCACCGGCGCGATCACCGAAAATCCGAACGCATAAAAGAGCAGCGGGAGAACCGACCACGGCAGCGCGGGCGGAAGAAACGCATGGTAGGTCACGTTCAGGAGCGAGGCCCCGATCACGAAACAGAAGCCGAACGCCACGTGGCGCGAGACCGAAATTTTTCCGGCCATGCGATTCGAGGCAAGCGCGCCCGCGAAAATCCCGGCGACGGTCGGAACGAACTGCCATGCAAACTGGTCCGGGCCGAGCCCGAGATGCTGCGTGAGAAAGACGGGAGCGGCCGCGACGTACACGAATAGGCCAGCGAAGTTGAACGCGGCCACGCCTGCTTTGAGCTGGAACGGTATCGAAGTAAAAACCTTCAGGTAACTTTCCAGGAGCACGCGAGGACTGAACGGCCGTCTCTTGTCCACGGGCAGCGTTTCCGGGAGCTTCTTGTAGCAGTACCAAATCAAAAGCACCGTGTAGCCGAACAGGAACAGGAAAATCGAGCGCCAGTCGCGGAGCTTCACGATCCAGCCGCCGAGGATCGGCGCAATGGCAGGCGCGATCGAGAAGATCATCGTCACGAGCGACAGCAGGCGGGCCGCTTTCGCGCCGGAATAGAGATCGCGAATGATCGCCCTGCCGATGACGATCCCCGCTCCGGCCGACACGCCCTGCAGGATGCGAAACGCCCAGAGATATTCGATGCTGTGCACCGCTGCGCAGCCGAGCGATGCGACTGCGAACACGGAAAGCGAGACGATGATGATGTTGCGCCGGCCGAACGCGTCCGACAGCGCACCGTGCCACAACATCATGACCGCGAACGCGAACATGTAGGCGGTGAGCGTTTGCTGAACCTCGATCGGCGTGGCGTGCAGCGTCGCCTGTATGTTGGGAAAGCCGGGCAGGTACGTATCGACGGAGAACGGCCCGAGCATCGCAAGCGCCGCCAGCAGCAATGCGAGTGAATTCGCGCCGACCGCGCCCGTAAGGCTCGATGCCCGGGCTGCCTTGCGATCTAAAGCGTGATTGTTCATTTTTCGATTATGGGCTTCGAAGGTGCCGTGATGCACACGACGTGCCAGGCACGAGGTTTATGTCGACGCCCAAAAAGCATCGTCATTCCAGAGGTGCACGGCACGCACGTCTGGAATCCAGGCAGCACTTGCTTGAACAACACCGCCTGGATTCCAGCATCGCGCTGGAATGACGCTTGGAGCGTCCGGGGTGTACCTTGGGCGCTGGAATGACGAAGGAGGCGATCATGAAAACCCAAACAAAAACCCCGCCACTGGGGCGGGGTTTTTAATCCGAAACAACCTGATTACTTCGTGGTTTCGGTTTTCTTCGCAGGCGCTTTGTCGTCGGCTTTTTTCGTGTCCTTCGACGTGTCCTTCGCCATCTCTTTCTTAGGCTCGTCTTTCTTGGACACTTCTTTCTTCGCGTCTTTATCGGACGCTTTCGTGTCCTTCTTCACGTCTTCCTTCTTCGCGTCTTTCTTCACGTCTTCCTTCTTCGTGTCCTTCTTCGCGTCTTTCTTGTCTTCCTTCTTGTCGGCCGCGGCTTTCTTATCGGCCTTCGTCTCGCTCGACTTGTCTTTCTTCGCGTCGGCTTTCACCGTCGTCTTACCGGTGAGCGTGATGTCGCCTTTGAGCTGCTTCATCGTGCCCGGCCCGATGCCCGGTACCTTGTCGAAGTCTTCCATCGTCTTGAACGCGCCGTGCTTGGCCCTGTAATCGATGATGGCTTTGGCTTTACCCGGGCCGATGCCATGGAGCGTCTCCAGCTCGGCTTGAGTGGCCGTGTTCACGTTCACTGCGGCGAACGCCATGCTGACCGACATCACCAGGGCGAAAAGAATTGCAAGAATCTGCTTCATGTATCCTCCAGAGGTTATAAATGGCTATTGAGCCACCACGCAAAACGCCGCTATGACGATGCGGTTGACGCGGCACGCAAAGTGTCGCCGCCGGGCGACGAAACGATACTCGCCCTGGGTCTTCTCGTTAACCCACGTGGGTCATTCCACCCATGACCTGATGCAGCGTGTGGTGCCGGTTCCGCGTGAACGGCCTGACGTGCGTCGACCACCGACCTGCGTCCACCGCCTTCGCGAATGCGGCGCTCGTCAGCACATCCGGGCTTTCGAGCTCGAGAATGCACGAATACCGCGGCAATCCGTCCGGCTTCACTGTTTTCGTCTCGCCGCCCATCGTCACGCGCAGCGTATCGATCTTGAACCGCGTCGCGGAGATCACGCCCGGCACTTTGGATAGATGCGGGATGTGCTCGGTGTCATACACTTCGTTGAAAAGCGCTTCCTTGTCCGGATCGACGTCCATCGATGCGGTGAAAATCCATTTGCCGGTGATCGCCATGATATGTGCTCCTCCCTTGAAGGGCGAAAGGTACGTCACTCCACCTTCTCGCGCCACTCTCGTACTGTTAATCCGCCGTCGCCCCGCCCGCTTTCACAACCGGCACCCAGCGCGCGATGTCCGCCTGGATGAGCTTCGCGCAATCGGCGGGCGAGCCGCCTGCCGGCTCTAATCCAAGATTCACCAGCCGCTCCTTGATCGCCGCGGATTCCAGCGCTTTCACCGTCTCCGCATTCAGCTTCGCGATGATGTCAGGCGGCGTCGCACCCGGCGCGAGCAGGAGGTGAAAACCCGTCACGATGTATCCCTTCACCGCCGACTCGTCGAGCGTCGGCACGTCAGGCGCAACGGGAGAACGCTTCGCACCTGTCGTCGCGATCGCGCGCACCTTGCCGGCGCGCACGTGCTGAATCACCGACGCGACGTTACTGAACATGAAATCGATCTCGCCGCTCATCAGCGCGATGCCGGCCTGCCCCGCGCTCTTATAAGGCACGTGCACGAGCTTCGTTCCCGTCATCGTCTGGAAGAGCACGCCCGCGAGATGATTCGCGCTGCCGGGACCCGATGACCCGAACGTTACCTGCCCCGGACGCGATTTCGCGAGCGCGATGAACTGCCGTGCGTTCTTCACGGGAATCGTCGGATGCGTCGACAGAAAATACTGTCCCGACGTGAGCTGCGCGATGCAGGTGAAGTCTTTGATCGGATCGAAAGGCAGCTTCTTGCGCAGACTCGGATTGATCGTGAACTCGACCGCGATCGCGAGCAGCGTATACCCATCGGGAGGCGCTTTGGCGACGACTTCAGTTCCGATCACTGCGCCCGCGCCCGGCCGATTCTCCGTAATGAGCGACACGCCCATCTGCTCGCCGAGACGCTGTCCGATCATGCGCCCGACGATGTCGGTGCTGCCGCCGGGTCCGATCGGCACGATCACGCGGATCGTCTTGGCGGGATAGGTCTGGGCGTGAGTCGTGACTATCGCAGTGCAGCCCAGCGCGCCCAACGCTGCAGTTGCAATCAGTCGTGCGCAACGTTTTGACGTCATTTTTCCTCCTCGCGTAGAGGAACGCATTGTGCACTACCGCGTCATCGCGAGGTGCCGCCGGCGCGCGCCGTGGCACCCGAACAGCTCTCAGGTATGCTGCGCACGAACGTCTAACCGAAACCGGAGCACCCATGATCCACACCCGCCTCTGCGACCTTCTCAAAATCAAGCACCCCATCGTCCTCGGCGGCATGGGTTCGGCGACGTCGCCCGCGCTCGTCTCCGCGGTCTCGAATGCCGGCGGCTTCGGCACGCTCGGTACGTCGGGCATGAGCGGCGCGCAGATCACGTCGGCGGTGAAGACGATCCGCGAAGCCACCGACAAGCCTTTCGGCATCAATCACCTGCTCTTCCGCATCGACGAGGACTCGTTCGGCGCAACGCTCAAGGCGCGGCCCGATGTCGTCGCCTTCGCATGGGCGCGCCAGGAGCAGGACCTCGGCGCGTATTTTCGCCGCGTGCACGATGCCGGATCGAAAGTCATGTACATGGCGGGCGAAGTCCCGGAAGCGCGGCGTGCAGTCGACGCGGGCGCCGATTACATCGTCGCGCAGGGCACCGAAGGCGGCGGCCACGTCGGCTGGATGGCGACGATGGTGATCGTGCCGCTGATCGTGAGCGCTGTCGCGCCGTTGCCCGTCCTCGCTGCCGGCGGCATCGCCGACGGCCGCGGCTTCGCTGCCGCGCTCGCGTTAGGCGCCGACGGCGTTCTCCTCGGCACACGCTTTCTCGCCGCAGACGAGTCGCCGATTCATCGGAACCTCAAGCAGGCGATCGTCGAGAGCGACGGTCACGACACGGTGCTCACTGAAATCGCGGACATCGCCCGAGGCCATGTCTGGCCGGGCGCGATGGCCCGCGCGAAGCGCAATGCGTTCATCGAGCGCTGGTCAGGCCGGGAGTGGGAGCTGCGCCAGCATCAGGCAGAAGCAGGCAAGGCGTGCATCGAAGCCGCGCGTGCGGGTGACGCGGATAACGCGCCGCTGCTGTACGGTCAGGATGCGGGGTTGATCGAGTCGGTGAAGCCGGTGGCGGAGATCATCGCGAAGATCGTCGCCGATGCGGACGACATCATCCGTAAGCGGTTGCAGGGGGTGGTGCGGGAGGACGCAGGCGTCAAGATCGAATGAGCGACTACGACCTCATCATCCGCGGCGGCACCGTCGCAACGGATGTCGAAACCGTTGATGCTGACGTCGGCATCCGGGACGGCCGCATTGCCGCGCTCGGCAAAGACCTTGCGGGCGCCGCGCGCGAAATCGATGCGCGCGGCAAGCTTGTCCTGCCGGGCGGCGTCGACAGCCACTGCCATATCGAACAGCTCTCATCGTTCGGCATCATGTGCGCCGACGATTTCTACACCGCCACCGTGTCCGCGGCGTACGGCGGCACGACTACCGTCATACCGTTCTGCGCGCAGCACCGCGGCGATTCGCTGGCGGCCGTGCTTGCCGATTATCACGAACGCGCGCGCACCAAAGCCGTCATCGATTACGGCTTTCACCTGATCATCGCCAATCCGGACCAGCAGACGCTCACGGTGGACCTGCCCGCCGCGATCGAGCAGGGCATCCGCTCGTTCAAGGTCTACATGACCTACGACCGCATACACCTGACCGACCAGCAGATACTCGACGTGATGGCAGTCGCGCGCCGCGCGGGCGCGCTGGTCATGGTGCACGCCGAAAACCACGGCATCATTTCATGGCTGGCCGGCCGCATGATCGACCAGGGCAACACGCGCCCACGCTATCACGGCATCTGCCATACGCGCGGATCGGAGGCCGAGGCCATTCAGCGCGTCATCACGCTCGCGGAATTGATCGACGTGCCGATTCTGATCGTGCACGTGTCGACGATCGAAGGGATCGAAGCGATCCGTCAGGCGCGTGCGCGCGGACTCAAGGTCTACGGCGAGACGTGCCCGCAGTACCTCCTGATGACTGCGAAGGACCTCGACCGGCCCGGCCTCGAAGGCGCGATGTTCTGCTGCAGTCCGCCGCCGCGCGATGAAGCGGCGCAGGCGGCATGCTGGCAGGGCATGAAAGACGGCGCGCTCTACGTGTGCTCGTCCGACCATGCGCCGTACCGCTATGACGCATCGGGCAAGCTGCCGAAGGGCGAGCAGACGACTTTCAAGGACATGGCCAACGGCGTGCCGGGCCTCGAGCTGCGCCTGCCGCTGCTATTCACTTACGGCTATGGCGCCGGCCGCATGACGCTGAACGAATTCGTCGCGCTCACCGCGACCCGCCATGCCCGAACGTATGGGCTCTACCCGCGCAAGGGGACGATTGCGATCGGCGCCGACGCGGATCTCGCGATCTGGGATCCCGCAAAACGCGTGCGCATCGCCAAAGAACTCGTCCACGACAACACCGGCTACACGCCCTACGAGGGCCGCGACCTCACCGGCTGGCCCGTTGTTGTGATTTCGCGCGGCGAAGTGATCGTCGAAGACGGCAAGCTCAACGCCGAACGCGGCCGCGGACAATTCCTTACTCGCGCGCGCTCGGACGAGCTCGCGCCGCTCGGCCGGCAGGTGCCTGAGATGGCGCAGCTGGATGCGTGGAACACGCCGCTGCAGCTTTGAGATTATTCACCGCGGTGAGCTCACCCGCGCATCCCCTCGCCATTCCCACGGCGGCACAGGTTCTTTATCCGCCCATAGTCCGCGTCGTGCAGCCCTGGCTTCAGCCTGCAGTGCGTGAAGCGGAGAATCCTTGGGGACGTCGCGTTCGATTACCCACGCCATCCCGAGCCGCACCTGCTCCGCCCCGGCATCCGTGCCGTTGCAGCTCACCACTGCCAGCATGTTCTTGTAGCGGTCCCTGCCTTTCGTATCGATCCGCGCGAGATCTCCGCCGCATATCGCGATGAGCGACTGACGCGAACGGTGCCCGTAGGGCTGCCTGCGTTCCGGAGCATCGATATCGGCGAGGCGCACACGCATCCGCGCTTTCGCTGTCATGAGGTCCAGCGTGTCTCCATCGATGACCTGCGCGATGCGCGCTTCGAGCTGTGCCGCTGCTGTTGGAGATACGCACGACAGCGCGATTCCAATACACACTAAAGACTTAACAAACACGCCGAGGCGATCGCGCGGCGCGGTAATCCGCCGGCTCCATCGAAAGCGGCACAACGCTTGCTGCCTGAGATTCTTTCCAACGTCAGGAGCTTCGATGCCGTCACCCCAATTGAGAGAGCTGTTGCTGCAATCGCTGGAACACGAACGCGGTGGCGTGCTCCTGTATCAGACAGCGCTCGAGTGCGCGCTGAACGACGATCTTCTCGAAGAGTGGGAAAAGTATCTCGAGCAGACCGAGAAACACGTCGATATTCTCACGAACGCCTGCGAAGCGCTCGGCCTCGACCCCGACGAAATGACACCGGGGCGCAAAGTCGTCCAGCACACCGGAAAATCACTCATCGTGGCGATGAAGATGGCGCTGGCCGCGAACGACCCGCCGGCAGCGGAGCTCGTCGCATGCGAGTGCGTGGTGCTCGCAGAGACGAAGGACCATGCCGACTGGGAATTGATCGGCCAGTGCGCGAAAGAGCTCGGCGGCGATGAGGCGGCAGTGCTCAAGGAAGCCTACGACCAGGTCGAAGACGAGGAAGACGAGCACCTGTACCACACGAAGGGCTGGTGCCGGGAGCTCTGGCTCAAGTCGCTGGGGCTGAAAGCCGTGCTGCCGCCGCCGGAAGAAACGAAAGACGTGAAAACGGCGATCGAGGCGGCGCAGGCGAAGAAGGAACGGAAGAAGTAGAGAGCGCCGTCAAACCGAGGGAAGGGAGGTAACGGAGGGAAACCTCGGTTTCCCTCTGTTCGTTCATCGAAGCCGCGGCGGCGGACGTCGCTTTAGCGGCGCTCCGCAAAGGTTCTATGCCGCGGCAGGTTTCGGAGGAAAACCTTGGTTTTCCTCTGAATCGTTCACCGGCCTGAGGGCTGCCGAATGGCAGCCCGAGCCTTCAGGCGAGCGCCGCCCCCTCTTGCGTGTTACTGACTTACTCGCAACGTGTCTTTCAGTATACGCGGCGTGACAAAAATCAGGAGCTCGTTGCGGTTGTCGAACTTGAGCGTGTTCTTGAAAAGAAAGCCCACGTACGGCAA
>DATLEF010000143.1:0-9602 GCA_035525455.1 Burkholderiales bacterium
TCGACAATCGCGCGGGCGCCGGGGGAACGATAGGCACGGAGATCGTCGCCAAAGCGCCTCCAGACGGTTATACGATTCTCGTGGCAAGCAGCAGCCATACGATCAATCCCAGCGTGTACAAGAAGATAGCCTACGAGCCGCTGCGCGATTTCGCGCCGGTCACGCTGATCGCATCCGGCCCGGGTCTGCTGGTCGTGCACCCTTCAGTGCCTGCGAAAAGCGTCAAAGAATTGATCGCGCTCGGAAGATCGAAGCCGGGTCAACTCAATTACGCGTCGGCCGGCAATGGCACGCCGCCGCATCTGGCGGCGGAGCTTTTCAAGTCGATGGCAGGCGTCGATTTCGTGCACGTGCCGTACAAAGGGAACGTGCCGGCTTTCGCCGATCTGATCTCGGGCGCGGTATCGCTTTCCTTTCCGACGATCACTTCGGGGCTACCTCAAGTGCGCGCCGGGAAGCTGCGTGCGCTCGGCGTGACTTCGAAACAGCGCTCAGCCGTTGTTCCGGAAGTGCCGACGATCGCCGAAGCCGGTCTTCCGGGTTACGAAGCGAGCACGTGGTATGGCATGCTCGCGCCGGCGGCCACGCCTGCGCCTATCGTCAGCAAGCTCAATCGCCAGATGATCGACGTGCTGAAGCTCCCGGATGTGCGCGAGAAACTGCTCGCGCAGGGACTCGAGCCGGTGGGCAACACGCCGGCGGAATTCACGTCGATCATTTCCGCTGAGCTCGTGAAGTGGGGCAAAGTCGTCGCCGCGGCAGGAATGAAAGCGGAATGAGTGTCGGGACCCGCTCGGGGTAACAAATTTCGATTGACGGCGCGCGGACGAGTTCTTGTAGATAATTCGCGCAGGATTTGCGCTTTTCAACCAACGAAGGGAGTACCCGGATGACGACCGAAACGCGCCGCGCGCGCATGTCCAAGATCGCCCCCGAAAGCATGACCGAAGCGCAGAAGAAAGCCGCGGCCGAGCTCGCTGCGGGCCCGCGCGGAGAAGTCCGCGGGCCGTTCAACGTTCTGCTGCGCAGCCCCGAGCTCATGAGCCCGCTGCAGAAAGTCGGCGAATACCTGCGTTTTCGCTGCGAGCTCGACCGGCGCATCGCGGAAATGGCGACGCTCATCGCCGCGCGCAGCTGGACGCAGGTCTACGAGTGGAGCGCGCACCACCCGCTCGCGCTGAAAGCCGGCCTCAAGCCCGAGATCGCGCAGGCGATCGCCGACGGACGCCGGCCCACCGGCATGGCGCAGGACGAAGAGACCGTCTATGACTTGCTGAACGAAGCGCTGCAGAACAAGAGCGTCTCGGACGTAACCTACGAGCGCGCCGTCGAACAATTCGGCGAGAAGAACGTCGTCGACCTGCTCGCAATCGCCGGCTATTACGCGCTGCTCGCGATGATGCTCAATGTCTCGCGCACGCCACTGCCCGAGGGCCAGCAACCGGGCATGCCTCACTTCCCGAACTAAAGTGCCTGCGGCCCTTTAATTCGGATTTCCCACGACACGAACAGAGGGGAACCTAGTTTCCCCTCCGTAACCTCCCTTCCTTCGGCTCTCTGGCGGTCGCTTCGCCGCCCTTGGGCCGGTTACCGCACGCTATTCTTCAATCATATTCCGCGGCCGAGCATCGCGACGGCGATGTTGATGAGCCCGAGCGCGAGGTTCGTGCCGACGAGGATGCGGATCTGACCGAGCGCCGCGCCGCCGGCTTTCCAGTCTTCCGCAGCGACCGCGCGCTTCAACCGTGCAAAGGGTGCGAAATAGATGTGCATGAAAATCGCGCTCATTACGACGCCGATCACGGTCATGACGACTACGTGTAGGGGCACTTTCCCCATCTGACCCATCATCATGAAGCCGGTCGCGAGAATCACTGCCACAGCAGCCCATACCCACGGAAAAAAGCGCCTGAAAATCCCAGTCCATAGCCGCAGGCGCTGAGGCGGCTCGAGCACTTCGACTGCCGCCGGCCGCACGGCGACGTAGGCGAGAAACATTCCGCCGATCCACACTACGTTCGATATCACGTGCAGAAATAAAGCGATCGTCATGTGCTTGTCTCCGGTCAGAGTGCGCAACTATAGCGAGTATGGCCGCGGCTGGCGAACGGCTTGACAACTCATATCTACGTAACTATTATTATAGATATGTCACATAGATATCAGAGCGCGCTTCCGAAAAAGTGGCACGGTCTCGCCCGGGTCTTCAGCTCCCTGGGCGACGAGCAGCGCCAGCGCATCCTGCTCATGTTCGGGCGTGACGAGGAGCTGACGATCAAAGCGATCTACGATGCGTGCCCGCTTTCGCGCACCGCTGTCACACACCACGTGCGCGTGCTGCGTGAAGCCGGGGTCCTCACCGCGGAAAAGCGCGGTAAGGAGGTTTTCCTGAAGCCCGTTCCCGCCGTAGTCACCGAGGCCCTCGACCGTCTGCGCGACTACATCGAGGCGGAGCTCGAATGAGTGAGCCGCGCGGCGAACACAGTCAGTTCAGGCTGCTCGCGGAGCGCCGCTTCGCCCCGTTCTTCGGGGTGCAGTTCCTCGGGGCATTCAACGACAACGTTTTCAAACAGGCGCTCGTGATCATGCTCGCCTACCAGACCGCGAGCTTCACGAACCTGTCTTCGGATACGCTGCAGAACATCGCGCAGGCGATCTTCATTCTTCCGTTCATGCTTTTTTCCGCCACCGCGGGTCAGATCGCCGACAAATTCGAGAAATCCCGGCTGATCAGCATCACCGTCGCGCTTGAGCTTGCAGTGATGGCCGTCGGCGCAGCGGGCCTATTCATGAAGAGTCTGCCGGTGCTGCTCACGGCGCTTTTCCTGAGCGGCGTGCAGTCGAGTCTCTTCGGTCCCGTCAAATACGCAATCCTGCCTGAGCAGCTGCGCGAGACGGAGCTGATCGGCGGCAACGCGCTGGTGGAGAGCGGCACGTCGATCGCGGTGCTCCTGGGGATGGTCTACGGCGGATGGCTGATCGCGCAGTCCGGGTGGGGCCTGACTGCGGTAGCGGTGAGCACGTGCGTCGTGTCTGCAACGGCGCTCCTCATCTCGCGCTTCATTCCGCGCGCAGCACCCGCTGACCCCACGCTCCGCATCAATCCCAATCCACTCGCGGAAACGTGGCGGAACGTGACGCATCTCAACGAGCGGCGCGTCGTGTTCCTCTCGATACTGGGGATTTCGTGGTTCTGGTTCTACGGCTCGATCCTCGTCACGCAATTTCCCAACCTTTCGCGCAACGTGCTGCACGGTAGCGAGCATGTCGTCACGCTGCTGCTGGTCGTGTTCTCCCTCGGCATCGGCGCCGGCTCGCTCCTGTGCGAACGGCTCTCCGGACACAAGGTCGAGCTCGGGCTGGTCCCCTTCGGCTCGATCGGCCTCACGCTCTTCGGCATCGACTTGTGGTGGGCCACGGCCTCCGTGCCGCCGGTTCAGGAGACACTCGGCGCCGCCGATTTCCTGCGCGTGCCCGGTCACTGGCGCATCGTGGCGGACCTGGCGCTCATCGGTGTTTTCGGCGGCTTCTACATCGTGCCGCTGTACGCGCTCGTGCAGACGCGCAGCGCTGCCGCGTCGCGCTCGCGCACGATCGCAGGCAACAACATCCTGAACGCGCTCTTCATGGTAGCTGCTGCGCTGCTTGCGATCGGTCTTTTTCGAGCGGGCCTGTCGATACCGCAGCTGATCCTGGTCACGGCGCTGCTGAATGCGGCCGTAGCGGTCTACATCTACACGCTGGTTCCCGAATTTCTCATGCGCTTCATGGCATGGCTGCTCATCCACTCGGTGTACCGCGTGGAGAAAAGCGGTCTCGAGCACATCCCGGACAAAGGCCCCGCGCTGATCGTGTGCAATCACGTGTCGTACGTCGACGCCCTCGTCGTAGCCGCAGCGTGCCGGCGTCCAATCCGCTGGGTCATGGACCACAATATTTTCAGGGTTCCTCTCCTGAGCTTCTTCTTCACGACGGCGCGAGCAATTCCGATCGCATCAGTGAAAGAGGATCCGCGAGTGCTCGAAGACGCGTACGACGCGATCGCGGATGCACTGGCGAAAGGAGAGCTGGTCGGTATCTTTCCGGAAGGCCGGTTGACCTCCGACGGCGAAATCGGCGCATTTCGCGGCGGCGTGAGCAAAATCGTCGAGCGCACTCCGGTACCGGTCGTGCCGATGGCGCTGTCCGGACTGTGGCAAAGCCTTTTCGCGCGGCACGCCGGTAAGCTTCGCCGCGTGCCCGCCCGGCTCTTTCCGCGCGTGCGCGTCGCCGTCGGCAGCGCAGTCTCTCCCGAAACAGTGTCACCCGACGTGCTGCGCGCGAGCGTGCTCGCATTGCGCGGCGACTGGAGGTAAGTCATGTGGTTCCTGGGTTTCATCATCGGCGCCATGATCGGCGGCGCGATCGGCAGCCTCTTCAGATGGGACGAGGCCTGGCTCTTCTTCGGCGCGCTCGGCATTCTCACGGCCGTCCTGATGAATAAAAAAGCCCCGGTGCAATCGGCAGCGCCGCAACCCGGCGATCTCGAGCGCCGCGTGGCCGAGCTCGAGCGCGAAGTGCGCGCGCTTAAAGACCAGCGTGGATATGCGACCGACGCGAAGTCGACGTCGTCTCCGGTTTCGGAAGAGGCCGCCGCTCCGGTTCCCTTTCCATTGCCGCAGGTCACAGTCGAGACTGTTGCCGAAGCTGTCCCACCGCCGCAGCCTGAACCGGCAGCACGGCCAAAACCTGAAGCGGCCGCGCCGAAAGAGCCGAGCTGGCTGTGGCAGAAGCTTTTCGGCGGAAACATACTCGCCAAAGTCGGCGTGCTGCTGCTGCTCTTCGGTATCGGTTCCGGGCTCAAGCTCGCAATCGACTTCGGGGTCTTCCCGCCCTCCGTTCGTCTCCTGCTGGCAACCGTCACCGCCCTGGCGATGATCGGCTTCGGTTTCTCGCGCATGCGCGTCGCGACCCATCGCATGTTCGGGCTCGCGCTTCAGGGCGGCGGTTTTGGCGTCCTGTATCTCGTCACCTACTTCGCGTTCGCTCGTTACGGCTATCTCGACGCGCTCGCTGCATTCGCGCTCTTCGCAGCGCTCGGGCTCGTGTGTCTTTTCACCGCGATGCGCTTCGAAGGCGAGGCTCTCGCCATCCTCGGGATTACAGGCGCGTTTCTCGCGCCGCTCCTCGCCTCGACCGGTAAAGGCAGCCATATCGTCCTGTTCTCCTATTACGCGGTCCTGAATGTGATGGTGCTCGCGGTGTACGCGCTGCGCGCCTGGCGCGTGCTGACCGTCCTCGCTTTCGCGTTCACGCTCGTGACCGGCATGACGTGGGCGTCCGCGCGATACGTTCCGGAATTCTTCGTAAGCACCGAGATCTTTCTGATCGTGTTCGCGCTCATGTTTTCGCTCGTGCCGTTCGCCTCTGCGCTCATGAAACGCGTTCCACGGGACCACTGGGGCGAAACCGTCCTGCTCTTCGGCACGCCCATCGCGGCGGCGATCGCGCAGGCGTGGCTGTTCGACCAGACCGGTTTCGCCCGAGTCGCGTTGGCATGGAGCGCTGTCGCCGGCGGCCTGTATTACAGTGCGCTCGCCGCGATATTGTTCTCGCGGCAATCGGATCACACGACCCATACGGCGCACTCGGCCATAGCGGTCGGGCTCTATACGATCGCAGTGCCGCTGGCGTTCGGCGTAGAAGTGACCAGTGCCTTCTGGGCGATCGAAGGCCTGGTGCTCACGTGGTTCGGCATCGCGCATCGGCGCGGGTTGCCTTACACCGCCGGCCTGGCGCTGCAACTCGTCTCGGGTGCGTACTTCCTGCTCGAATGGCACGGCGCACGGGTTATCCCCATATTGAACGGTCTGTACGTCGGCAGCATAGTAATCGCGGGCTGCGGCACCGCGAGCGCCTGGATTACGAGACGCGGCGCGGATAGCGGCTGGCCGCAAAGTGGCAACGCGCGCAGCCTTGCAGCGCTGCTCGGCACGTGGGCGCTGATCTGGTGGCTACGCGCGAACTTCGGGGACATCGCTCGTTTTGCCGCGCAAGCGCACGAGTCGGCGCTGTATATCGGCCTGCTCGTAGTCACCAGCGGCGCTGCGTACGCCCTGGGCAAGACGCTTCCCTGGACCGGTGCGCGTTACGTCGCGCTGTTTCTCGCCGCTCTTGCCATGCTGACGGGACTCTTCGAAGGCGGGCCGATGCACAACGCACACCGCCATGCTTTGCACGACACGATGGTCTTTGCGCTGCCTGCAGCTTTCGCGGCGTTCTACGTGCTGCTGCGCCGCCACGACCGCGATGGCTACACAGCACTGGTGTCAACGGCTCACGTTTTTGGACTGCTCGTGCTCGCGGCGACGCTGCTTCGCGAGGCGTTGTGGATCGCAGAACAGCTTGCGCGCGGTGTCACGCTCTGGCGGCTGCTCGCGTGGCAACTCGTACCAGTGGCTCTGACTTTTGGGGTGATAGCTTACGCGCGCCAGCAAATCTGGCCCGTCGCAGCACACCGCGGCGCCTATCTCGCAGCTGCTGCGCCCATGCTGCTTGCGGTGGCCTTCGCTGCTGCCCTGTATGCCAACTTTCATCATGCGGGCGGCGCCACGGGCCTGCCTTATCTTCCGGTCGCAAGCTTCTTCGACCTCTCTCAGATCGCAGTGATGGTGTGCCTCGTCGCGTGGATGAAAGCGGCCGCCTCTATTCGATTCGGTCTGGTGTCGTTCGCGCGCGGCACCGCGGCGCTGCTCGGATTCGTGTGGCTCTCCGCGATGGCCATGCGGATCGCCTTCCATTGGGGCGGCGTGCCTTTTGAAACGCACGCGCTGCTCGCATCGGGTATCGCGCAAAGCACGCTCTCCTTCATGTGGACGGCACTCGCGCTCGCGCTCATGGTGAGCGCCACCCGCAAGGTGCTGCGCAGCCGCTGGTTCGTCGGCTTCGCGCTGCTCGCCGTCGTCGGCGTGAAATTCATACTCGTCGACGTGGCGAACCAGGGCACGATCGCGTGGTCGCTGTCTCTGATCGGCGTGGGTCTGCTGATACTCGCGGCGAGCTATTTCTCTCCGGCGCCGCCGCGATCCGCGCCAATCGTGCCTTGATTTCCGCCTGCGCGACTTTCACGACCAGCCCGGCGATTTCAGTATGCAGTCTGCAGCACGAACAGCAGCAGCGAGCGTCCAGTCACTCCATACTGCTCTCCCGGAGGGAACGTCGGCTCGTCGGGCCGCTCCGGAATATTCGTATCGATCAGGCATTTCCACTGGTTGCCGCCGGTCACCTCAGGCAGAGTGAATACGACGAGGTCGTGATAAGCGTTCAGGATCAGCAGCAACGTCGCGTCCGAACCCGGCCGCACGATACCGGTGGGTTGGGCGCGCCCGTCGAGCACCATTCCGAAACAGCGCTCGCCCGCATCGCTCCAGCTCTCCTGCGTTTTCTCCAGGGCGCGTGGATCGATCCACGTCACGTCCTTCACGTCGAGCTCGGGGTTGTGCACGCCGACGAAAAAGCGGCTGCGCCGCAATATCGGATACGCGTTGCGCAAGGTGATGAGCCGCCGCGTGAAACGCGTGAGCGCGCGGTCTTCATCGCTTTGGCCCTCCCAGTCGAGCCATGTCAGGTCGCCGTCCTGGCAATACGCGTTGTTGTTGCCGTGCTGCGTGTGTCCAAATTCGTCGCCGGCAAGGATGAGGGGCGTGCCTTGCGAGAAAATGAGCGTCGCGAGCAAATTGCGCTTCTGCCGCTCGCGCAGGGTGCGGATTTCCGCGTCGTCCGTCTCGCCTTCGACGCCGCTGTTCCACGAGAGGTTGTTCGAGTGCCCGTCGCGATTGTCTTCGCCGTTGGCCTCGTTGTGTTTCTCGTTGTAGGAGACGAGATCGTTCAGCGTATAGCCGTCGTGTGCCGTGATGAAATTGACGCTCGCCCACGGTTTTCGCCCGCGGCGGTTGAAGAGATCGGCGGAAGCGGTAAGCCGCGTGGCGAGCTCCGGCACTTTGCCTTCGTCGCCTTTCCAGTACGCGCGCACCGTGTCGCGAAACTTGTCGTTCCATTCCGCCCACCCCGGGAGGAACTGCCCGACCTGATACCCGCCGGGGCCGATGTCCCACGGCTCGGCGATCAGCTTCACTTTCGACAGCACCGGGTCCTGGCGGCAGCTGTCGAGAAAGCCGCCGCCCTGGTCGAAGCCGTGCGGCTCGCGGGCGAGTATGGTCGCTAGATCGAAGCGAAAACCGTCGACGTGCATTTCGGTGACCCAGTAGCGCAGCGAGTCCATCACCATTTGCAGAACGCGCGAATGGCTAACGTTGAGTGTATTGCCCGTGCCGGTGTCATTGATGTAATAGCGCGCATCCGGCATGAGGCGATAGTAGGACGCGTTGTCGATGCCTTTGAAAGAGAGCGTGGGACCGAGCTCGTTGCCTTCGGGCGTGTGGTTGTAGACCACGTCGAGTATGACTTCGATGCCGGCATCGTGTAGATGCGCGACCATTTCCTTGAACTCGGCAATCGATCCGGTCGCCGAATAGCGCTGGTTGGGCGCAAAGAAAGCAAGGGTGTCGTAGCCCCAGTAGTTGACGACGCCTCTGTCGACAAGCTGGCGCGCGCTGATCGACGCCTGCACGGGCAGGAGCTCGATCGCGGTGACACCAAGGCTGCGTATGTAGTCGACGACTTCACGCACGCCGAGACCGGCGAACTTGCCGCGCAAATCAGCGGGCACCGCCCGCTGGCGCATCGTGTAGCCGCGCACGTGCGCTTCGTAAATGATCGTGCGATCCCACGGGATGAGCGGACGCCGCTCGCGTCCCCACGTAAACGCCGGATCGACGACGCGGCACTTCGGCATGAACGGCGCGCTGTCGCGCTCGTCGAACGTGAGATCCTTTTTTTCGCCGCCGAGCTGACAGCCGAAGAGCTCGTCCGACCAGCGCAGCTCGCCGACGAGTGCCTTGGCATAGGGATCGATGACGAGCTTGTTGGGGTTGAACCGGTGGCCCTGTTCCGGTGCGTACGGACCGTGAACGCGATACGCGTACACGGTTCCAGGCCGCGCGTCCGGCAGATACCCGTGCCAAACCTCGTCGGTGTACTCGGGCAGACGCACACGGTCGAGCTCGCGCTCGCCTTTGGCGTCGAAGAGGCACAGCTCCACACGCGTCGCATTCGCAGAAAAAAGCGCGAAGTTGACTCCGAGGCCGTCCCACGTCGCACCCAGCGGATCGGGCAGTCCTTCGGTGACGCGCGTTCGACGGCTTCGTCTTCGTCTCGGCTGACTCACGGCTCTCCCTGATGAGTTACACGTTTGGGCACTTGTCTAAGGCCGCGCTTTCTGCAAAGCTCGCGCCCGGCACGTTAAATGCACGTTCCGCCGTCACCGCCTGATATCCTCACTCATGTTCCTGCGCGTTCTGTCCGGCTTTCTACTGGTGCTCGTCCTGATCGCGGGGCTGTTCATTGCGTTCGCGTGGCGCACCGAGATCGCGCCGATCGAGCCGCCTCAACGCGCATCGTTCGACCCGGCGCTCGTCGCGCGCGGCGCGTCTCTCGCGGCGATCGGCGATTGCGCGACGTGCCACACCGCGCCCGGAGGCACGCCGTACGCGGGAGGCTTTCCG
>DATLEF010000149.1:0-11896 GCA_035525455.1 Burkholderiales bacterium
CCGGCGGTTTCGGTTTTTCGGTGATGAATCTCTCGTCGAAAGACGGGGGCCTCGGTTTTCGCCAGATGGTGACGACCGGCAACGAGATCGGGGTGTCCACGCTGGACTTCCTCCAGTATTTCATCCGCGATCCACAGACCGAGATCATCGCCGGGTACGTCGAAGGCCTCAAAGACGCGCACCGCCTGAGCGAAGTGGGCGACAAGGCATTGGCCGCGGGCAAGCCCGTTCTCATGTGGAAAGTGGGCAATACCGAGCAAGGCCAGCGCGCCGCGGCTTCGCACACGGCGAATCTCGGCGGTGCGATGGCGCTCTATCGCGCGGTGTTCCATCAGAAAGGCATCATCCGGGTCGACGATATTCAGGACGTGGTCGACTTCGGGCGTGCATTCCAGTCGCGCCGCCTGCCTGGCGGCAACCGGCTCGCGATCATCACGATTTCGGGCGGCGCGGGCATCTTGATGACCGACGAGATCATTGCCGGCGGAATGCAGCTCGCCGAGCTCGCGCCGGAGACGCTCGCGAAGCTCCGCGAATTCGTACCGTCTTTCGGGTCGCTTCTGAACCCGGTCGACGTGACCGCGGCGATATTCAACGACACGACGCTCATCAACCGCACGCTGCAGGCGATCGTCGACGATCCGAACGTCGATTCGATCGCGATGATCAACGCTTCACTTCAGGGGGATCTCGCAGATCAGGTCGCGCGGCAGATCGTCGCAGTCGCGGTAAAGACGGATAAACCGGTGTTCCTGTGCTGGAGCGCGCTCGACGAGCATGCGAAAGAAGCGTACGGGCTGCTCGACAGTGCTCGGCTGCCGCACTACAAATCGCCGGTGCGGTGCGGACGTGCGCTTGCGGCCGTCTCGCGCTACGCGGAAGCGAAACGCCGCAATGAGCGTCAGCGCACCGAGCCGCCATTGGTGCTCGACCGGCCGCTCGCGCGCAACACGCTGCAGGGTAAAACGGCGGACATTGCCGAGTACGAAGCGAAATGCGTGCTCGCCGAATACGGCATACCTGTAACCAAGGAAGCGCTTGCCGATACGCTGGAAGACGCGCTATCGGCTGCCAAACGCATCGGCTACCCTGTCGCGATGAAAGTCCAGTCGCCCGACATTTCGCACAAGACCGAAGCAAAAGCAGTGCGCCTCTCCATTCAGGACGAGCGCGAGCTCGAGGCAGCGTATCGCGACGTGCTCGCAAACGCGAAGGCGTACAAGGCCGACGCGAGAATCGAAGGCGTGCTCATCCAGGAGATGGTGAAAGGCGGCACCGAGGCGATCCTCGGCGTGACCAACGATCCGCTCTTCGGCCCAGCGGTGATGTTCGGGCTCGGCGGCATATTCGCGGAAGTGTTGAAGGATGTGGCCTTCCGCCTCGCGCCCGTGACGCATTCGATGGCGCGCGAAATGATCGCGGAGATCAAGGGCTATCCGCTGCTCGCCGGCGCCCGCGGCAAAGCGCCTGCGGACGTAGACGCCCTCGCCGATGCGATCGTCAGGCTTTCCGCGCTCGCGGTAGATCTCGAGCATCACCTCGCCGAGCTCGACGTGAATCCGCTGTTCGTGATGGACCAGGGACAGGGCGTGATCGCAGCCGACGCGCTCATCAAACCCCGCACACAGGCATAGGCCACCCATGGAACTCAAACCTGAAGTCACCCAGCTCTGCGACGAAATCCGCCGCTTCATCCGTGCCGAGGTCGATCCGCGTTCGCGCGAAATCGAGGAAAGCGACGAGGTCCCGGAAGACCTCCTGCAGAAAGCGCGCGAAGTCGGTCTTTTCGGATTGACGATACCGGAGGAGTACGGCGGCAGCGGTCTCGATCTTGCCGGAAAATGCGCAGTCGAAGTCGAAATGGGCAAGACCAACTACGGTTTTGCCACCGTGATCGGTAACCATACCGGCATCAGCACGACCGGTATCGTTGCGCTGGGTACCAGCGAGCAGAAAAAGAAGTTCCTGCCGCGTATGGCGAGCGGCGAATGGATCGGTGCCTTCGCATTGACCGAGCCGCAGGCCGGATCCGATCCGGCGTCGATGCGCACGAAAGCGGTCAAAAAAAGCGACCGCTACGTCCTCAATGGCGAAAAGATATTTATCACCAACGCGGGGCTCGCCAACGTATTCACGGTGATGGCGATCACCGATTCGTCGAAAGGAATCAAAGGCATTTCGTCTTTCATCGTCGAGCGTAACTTCCCCGGATTCAGCATCGGCAAGAACGAGCTCAAGATGGGTATGCACGGCTGTACCACTGCGCCGCTTGCGTTCAACGACTGCGAAGTGCCGGCGGAAAATCTGCTGGGCGGCGAAGGCATGGGTTACGTTCAGGCCATGAAAACGCTCACGGCGGGACGCGTGACGGTCGCGGCGCGCTGCGTCGGCATGATGGACAAGCTGATCGACCAGTGCGTGGACTACATGAAAGTTCGAGCGCAGGGTGGCAAGAAGCTCGCCGAGCATCAGGGACTGCAATGGATGCTCGCGGACATGTCCGTGCAGCGTGATGCGGCGAAGGGGCTGGTCGAGCATGCAATCGAGACGCTACTGCGCGGCGAGCGCGGCACCATCGAAGCTTCGACCGCCAAGCTTTTCAATACCGAAGCTCTGGCGAAAGTAGTGGATTGCGCGGTGCAGATCCACGGCGGCATGGGTTATATGCGCGAAATGGGCATCGAGACGACTTATCGCGACGCGCGCATCGTCCGGATTTACGAAGGCAGCTCGGAAATACAGCGCAACATTATCGCGGGACAGTTGCTGAAGGGGTGATTTTTCCAGGGAGTCGATGTGGCAACCGTAAAAGAACTGCTGAACCTCGAAGGCCGCGTGAGCGTCGTAACCGGCGGCGCGACGGGCATCGGCTTTCGTATGGCGCTCGGGCTGGCCGAAGCGGGATCGAACGTAGTGATCGCATCGCGCAAGCTCGAAGCATGCGAGCAGGCGGCGCACGAGATCGAAAAAGCCGGCGTGAAAGCGCTCGCTGTCGCCTGCGACGTCACCAAGGCCGATCAGGTCGACGCGATGAAAACCGCCGTCATGCAGCGCTTTCAACGCGTCGATGCGCTCGTCAACAATGCCGGCCGCGCGTGGGTCGCGGCGCCTGAAGACTTGCCGCTCGAGCGCTGGCAGCAGGTGTTCGATCTGAACATCACCGGCCCGTTCCTCTGCGCCCAGGCGCTGGGGCGCGAGATGATCAGAGCCAAGCGCGGCAAGATCATCAACATCGCATCGGTGGCGGGGTTGGTTGGGCGCAATCCCGAGGCGTACAACTCGATCGCTTATGGCGCAAGCAAAGGTGCGCTGGTCAATTTCACGCGCGATCTCGCGGTCAAGTGGGCGCAGCACAACATCCAGGTGAATTGCATCTGCCCGGGTTTTTTCGTGACCCCGCTCAATCAGAAGCTCTACGAGAAAAACCGCGACAACATCGACCGCGAGATTCCGCTTGGGGCACCCGGCGGTCCCGACGACTTGAAGGGCATCGCCGTGCTCCTCGCGTCGGAGGCGTCGAACTTCATGACCGGCGCCATCATTCCCGTCGACGGCGGATCGGTCGCGTGGTGATGCCATTACCTGCCGCTTGCGCTGAACGATGAAAAACCATTTTCGTACGGTGATTACCGGTCTCGCATGCGCCTGTGCTGCCGCAGGCACCTACGCCCAACCCTATCCGGCGAAGGCCGTGCGGTTTGTCGTGCCCTTCGCGCCGGGCGGAGGGAGCGATCTCGTGGCGCGCACGGTGGCAGCCAAGCTTACGGAAGCGCTGGGACAGCCCGTGGTGATCGACAATCGCGCCGGCGCCGCGGGCACGATCGGCGCCGACATTGCAGCGAAGTCACCGCCGGACGGCCACACGCTGCTCCTCGGCAGCAACGGGCCGCTCGCGATCAACCCCTCTCTTTACGCGAAGCTGCCTTACGACGCTGCGCGCGACTTCGCGCCGGTGTCGCTGGTCACCGTCATGCCTTTTGTGTTGGTCGTCCACCCGTCGTTACCGGTGAAGTCGGTGAAGGAACTGATCGCGCTGGCGAAATCGCGGCCCGGACAGCTGAATTACGGCTCGCCCGGTAACGGCTCCACGACGCACCTCGCAAACGAGCTGCTGAAATCGATGACCGGAATGCAGATCGCTCATGTACCTTACAAAGGCGTGGCGCCGGCCGCGACCGATCTCATCAGCGGGAACATACAGATGATGTCGGGTGATCTCAGCACGCTCATGCCGCATGTGCGCTCGGGCAGGATGCGCCCGCTCGCGGTGACCTCCTCGCGCCGTTCGACGCTGTTGCCCGACATGCCGACGGTTGCCGAAGCGGGCGTTCCCGGCTACGAGGCGATAGGGTGGTTCGGCGTGCTGGTTCCGGCAGGAACGCCTGCGCCGATCGTCGAGCGTTTGAACAGCGCCATGTTGAAAGGCCTTGCAGCCCCGGACGCGCGCCAAAGGCTGTCGGCTTTCGGAGGCGACGTGGCCGTGGGAACGCCGGAGCAGTTCGCCGCGCATATCCGCACCGAGGCCGCGAAGTGGGGGAAACTCATCAAGGCGATCGGATTAAAACCCGATGCTTAGGGCGTAGATCGGTAGACTAAGGAAGGGAGGTTACGGAGGGAAACCTCGGTTTCTCTCTGTTCGTTCATCGGCGAGCCCGAGCGTAGCGAGGGAAACCAAGGTTTCCCTCTGTTCGTTCACTGAGTCGCGGCTGCGGCCGCTTGTCGGCCGCAATGCATCAATGCCGCGACAGGTTATACTGCCCCCGCATGACAAATGTCATGTAGTCGAGGAGACGTATGGGGCGCCGGGAACTCAACGCGCGCGGCCGACGCGTTGCCAGCGAAGCGGTGGAACCGCCCGCCGCAACTGACCGGCTCCTTGCCACTACACGGCTCTTCGCCGATTGCACTCGCGCAATTCTGCGAGTGGACGATGAAAACGACCTCACGCGCACGCTCACCGCGCGTCTCCTCGAATCCGGGCTGTACGCCGACGCGCGCATCACGCGTCCATCCGACGCGCTTTTAGAGCACGGGCCCGCAAAGGGCCGCATTGCACTGCCTATCGTGCTTCAGCAGGAGACGATCGCGGTGCTCGAGCTGCGCACTCCTGCAGGCTCGCCGGTAGAGGCAGGGGAGCTCGAGCAGTTGCAGGCGCTTGCCGTAGACGTTTCTCTTGCGCTCGAGAAATTGCGGGCCGACGGGCAGCGGCAGACCATCACGATGAGCGAGAAAAAGCTGCGCGACACGTTCGAGCATGCCGGCGTCGGCATCACGCGCATCGATCCGGACGGGCATTTCATCGAAGTGAATCAGAAATTCTGCGACATGCTCGGCTACAGCCGCGAGGAGCTGATCGGGCGCGCCACACGCGATGTGACGATGCCGGAGGACTACGGTTCGGGACCCGCATTTCGCAAAAACGCGCGGCCGGGCGACGGTGCAGTGCTGACAGGCGAGAAGCGATACCTGCGCAAAGACGGCAGCCCTATCTGGGTGCGCCGCACGACGTCCGCCGTCTTCGACGAGCAGGGCAGGGTCTACGAGTCGATCAGCGTCGTCGAGGACATCACGGAGCGCAAGCAGGCCGAAGAAGCGGTCACGAGCGAGCGCACCCTGCTGCGGACCATCGTCGATGCGCTGCCGCACTTTATTTACGTGAAAGACCATACCGGACGCATCACGCTCGCCAACAAGGCGTGGCTCGAAGGTCGCGGTCTTACCAACGCGCAGGTGTTCGGCAAAACGGCCTTTGACATTTTTCCAGCTGCGATTGCACAGCAGATGGAAGCGCAGGACCGGCGCGTGCTCGAAAGCGGCACACCGCTCGACGTCGAGCAACAAGTCATCGCGCCGGCGCACGAAAGGAAAGCAAAAGGAGAGCGCTGGGCATCGACCGTCAAAGTACCGCTGCACGACACGAACGGCACCATTATCGGCTTGGTCGGGATCAGCCGCGACATCACCGCGCGGCGGCGCATGGAGCGGGAACGCGCGATGGAGCACGTCGTCGCGCGCGTGCTTTCGGAATCGCGCAACGTCGAAGAGACGATGCTCGAGCTGCTGCGCACGATATGCGACGCAATGGGGTGGGCGTACGGCGCGCGGTGGATGTGGAGCGCCGAGTCCGGAAAACTGCACCGCTGCGAGTGGTGGTGCGAGTTCGAGCCCGAATTCGAGGCCGTGGACCGCGAGTACTGGCTCGAGCTGGGGACGCAGGAAGCGGGCGGTCTGGTACGCACCGCCTGGTTCGACCAACGACCGACGTGGCTGACCGATATCGCCTCGCTCGAGGGCTTTCGCCGCAAGTTGAGCTGCGAAAAATTCGGTTTTCGCAGCGCTTATGCCTTCCCCATCGTCGCCGATGAAGAACGCCTCGGCGTCATGGAGTTCTTCGGGCGTACCGTGCGCGAGCCCGACGATGCGCTGCTCGAGGTGAGCGGCGCCCTCGCCAGCCAGATCGGGCAGTTCATCAAGCGCAAGCAGGCTGAAGAATCGCTGCAGGAAAACGAGCAGCAGCTGCGCGCGATGTTCGAGAACGCCGACGTCGGTATCGCCGTCACGGCCCTTGATCTTCGTTATCTGCGCGTCAACGACAAGTACTGCAATATCGTCGGCTATACACGCGAAGAGCTGCTCGAGATGCGCGTGAGCGATGTGAACCTCGAAGAGAACATCGGATCGATGATCGAGCTTCGCGACCGTATGGTGCGGGGCGAGCTCCCGAGCGCCACGACCGAGAAGGAGCAGCGCCGCAAGGATGGGTCGCTCGTATGGGTCTCGCTGGCGACCTCGCTCGTGCGCGCAAGCGACGGCGCCCCGCGTTATTTCATCGCGGTCATTCAGGATATCTCGGAGGCCCGGCACGCGGCGGCGGCGCTGAAGGAGAGCGAGGAGCAGTTCCGGCAGCTCGCGCATTACGACATCCTGACGCAGCTTCCGAACCGTGCGCTGTTCTACGACCGGCTGGCGCATGGCCTGGCCCAGGCGAAGCGCAACAAATTGACGCTGGCCGTCATGTTCATCGATGTCGATCGGTTCAAGAACGTGAACGATACGTTCGGACATGCCGCAGGCGACCTATTGCTGAAGCAGGTTGCGGACCGGCTGTCGGGATGCGTGCGCGGCGAGGACACCGTCGGACGTCTGAGTGGCGACGAGTTCGCGATCGTTCTGAGCAGGCTCACGGCGCCCCAGGATGCCGTCACCGTCGCGCAGAAAATCGTGGACCTGCTGAACCGGCCTTTCCAGCTCGAAGGTGCCGAGCTTTTCGTGACGGCCAGTATCGGGATCACGCTCTACCCGAACGACAGCACCGAGCGCGAAGACCTCATCAGGAATGCCGATGTCGCGATGTATCGCGCCAAATCGCGCGGCCGCAACAATTTCCAGTTCTACACCCCGGAGATGAACACTCGCACGCGCGAGATGCTCAACATGGAAGGCGAGCTGCGGCGCGCGCTCGAGCGCGAGGAATTCGTACTGCATTACCAGCCGAAAGTGAGCCTCGCGAGCGGAAAAGTCACGGGCGTCGAAGCGCTGCTCCGCTGGCACCATCCCGAGCGGGGACTCGTGTCGCCGGGCGAATTCATGCCGCTGCTCGAGGAGACCGGGCTCGTCGTGCCGGTCGGTGACTGGGTGCTGCGCGAGGTCTGCCGGCAGCTGAACGAATGGCAGCACGCTGGCGTGCGACGCGTGCCGATTGCAATCAATTTATCGGCGCGGCAATTCCTGGCGCCCGGTCTCGCGGACACGTTCCGGGACACGCTCGAACAGAGCGGGGTCAGCGCCGAGCTGGTGGAAGTCGAGATCACCGAGAGCTCGATCATGACCGATCCTGCGGAGGCCACACGCACTCTCCAGTACCTGGACTCGCTCGGGCTGAAAATTGCAATCGACGATTTCGGCACAGGCTATTCGAGCCTGGGCTATCTCAAACGTTTCCCGTTGTGCGCCCTGAAGGTGGATCAGTCATTCGTGCGCGATATAACGACCGACGCCGACGATGCGGCGATCACGCAGGCGGTGATCTCGATGGCGCACAGTCTGGGTCTGAAAGTCATCGCAGAAGGCGTGGAGACGCAGGCGCAGCTCGAGTTTCTAGCGAAGTACGGCTGTGACGAAATCCAGGGCTATCTCTTTTCCCGGCCGGTGCCGAATACCGCCTACGCCGAGATCATCGAGAAATCACTCGAGCCAGCTCGCGCGCGCGGCATCCGCCAGCGCAAAGGCCTGCGTGCCCGCGCCGACAACACCTGAATAGCGCGAAAAGAACAGGTAACCGTCCAAGGGTGCCGTCAGCTCTTCGAGGACGCGGTAGCTGTAAAGATCGATGACTTCCCCCAGCTTCGTGCCGCCCTTGATCAGCTGTCCGAGCTCTTCCGCGCGCTCGTAGCACGACACCAGATAGCCGCTTTGCCGCGGCCTCACTTCGCGCCGGGCTTTGAGATCGAAATGTATCTGCCGCGGCGGCGGCGAGGCCGGCGCGAGCATGCCGAGATGACGCATCATGCCTTCGAGGCCGTCGGTCATCTGGCGCATGTAATAGCGCGTCGACCCGGGGCCGAGGTAGGAGCCGCCGACTTCAGGATTCACGGCAGGGATGCCGCGGCCATTCAGGTAATGCGATGCCGCGCCCGCGAACTCGTTCTCGTGCACGAACGGCGCGCCGAACGCGCGGGCGAGTGCGAGGTTCTTCGCTTTCAGCGCTTCGGGAGTGTTGCTGTTGTAATCGACGCGCGCCTGCAGCCGGCCGCCGCTGCCGCCCGAATGAAAGTCGATGGCTGCGTCGACATGCAGCAGCACGTTTTCGGTGATCGCAGCAGCAATCATTTGCGTCGTGTTGCCGCGCGCATTGCCGGGGTAGACCTCATGCAGGTCGGTGCGGCCGTGCTGCTCGGGCGTGAGTCGGCCGAAGCCCGCGGTCGCCATGGGATTGGCCACCGAAACAACGGCGAGACGTCCTTTGAGCTGCGCGGTGTCGAGTGTCGCGAGGAAGTCGCGTATCGCGATCGTCGGCAGGAATTCGTCACCATGGGTATTGGTTACGATGCCGAACACCGGCCCCGGGTGGCGGCCCGTTACGACGTGCAGCGGCACGCTCAGCGTCGCCCCGTTCAGCATGGTCGTCACCTCGAGCCGGGTGAAGGAGCGGCCTTCACGCTCTCCCTCCCACGGCGGGCGCGTGGCGGCGTCGGATTTCTCGGCAGGCATCGGACTTGGGGTCGCTCCGGCTTTAGCTAACGCGGAAAACGAAATACCAGCGACGGCTCTTCCATGCGCGCGCGGGGCTTACGAATGCGCTCGGCCATCGCCAGTGCGTACGGTGCCGCTTCAAGCAATATCGTCATCTCGCGCTCGTTCAGTTTGAGCCCGGCGCGCGCGGCCATCTGCGCGACGAAGCCCACCGTCGAATCAGGCAACGCGGGCCGCACCGGTTCGTTCCCCGGCGTGATTCTGGGCTGCGGCGCGCCCGGTTCGAGCTTCGGATGCTGCGTGTGCCACTCGGTGGCGCTTTGATACGCATGTGCAACGGCGAGCACGCGGGCGTCGTCGAAAGGCCGCCCGATGACCTGCAAGCCCAGCGGCAAGCCATTCTTAGAAAAGCCTCCGCACATCACCAGCGCCGGACTGCGCGCAACATTCGAAGGCGTGAAGATGCTCGAACGCTGCCAGAAATTGAGCGTGCGATGCGCGTCGAGCCGTGGCGCCGGGCCGAAGCCGCACGTCACCAGCACGTCGTATTTTTCGTACAGAGGTTTCATGTCGGCCATGTAGCGCCGGTGCTCGCGCAGCGCCTGTACGTAATCCGCCGATTGAAAGAGGCACGCGGGCAGCGCACGCCCCAGAAAGTCACGGCCGAAATCGCCGGGCCGCGCCTGGAGATCCTGCTGGTGGATTGCGAAAAGCTCGCTTTCCGCGATGATGACTTTGACGTCCATGCCGTCGGCCATCGGCCGCGCGCGCGCGTCTTCGAGCACTGCGCCAAGGCTGCGGAATACCGCGATCGCCTGCTCCATCATCGCGCGCTGATCCTCGGGCCCCGGCGAGTCCTCCTCCCAGTAATGCCGCAGCACACCGATACGCAGCCCCTTTACGTTATCGCGCAGCGCTGCGCGGTAATCGGGTATCGGCTGCTCGATGCTGCCGCTGTCGCGCGGGTCGAAACCTGCGATCGCCTGCAGCAGAATTGCGCAGTCTTCGACCGTGCGCGCCATCGGACCGCAATGATCGAACGTGAACGAGTTGGGCATCACGCCCGCGCGGCTGACGAGGCCGTACGTCGGCATGAAGCCGGTGATGCCGCAAAGCGATGCCGGTCCGCGTATGGAACCGCCGGTGTCGGAACCCAGCGCTGCGGGAATCAATCCGGCGGCGAGTGCCGCGCCGGAGCCGCTCGAAGACCCGCCGGTGAAATGCTCCAGATTCCAGGGATTGCGCGCGGGCGGCCACGGCAGATCGAACGACGGTCCGCCGTGCGCGAATTCATGGGTCTGCAGCTTGCCCAGCATGACTGCGCCGGCGTTTCGCAGTTTTGCAGTCGTCGTCGCATCCTGTTCGGGCACGTTGTCGATGCCGACTCTGGAGCCGCCGCTCGTCAGGATGCCCCGCGTGTCGTAGATGTCCTTCAGCGCGAACGGGATACCGTGCAGCGGCCCGCAATAATGGCCTTTCGCGATTTCCGCCTCCGCCTGTTTCGCGTTTGTGAGCGCGAGCTCTTCGGTCAGAGTGATGTAGGCATTCAACTGCGGCTCGAGCTCACGCGTGCGCTTGAGCAAGGCCTGGGTAAGCTCCACCGGCGAGAGCTTGCGCTGGCGAATCAGGTCGGAAGACTGGGCAATCGTGAGATAGTGCAGATCAGCGCTCATGGGTTCTCCTTAAGCCGCGGGGCTTGCGCGTCGAATGCTTTGCGGTCCAGGTCCAGCCCCGGCGTCTCATGAAATGCTCCGGGGGTCGGATGCGCCTCATTCTACCCATGACGCCGCGAGGAGTGCCGAGTTACCATCGCGCTTCATCGACAACAGGGGACCCGCCATGCCCGCACTGACACTGAAGCAGGCCAATACGATTATCGCCAAAGCGTTCGAGAAAGCGCGCGAGATGAAAATCAAGCCGCTCGGTGTGGTGGTGCTCGACGAATCCGGAAATATCGTTTCGGCGCAGCGTGAAGACGGCGCGAGCATGTTCCGTCTCGACGTTGCCAAAGGCAAAGCGTGGGGCGCCGTCGCGATGGGTGCATCGAGCAGAGCGCTCGGCAAGCGTGCCAAGGACAATCCCAATTTCTTCCTTTCGCTGTCCGCAACGGCTCAGGGCCGCTTTCTGCCGCAGACCGGCGCCGCGCTCATCAGGATCAAAGACGGCACCGTCATCGGCGCCGCGGGCGCGAGCGGCGGGACCGGTGATGAAGACGAAGCATGCTGCGTTTACGGCATCGAACAGGCGGAGCTCGTCGCCGACGCGAAGGAGTGAATCAGAGATTCACTCCTCGCGTCATGACGCGTCTATTACGAACAGAGGGGAACCCAGGTTCCCCTCCGTTACCTCCCCCTCCTTGTTAGATCGTGGTCGTAGGGCGGCTAGTAGCCCACCGGCCCGTTATTGTTGTTTTGTTAGGCCGAGGTCGGTGAGGATGACCTTGAGCAGCTCGTTCTCGCGGTCGAGGTGTTTGCGCGTCTCGGCGCTCAATAGATAGTCCGCATTCCAGAACTGCTGCTCGGTGTCTTTGCGCCATTCCTCGGTCTGCGCGAGCTTTGCGAATACCGCGTCCCAATAGGCGACTTCGGGCGGCTTCACACCTTTGGGTCCCATGAAGCCGCGCCATGTGAAGAACACCGCGTCATAACCCTGCTCCTTGAGCGTCGGAAGCTCTGCGAGCGCGCCCGTCTGGCGCTGCGGCGCC
>DATLEF010000006.1:0-4572 GCA_035525455.1 Burkholderiales bacterium
GCACAGCAAAGCGATGAAGCGGATTTTGCGGTTCGTAACGGCCTCGACGATGCGCAGCTCGTGGATTTATTCAAATGGAGTGAAGCCGAGTTCCACGAGCGTCTCGCGGGCAGCGCAATACTGCGCATTGGCTACGAGAGATGGTCTCGCAATCTCGCGGTCGGGCTCGGCAACGCGCTGCGGAAGCTTGCAGGCACGGAGCGTGCGGCCGAGATCACACGGGCACTCGAGTGCAGACGCGACGAGCCTTCTGCGCTCGTCCGCGAGCATGTTCGATGGGCGCTTGCGCAAAACCGCAAGCATGACGGCGCCCACGGCGCCGCGAAAGTAACACTCTAGCCGATCGTATCGTTCGTACTGAGCCCACTAAGCCCGCCGCTGGCGAGGCATGGCGACGCAGTCCAAACTGTCATCGCGAGGCGGCACCAAGGCCGCCGCGGCGATCTCGGGGATCCCCCGGATTGCTTCGGCACACTATGGGTCGCAATGACAGCCGCTGTTTGTTGAGGCCGCCACCAACGCGCTGCCGAATCTCATACGTCACCCCCACCATTCGCGGGGAGACTATTATGCCTCTCACCGACGTGCTTTAAAGGGGGAGAGATATGTCGAAGATCGTGCCCGTCCTGTCGTGCCTGACGGTGTGCGGCGCTTTGTTCTGCGGACAGGTTCAAGCCGCCGAGCAGCCCTATCCTACGAGACCCATACGCGTCATCATCCCGACGACGCCGGGCGGCGGCTCGGACCAGATCGTGCGCAGCCTCGGCCAGAAGTTCACGGCGGCGTGGGGGCAGCAGGTCGTCGTCGATCATCGGCCAGGCGCGGGCATGACGATCGGCATCGACATCGGCGCGAAGGCGAGTCCCGACGGACACACGCTCGTCATGGTGAACCCGTCGCACGCGATCAACGCAACGCTCTACACGAAGCTTCCGTACGATCCGGTGCGCGATCTCACACCGATCACGGTGCTCGTGACGCAGTCCTACGGCGTGGTCGTTCCCAATTCGCTGCCGGTGAAAACCGTGAAGGACATGATCGCGCTGGCGAAGGCGAAACCGCGCGAAATCAATTTCGCGTCGTCGGGGAACGGCTCGGCGTCGCACCTCGCCGGGGAGATGTTCGTGCACATGGCCGGTGTCGAAATGACGCACATCCCTTACAAGGGCACGGGCACGGTCATGCCCGATCTCATCGCCGGCCGCGTCTCGTTCTATATCAACCCGATGCTCGCCGTCATCAACCAGGTGCAGGCGAAGCAGATTCGCTTGATCGCCGTCACTTCGCTGAAACGTGTCAACTCGCTGCCCGACGTGCCGACCGTAGCCGAATCCGGAGTACCCGGCTACGAAGCGACCTCGTGGTACATGATGCTCACGCCGGGCAAAACGCCGGCGGCCATCGTCAATCAGCTCAACAAAGAAATCGTCAAAGCGCTCACGGCGGACGACATGCGCGAGATGATGGCGCGCGCGGGCGTCGAGCCGCTCGGCAATACGCCGCGCGAAGCGATGGAGTTCCTCAAAGTCGAGATCGCCAAGTGGGGCAAGGTAATCAGGATGGCGAAGGTGAAGATTGACTAGTGCCGACGTGATAAGGGATGGCGCGCTCATGGCGTACAGCTCGATTCTGTCCGTTCAGCGAAACCGGGTTTGGCTAGCGGATCTGCTCGATTTGCAGCCCGAGCTCCCTGAATAGCTTCGACCATTTCGCGAGCTCCGCTTTGATGTAAGCGCCGAATTCTTCGGGCGTGCTCCCGACGCCCTCGAATCCCTGCCGCGCGAGCGCTGCCTTCACGTCGTCGAGCGGGAGGATACGCACGAATTCCTGGCGGAGCTTGTCAATGAGCGGCCGCGGCGTGCCCGCGGGCACTGCAATTCCGAACCACTGCACGGCTTCGTAGCCGGGATACCCCGATTCCGCGACCGTCGGCACGTCGGGCACCGCGCTCGCGCGCTTCGAGCTTGTCACCACAAGCGCGCGCAGCTTTCCAGCGCGCACGAGCGGGACCGAGGTGGAGATGCTTCCGAAAAGCAATTGAACCTGACCGCCGACGAGATCGCTCACGGCGAGGCCACCGCCCTTGTAAGGCACGTGCAGCATCTTGATTCCCGCTGCGCGCATCAGGAGCTCGCCCGCCATGTGCGACAGCGACCCGACACCCGGCGAAGCGAACGTGATCTGACCGGGCTTCGCTTTGGCAAGCTGTATCAAATCGCTCAGTGACTGCGCCGGGACTGACGGGTGTGCGGTCAGCATGTTCGGCGAGATCACCACGAGCGTCACCGGCGAGAAATCCTTGACCGGGTCGTAAGGCAGCTTCGGCGTGAGACTCGGTGCGGTCGCGAAAGTGCTCGCCGCGGCAAGGAGGACCGTATAGCCATCCGGCGCCGCCTTCGCAGCGAGCTGCACGCCGATCGTGCCGGTGCCGCCGGCGCGATTGTCTACGATCGCCTGCTGGCGCCAGCTCTCCGTAATCTTCTGCGTGAACGTTCGAGCAATGAAGTCCGCCGAGCCGCCTGGCGCGGACGCCACGATGAAGCGGATGGGCTTTGCGGGGTAGGCCTGGCCTGATCCTTCGAGTGTCCTACCGGCCTCGGGACGAGGGCTTGTCGAATGGGGCTGCGCTGTTGCCGCCGCGCTTGTGAGGACCATCGGCACGAAGATCGCGGCGATGCCCCACGATGATGAAGATGCGCGCATGTCTTGGCCTCGAATGCCGACGGGTCGGCTGCTTCGCAGTATAGTAGACGGCCGATGAAGCGCACCTACGCAGCGGATTGATCGAACAGGAGGGAAGTCCATGGGATTCAAGATCAAGCGGGTAGGACATCTGGTACTGAGGGTCAAAGACGTCGAACGCTCGAAACGTTTTTTCCAGGAGATACTCGGCTTCCCCGTCGTCGCGCAGAACGAGCGAGGCATGGTGTTTTTCAGCACCGATGTGAAAGACAACCATCACATGCTCGCCCTCATGCCGGCGAAGGAAGGCGCGGCCATGCCGACGCCCGACCAGGTGGGCATGCAGCACGTGTCCTTCGAGCTCGGCAGCTTCGCCGAGCTTCAGGACGCCTGGAGGCTCTTCAAGGAGAAGGGGGTGCCCATCGACCACACCGTGTATCACGGCATCACGAAGAGCGTGTACTTCTACGACCCCGACGGAAACCGGTTGGAGCTCTACGTAAACGTTCCGGCGGAGGAATATCGAAAATCGGCGCCGCAGCCGTACTCGAGATACGGTTCAATCGAGGACGAGCTCGAGGGCAGAATTCCCCAGAAAGAGGGAACAGTCGCGCCCTAGCAGCGTGTCGGACTTTTCAGTCCGGGTAAGGATTAAATCGGTGTGACTTTCACCGCGAGGACTGCGGACTGTCCGCCGTCCACCGCGGCAATGCAGCGCTCGATCGCCCCGTCGAGCGCGCCGGGTTCGTCCACAGACTCGCCGAACGCGCCGAAAGCCTGCGCCACCTGCTCGAAGCGCCGCTCGCCGCCGAGTCGTGCGTTGAAATGGTCTGCTTGGGCGGCGACGCCCTTCGGGTAGACGCGCAGCGTCGACGCCTTGACCGCGCCCCAGCCGCCGTTGTCGAGCACTACTGTGAAGATCGGCAGCCGGTACTCCCGCGCGACCGAGTACACCGAATCCGGCGTGGAGAAATGGAAACTGCCGTCGCCGACGATCTGCACCACGCGCCGGTTCGGTCGCGCGAGCTTGACGCCCAGCGCCATCCCGCCGCTGAAGCCGAGACCGCTGCCGCCGTTTCCGAGCAGGGTCTGCGGGCGCGTGCGGTGGATCTGGTTCATCACAGAGAGCGAGTTGCGAATCGCTTCGTTGATGACGATATCGTCAGGGCCGATGACCTTGGCCAGCGCCGCGCACAGGTAATCCGGCGAAATGGCGCCGCGCTCTCCGGGCCGGGCACCCGCCGCGGCGACGGCCTGTTCACGCTTCTCACGCGCCGCGTCCAGGCGCTTCATGCGTGCCGCCACGCGCGCCCGGAACGAAGGATCGCCTCGCGCGCGCACGATTTCCAGCACCTGCCCGAGCACCGTTGCGCAATCCCCCTGCATGCGCAACTCGGCGGGGAAACCCCACATCGGGAAATCCTTCTTGATCGCGTCCACGTCGACCTGGATCCAGAAGGTGCGCGGATTCTCCTTCACGAACTGCGGCAGCCACGGCACGTCCACGTCGAGCAGCAGACCGACGTCGGCTTCCTGAAGTCCATGTCCCGGCTCGAAACCGGCGAAGCACGGCGACTCGCGCGATATGTTGACGTGGAAGGAGTGCGACTCGAACACCGCGATACCGCACTCGCGCGCGAGTGCGTCGAGCACCCCGGGCGCTTCGGGCTTACGCCCCAGGTAGCTCGTGATGGCGATCGGATGCTCCGCGGACATGAGGCGCTCGGCTAGCTCTCGCGCCGTCGCGGCGTCGCAGCCGCCGGCCGCGACAGCGCCGTAGCGCGACTCGGGAAAGGAATGCACCGCGTTTTCGTCGACGGTCCCGGCGAGTGCCTCCCGCGGTAGCGTCAAATAGACCGGCCCCGGCGGATCGCTGTCCATCATGGATTG
>DATLEF010000010.1:0-22423 GCA_035525455.1 Burkholderiales bacterium
GCGCTCGCGCACGTCTGGGAGCTGCACGATGCGCCGCACTTCGTTGTTGAGACGATTGACGACATCCGCAGGCATTCCGGCCGGACCGGAAATTCCAAACCACACCGTTGCGATGAGCTCTTTGTAGCCGTTCTCCCTGAACGTCGGTATCTGGCGGTAACCTGCAAGGCGCTCGGCCGAGCTCACGGCAAGACCGCGAAGCCGGTTGGCGCGAATCTGAGCGCTCGCCGTGCTGAGCGTCGTCGAAATTGCATGGATGTGACCCGCCATGACGTCAACGACGGCGATGCTGGCACCTTTGTATGGCACGTGCCGGATGTCGATGCCTGCGCTGCGCTTGAAAATCTCGGCGACGAGATGGCCTTGAGTGCCATTGCCGGGCGAGCCATAGGTCAGCTCACCAGGCTTAGACTTGGCGAGCGCGAGAAAACCTTTGAGGTCCTTCGCCGGCAACGCGGGATGCACCGCGAACACCGCCGGCGGTCCGCCGATCAGTGCGATGTGCGTGAAATCCTTGAGCGGATCGAAAGGTACACGCGACACCGCCGGCGCAACGACATGCGAAGCGACGCCAGAAACGACGAGGGTATAGCCATCCGGAGGCGCTTTCGCGGCAATATCGGAGCCGATGACGCCGCCTGCGCCCGCGCGGTTCTCCACGATGAAATTCTGGCCGAGACTTTCGGTCAGCTTGGTCGAGATGATGCGCCCGAGCGTATCCGCAGCACCGCCTGCCGTGAATGGCGCGATCACGCGAACCGGTTTCGCGGGCCAGCCTTGTGCCGACGCGGAGGCTGCAACAGCGAGCGTGAGGAACGCGAGCAGTAGAACCGCTAGGGATCGCCGCATCACCGATAGAGCTCCGGATATTTGGCGCGCACCTGCGCCGCGAGCTCCGGCGAGCTCTGGCACACTTTCGGGAAGGTATCGAGGAGCTCGTACGGCCTGCACGCATCGATCACCATACGCGTGTTATAGAGCCGCGAATAGTCGTTGACGAGCGTATCGAGGCGCGACGACCAGCAATGGTCGAGGATCGTGGTGCGCGTCTTCGGATCGCAGCGCGTTCCCATCGCCCAGATGACGTCCTGGATATCGGTCGGATCGACATCGTCGTCCACCACGACGATCCAGCGGCTGATATAGCCCACCGACGCGACCTGGGAAGCGACGAGCCCGACCTGGGTCGAGTGCCCGAAGTAGCGCTGTTTCACCGACACTACGCAGAACGTGCGGCCGCCGCCGGCCTGATGCAGCCATGCGCCTTTGACGTCAGGAATGCCGGCGCCTTCGAGCGCATCGAGAAGCGCCGCCGAGCGCAGAAAACAGCGCTCGAAAAGATGCGAGTGCGGCGGCTTCTGGCTCGCGGCGCAGGTGAGTATCGGATTGTTGCGGTGATAGATGCGCTTGATGCGGATGAGCGGCTCGTCTTTCGCTTCGCCGGCATAGTAGCCGTGCCATTCGCCGAACGGCCCTTCGAGCGTCGTCTCATTGGGCAGGATCTCCCCTTCCATCACGATCTCGGATCGCGCAGGAAACGGCAGCCCGGTGAGCTCGCCTTTGATCAGTTCGGCCGGCCTCTCCATCAGACCGCCGGTCCATTCGTACTCGGGCATGCTGTCGGGCATCGTGTATCCGGCAGCGAGGTACGTGATCGGATCGCAGCCCACGATGATGACGACCGGACAGGGCTTCCCCGCTTTCAGATACTTGTCGCGATGGATGCGGCCCTGCTTGCCGTTCGAAATGTACGATGCACAGGTGTCGCGCGTTTTCACCTGCACGCGGTACGTGCCGACGTTGATGCGTCCCGTATCAGGATCCTGGGTAACGACGCCGCACGCCGTCCCTATGTACCGGCCGCCATCGTCTTCGTGATGTATCGGCACCGGGAACTTGAGCATGTCCACGTCGCCATCGCGCTGGATGTTCTCGAGCACCGGGCCTTCGCTCACGAATTTCGGCGCGATTCTCTTGAAGCCTTTCTTGATGTGCTTGCGGAAGTGATCGAGCATGTCTTTCCTGTTGTCGGAGAGCGACGGCTCCATTCCAAGCACCAGCGAAAGACGATACGGCGAGCCGAACATGCCGTAGGCGCAGCGATAACCTTTGGGATACTCGGCGATGTCGTCAAAAAGCAGCATCGGCGATTTTTCGACTTTCTGCCGATAGAGGACTTCGGTGACGGCGCCCAGCTCGCGATCCCAGTGCGCGCCCGGCACGTGCGCGAGCTCGCCGCGCCCTTCCACGGCTTTCATGAACTCACGCAAATCGTTCTGTATCGTCGCGTCCGTGCTGTAGGCCATGCGATCCTCCTCGATTGCGCCGCCGAAAAAGTTGACCATACAATACTCTGCACGGCAAATCGAGGCGGCTTGAGCCGAAAGAGACAAGGAGCGATGCGAGTGAGTTGCGGTCGATTCGCGATTGTCCTGGCGTGCACGGCCTGCGTTCCTGCGCAGTGCCTGGCGCAAGCCTGGCCGGTAAAACCGGTGCGCATCATCGCACCATTTGCGGCGGGGGGATCCGCCGACACGCTTGGACGCGTCGTCGCGACCAAGCTCGGCGAGAGCCTGGGCCAGCCTTTCATCGTCGAGAATCGCGGCGGCGCGGGAGGCCTGAGCGGAGCCGATGCGGTGGCGCGCAGCGCACCGGATGGCTACACACTCGTGGTGACGGGGCTCGGCCCGCTCGTGATCGCGACCGCGGGCGCGGCGAAGGCGAGTTACGATCCCCTCAGGGATTTCACACACATCGCTCTCTTAGGGGGACAGCCTTCGGTGCTTGGCGTTCATCCGTCGCTGCCGGTGAAGGACGTCAAGGGTTTCATTGCGCTTGCGCGTCAGCGTCCCGGCACGCTGACGTACGGATCGGCGGGGATCGGCAGCACCGGTCAGCTGGTCGCGGAAACGCTCAGGCGCATCGCCGCGATCGATATTCAGCACGTGCCGTACAAAGGTGCGTCCATCGCCGTGAGCGATATCGTCGGCGGCCACATCCATGCGATATCGGTGACGCTGACCACGACAGCCGCACAGATTCGTGCAGGCAAAGTGCGCGCGCTCGCAATGACCTCTGCCGCGAGAGTGCCTGATTATCCCGACGTGCCGACATTCAGGGAGCTCGGTTACGCGCAGCTCGTGGCGTCGGTGTGGTTTTCCCTTTCGGGGCCGCCCGGGCTGCCGGTCGATATCGTCAATCGGCTGAACAGCGAAGTACGGCGCATACTGCAATCGCCGGAAGTGCGCGAACGCCTGCGCGCACAGGCGATAGAACCGGGAACGTTCGATGCGCGCGAGTTCAGCGAGTTCGTCGCCGCTGAATACAGAAGGTGGGCGCCGATGGTGCGCCAGGTGCTACAGCCAGGAGGAGCAACGCCGCAATGATCACGCAGGAACAGAATGATGCACTGACACTCACCGGCCCCGGCACGATCATGGGCGACTTATTCCGGCGCTACTGGGTGCCCGCGCTGCATGCGTTTGAGCTGCCCGAGCCCGACTGTCCACCGGTGCGCGTGCAGCTGCTCGGCGAGCGGCTGATCGCGTTTCGCGACACCGAAGGCCGCATCGGGCTCATCAACGAGTTCTGCGCCCATCGCGGTGTGTCGCTGTGGTTCGGCCGCAACGAGGAATGCGGGCTGCGCTGTCCCTATCACGGATGGAAGTACGACATCACGGGCCAGTGCGTCGATCTCCCTTCGGAAGGCGACGATGGACCGATGAAGAGCCGCATGAAGCTCAAAGCGTATCCGTGTATCGAAGCAGGCGGTCTCGTCTGGACCTATATGGGACCGCCTCAACTCAAGCCCGAACCGCCCGCGCTCGAATGGGTGAAAGTGGCGCCCGAGAGACGGTTCGTTTCGAAGCGGCTGCAGGAGTGCAATTATCTGCAGGCGCTGGAAGGCGGAATCGATTCGTCGCACGTCACGTTTCTGCATTCCGGCGCGCTCAAACGCGATCCACTGTTCGTCGGCAGCAAAGGCAACGAATACAACGAGCGCGACAAGATGCCGTTCTTCGACGTGGTGGATTTCGAAGGCGGTCTGCTGATCGGCGCGCGCCGCAATGCCGACAACGACGGCTACTACTGGCGCATCACGCCGTACATCATGCCGTGGCACACCATCATTCCGCCCCGCGCGGGCCATCCGCTCGGCGCGCACGCGTGGGTGCCGATCGACGATCACAGCTGCTGGGCATGGAGCATCAACTATCATCCGTCGCGCGGGCTCACCGAAGCCGAGAGGACCGCGATGCAGAACGGCAAAGGCATACACGTGAAATACGTTCCAGGCACGTTCGTTCCGCTCGCGAACAAGACCAACGATTATCTGATCGACCGCGCAGCGCAAAAGGCCGGCGTGCATTATTCCGGCATCGACGGTATCGGCATGCAGGATGCGTCGCTCCAGGAATCGATGGGGCCGGTGCAGGACCGCTCGCGCGAGCACCTGTGTCCGACCGATCTCGGCATCGTCCGCACGCGGCGTCTGCTGCTGAAGGCGGCCGAAGACAATCGGCTCGGCCATCGCCTGCCGGGACTCGACCCCGTTGAACAGCATGTACGCTCCTGCTCGATCGTCCTGCCGCGCGACCAGCATTACAAGGAGCATGCACGCCACGGGCTATTCGCGCCGCTCGATACCGAGCCCCTGACCGTGTAGCGGCTCACACCCGACCGTCAACGAAACCTGATGTCCAAACTTCGCCTCACGCTCTCGTGCTGGGGTTACGACCGCATGCGCGCGCTCGCCGATGGGCGCGTGCAGCCGGAAGGGATCGATCTCAACTTTCTCGATCTTCCGGTCGAGGAAACTTTTTTCCGCATGCTGCGTAACCGTGAGTTCGACGTGGCCGAGTTGTCGCTTTCGTCGTACACCGTATCGCTTTCTCGCGAGCCGCGGCCGTTCGTCGCAATCCCGGTGTTTCCTTCGCGCATGTTCCGGCATTCGTGCATTTTCGTTTCGACCCGAAGCGGGATCCGTGAGCCGCAGGATTTGATCGGCAAACGCGTCGGCACAGTGGAGTACCAGATGACGGCGCCGGTCTGGATACGCGGCATACTGCAGGACGAGTACGGCGTGCCCGTGGACAGCTGCGAATATTTCACCGGCGGCATGGAAGAAGCCGGCCGCGAGGAGAAGCTCAAGCTCGACCTGCCGCCGCGAATCAGGATCCGCGCCATCGGACCCGGAAAGACGCTTTCGCACATGCTCGCCGCCGGCGAGATCGACGCGCTCGAAAGTCCGCGCATGCCTTCCACGCTCCACACGCAGCCGGACAAGGTAAAGCGGCTGTTCGAACCGTATGTCGAAGTCGAGCGCGCGTACTACCACAAGACCCGCATCTTCCCGATCATGCACACAATCGCGATCCGGCGCGAAGTGTACGAGCAGAACCCGTGGATCGCGATGTCGCTTTACAAGGCATTCGCTCAGTCGCAGAAAATCGCTTACGAAGAGCTCTACGAGACCGCCGCGCTGCGCACGATGCTGCCGTGGATGATCGCGGAAATCGAAGACGTGCGGCGCGACATGGGGCACGATTGGTGGCCGTACGGTTTCGCGCCGAACCGCGCAGCGCTCGATACGTTCTTACGCTACCACGACGAACAGGGGCTCTCGAAGCGGCGCCTCACGCCTGAAGAGCTCTTCGCGCCCGAGACGATGGAAGCATTCAAGATCTAGGTTTTATTTTGCCGCGGGAGGCCCGCCGCCGCGAAATCGTCACCACTCGTACTTGTAGCCGAGACCGTAAACCGAGTGCACGATCTCGCGGTCGGGCATGACCGCCGTGATTTTCTTCCTGATTTTCTTGACGTGGCTATCCACCGTGCGATCGGAGACGACGCGCTGATCGCGATACATCGCATCCATGAGCTGCTCGCGCGTGTATATACGGCCAGGCTGTGAAGCAAGCACTTTGAGCAGCTCGAACTCGACCGCGGTCAAGCCGAGATCTTTGCCCGAGAGCGTGGCCTTGAAACCCGATTCGTCGAGCGCAAGCCCGCCGTCGTGCGCGCTTCCGCCCTGTTTCGTCCGGCGCAGCACCGCTTTCACGCGCGCCACGACTTCGCGCGGACTGAACGGTTTGCAGATGTAATCGTCGGCGCCGAGCTCGAGGCCGAGGAGCCGGTCGATCTCGTCCACGCGCGCGGTGACCATGATGATCGATACGCTGGTCGATGCGCGGAGCGCCTTGCACACTTCGAGTCCGTTTTTCCCGGGCAGCATGAGGTCGAGCAGCACGAGGTCGGTGCCGTGCGTGCGCACCCAGTCTTCGACCTGGTCGCCCCTGTTCAAAACAGCGACTTCGAATCCTTCCTGCACGAGGTAGTCGCGCAGCAGTCCGGCGAGCTTTTCCTCGTCTTCGACGATCAATATGCGGTCAGCCATCGGGCGCTCCATTCACGGCCGGCAGCACGATGCGTAGGCCGAGCCCGCCGATGCGCGCAGCATACGCGGTCAGCGTCCCACCGTGGCCTTCCACGATCGCCTTGGCAATCGCGAGGCCGAGTCCCGCTCCGCCGCCGCGTCGGCTGCGCGAGCCTTCCACGCGGAAGAGGCGGTCGGTCAGGCGCGGGAGATCTTCCGTAGGCACGCCGGGACCGCTGTCTTCCCACTCGAGGACCGCGCGCGGCCCTTCGCGCCGCAGCGCGATCGCAATACTTCCGGGCGCCTCGGTATAGCGCAGGTTGTTCTGCAGAAGGTTCGCGAGCACCTGCGTGAGACGCGTCTCGTCGGCGTATGCGCGCACGTTCTCGTCGAGCTCCAGTTCGACGCCGAGTCCCCGCTCCGCGATGGTCCGGCGCTGCGCATCGATCACGTCCTCGATCGCCTCGGCGAGAGCGATCGGCTCCTTGTGATAGCTCAAAGCGCCGACGTCCGACATCGAGAGCGTATGTAAGTCCTCGACAAGCCTCGAAAGCCGCACGATCTCGTGTCCAAGCGAAGCAACAGCGGTCTGATCGAGCGGGCGCACACCGTCTTCCAGCGACTCGATCTCGGCGCGCACCACCGCGAGCGGTGTTCGCAGCTCGTGCGCGATGTCCGCGACCCATTGCTGGCGCGCTTCACGCGTTGCGGCGAGCGTCGCGGCAAGCGTATTGAAGTCGCGTGCAAGCTGCGCGAGCTCATCGTTGCCGGGCGCATCGAGGCGCACCTGGTAATCGCCGGCAATCAGCGCGTGCGTGCCGTTGGCGAGCAGGCGTACGCGGCGTGTAAGCCAGTACGCCAGCCCGGCCCCGAGCGCAAGCGCGGCAGCGAGCATGCCGATGGCGATCGAGCCGAAGGTGACGCGCTGGCGCTGAAGATAGACCCGCTCGATCGATTCGACGATCTCGGGACGCGGTATATAGCCGAGATAGCCCACCGTGCTGCCTTTGACTTCGATCGGCTTCAATACGGCAAGCGCGGCGGCCTCGGTCCTGCCGATGAGCTGCCTGCGCGCGCTGTCGAACAGCATGAGGCGAGGGTCGATGGTGAGCGGTGTATCGCGGCGCGGCGCGGCCGCGGCGCCGCTCGCGCGGTTGTCCGGCGCGCGCGGCAAGCCGAGGGCTTCGCGTGAGATCTCCATCCAACGCTCGCGGTCGTTTGCGATCCACGACCAGTTGCCCTCGCGCTCATACCCGTCCGCCAACCGGTCGATCATGACATCCAGGCGCGTCTGGTCCGCGCGGTTCAGGTAATCGACGAAGCCGCGTTCGAAGCTCCAGCTGAATATGAAGTACGTGACGAGCGTGAGCACGGCAATGGCGCCCGCGATCGCGGCGAAGAGCTTGATGTGCAGCTTGTCGAAGCGCGTCGTGTCCATGGCAAAGAGGCTACGCGGCAAAAGCGCAAGAATTATGCACGCCCGGCGCCGCTGGACCTCACGTTGGGGCGAACCGTTACAAAACTTCCTCAATTCGTCCACATTGCGTGCGCGTTGGGAAATCAAACTGCGGTCCGTGGGAAGAACTCAACCGGGAATGACCATGGACCGAATCAAGGAAGCGAATCTGGAGCCGGCGAGCAGGAAGCCGCGCTTCGCACTGCGCACGAGCTGGAGCAAACGCAGCCGCGTCACCCGCAGCGCAATCGCGCTTGCGGTCGCGCTCGCGCTGGGCGGCGGCGGATATTACGGCTGGCAGGCCTGGAACGGCTCCGCCGAATCGGCACGCTACGTGACGGCCGTCGTCCAGCGCGCCGATCTTGAAGATGCGGTCACCGCAACCGGTATATTGCAGCCGCGCGATTACGTCGACGTCGGCACCCAGGTATCGGGGCAGCTCAAGAAGCTGCACGTCGAGATCGGCTCCACGGTGAAAGCGGGGCAGCTGCTCGCGGAAATCGATCCGACCGTCTACACGAGCAAAGTCGACGCGGACCGCGCGCAACTGCGCACGCAGGAAGCGCAGCTCGCCGACAAGCAGGCGCAGCTCGCGCTCTCCGAGCAGCAATACCAGCGGCAGCTGAACCTGCAGCGCGAGAACGCGACGACGCAGGACGCGGTCGACACCGCCGCTGCCGCGCTGCGTTCGGCCAAAGCGCAGATCGACGTGCTCAAGGCGCAATCGGAGCAGACGCGCTCGGCCTTGCGCGGGGATGAAGCCAATCTGAGCTACACAAAGATTTACGCGCCGATGTCGGGCACGGTCGTCGCGCAAAGCGCGAAACAGGGCCAGACACTCAATTCGAATCAGTCTGCCCCCATCGTCATGCGCGTCGCCGACCTGTCGACGATGACGGTGCAGTCACAGGTATCGGAAGCGGATATCTCGAAGCTGAGCGTCGGGATGGCCGTGTACTTCACGACGCTCGGCAACCAGGCGAAGCGCTGGTACGGGAAACTCCGCCAGATCGAGCCGACGCCGGTCGCGGTGAACAACGTCGTGCTCTACAACGCGCTTTTCGACGTCGAGAATCCCGATCGCGCGCTAATGACGCAGATGACGGCGCAAGTCTTCTTCGTCACCGCGCAGGCGAAAGACGCCGTGCTGGTGCCGATCACCGCATTGCGGCCGGTCGGCGCGGGCTCAGGCGAGCGCCGCCGCGGCGACGGTGCGGCACGCAAAGCCGGTGCAGAACGCAAAGCCGGCGCTGAAGGTAAAGGCGTCGCGCCAGGCGAAGGCCCCGCTGAAGCCAAGGGCTCGGGTGAAGGCAGAGGCACCGGCGGTAGGGGCGGTGCACGCAGCAGCGAAACCATCGATCCGCGCGTTCGGTTCGCGAATGGCCGCGCGTCGGTTCGCGTCGTGAAGCAGGACGGCACGATCGAGAACCGCGAAGTGCGGGTCGGCGTAATGAGCCGCGTGTCGGCACAGATCGTGTCGGGCCTGGAGCCCGGCGAGCAAGTGGTCACCGGTGCCGCAACGCCGGCGCCCGCTGCCGCGAAGAAATCGGGCAGCACCAACAACGCACCCAGGATGCAGCCGCGCATATGAACACCCCTCTGATCCATCTTTCTGGCGTCACGAAGACCTACCGCAACGGCGATCTCGCGGTCGAGGTGCTGCATGGCATCGATGTCGAGATCTATCCGGGAGAGTTCGTCGCGATCGTCGGCCAGTCGGGCTCGGGCAAGTCGACGCTCATGAATATCCTCGGCTGCCTCGACCGTCCGACGACGGGCCTGTATCGCTTCATGGGCGAGGACGTCTCCGGCTTCGGCCGCGACGAGCTTGCGCGTCTCAGGCGCGAAGCATTCGGCTTCGTCTTCCAGAGCTACAACCTGATCGGCGGTGCCAGCGCGGCCGAGAACGTCGAGGTACCCGCGATTTACGCCGGCATGTCACCGGTCGGGCGCCACCAGCGCGCGGAGGAGCTGCTCGGGACCCTCGGTCTCGCGGATCGCCTCCATCACAAACCCAACCAGCTTTCGGGCGGTCAACAGCAGCGCGTGTCGATCGCGCGTGCGCTGATGAACGGCGGACAGATCATTCTTGCCGACGAACCGACCGGCGCGCTCGACAGCAAAAGCGGTGTGGAAGTGCTGGCCCTCCTGAACGAGCTCTCGCGCAAAGGTCATACGGTGATCGTCATCACGCATTCGCAGGACGTCGCAAAACACGCGCATCGCGTGATTGAACTTCGTGACGGCGTGATCGTGAGCGACCAGGGCGCGCGCGTGCGCGAAGATGCGAAAGGGCCGCAGCGCTCACTAGGCCATGACGCAGGGCTCGGCCTCCGCGGGCTCGTCGAAGCGGCGAAGTCCGCGGGGCGCGCGCTGCGCTCGAATCTTTTCCGCACCGCATTGACGCTGCTGGGCATCGTGATCGGTGTCGGCTCGGTGATCGCGATGCTCGCGGTCGGCGATGGCGCGAAGCAGGACGTCGTCGATCGCATCAGCGGCATGGGCACGAACCTGCTGCTCGTCCGGCCGGCGGCGACAACGCGTGGCGGCATGGGCAGCGGCACGGCCACGATGACGCCGGACGACGCGGAAGCGATCTCCGCGGTGCCGAACGTGCTCGCCGCAGTGCCTGAGCTCGGCGGCAACGTGACGACCCGCTTCGGGAACGCCGACTATCAGACCCAGGCCACCTCCACGAGCGCCGAATTTCCCGTCGCGCGCAACTGGCCGGTCGCGCGCGGCACCTTCTTCTCGCGTGCCGATGTGCGCAGTTATTCGCCGGTCGTCGTGCTCGGCCAGACCGTAGTGAAAAACCTCTTTCCTGACGGCGGTGATCCCGTCGGCAAGCACGTCGTGTTGAACAACGTGCTCTTCCAGGTGATCGGCATCATGGGCGAGCGCGGCGCGTCGCCCAACGGCTCGGACCAGGACGATGTCGTGTTCGTGCCGTACACGACCGGCGGGCTGCGCCTGTTCGGTCAGCGCTACTTGCGCAACATCACCGTCGCCGTGGACGACGTATCGCGCATCGACGCAACGCAAACCGCAGTGGAAAGTTTGCTGGAAGTGCGTCACCGCAAGGTCGACTTCCAGATACGCAACATGGCCTCGCTGATCGAGACTGCGACCGAGACCCAGAACACGCTCACGATCCTGCTGGGCTCGATCGCGGCGATCTCTCTCCTCGTCGGCGGCATCGGCGTGATGAACATCATGCTCGTCAACGTGACCGAGCGCACCCGCGAGATCGGCGTGCGCATGGCGACAGGCGCGCGGATGCGCGACATCATGCAGCAGTTCCTGACCGAAGCGCTGGTGGTGTCGGCGCTCGGCGGACTGATCGGCGTCGCCGGCGGTCTGGGTGCTGCCTGGTTGATCGGCGCACTTGGAACGAGCGTCAAGTTTTCGGTATTCCCTGTCGCGCTCGCGTTCGGTTGTGCGTTCGCGACGGGCCTCATTTTCGGCTACATGCCGGCACGTAAAGCAGCGGCGCTCGATCCGGTCGTCGCGCTTGCATCGGAATGAGGCTCATATGACGAGCCTCATTCACCGGAAAACGAACAGGGGGAACCCAGGTTCCCCCCGTAACCTCCTTCCTCACACCGTGAGCACTAACATGACCATTCGCAAAGCAATTGCCCTTGCAGTCGCACTCTCCGTATCTGCGTGCAGCACGACGAGTCCCATGCTGAAGCCCGCAGTGGACGCGCCCGCCGGCTGGAATGAAGGCGCGCAGGGCGGCGCGCGAGTCGCCGACGGATGGTGGGCCTCGTTTGGCTCCGCCGAGCTGCGCGCGCTCGTTGACCAGGCGCTTGCCGGCAGTCCCGACCTCGCGATCGCGACCGAACGCGTGCGTCAGGCCGAAGCGCAGGTGCGCGTCGCCGGCGCATCGCTTTTCCCGACGATCAATCTCGGGCTCGGCACGTCGAGCCGACAAAGCGACGACGGCCGCAAGTCGAGCACGAGCAACGCGAGCAGCACGACGTTGAGCGCCAGCTACGAAATCGACTTGTGGGGCAAGAATCGCTCGGAGGTGCGCGGAGCGGAAAGCTCGCTACAGGCAACCACATACGATCGCGATGCGGCACGGCTGACACTCATAGCCGGGGTTGCGACGAGCTACTTCGAAGTGCTGTCGCTGAGAAGCCGTCTCGGTGTCGCTCGCGAGAACCTGTCGATTGCCGAGCGCGTGCGCGACCTCGTGGCGGCGCGCGTGCGTAACGGCGCTGCCGGCCAGCTCGATCTGTCCAGGCAGGAAGCGGCGGTGCTTTCACAGCGCGCGGCACTGATGCCGCTCGAACAGCAGGAGCGGCAGACGCTCGCGGCACTCGCGGTGCTGATCGGCAAAGTTCCGGAAGGCTTCGAGGTCAAGGCCACCGGCGTCGCCGACTTGAGTGTGCCGGAAATCAATCCAGGGTTGCCTGTCGAGCTTCTGGTGCGGCGGCCGGATCTGGCGAGCGCGGAATCGCAGCTTGCCGCGGCGAACGCGAATGTCGCAGTGGCGCGGGCGGCGCTTCTGCCGAGCATCCAATTGACAGGATCTGCGGGCCTCGCAAGCGGAGCGCTCCTGAGCTTCCTCGGCGGGGGCACGAGTGCAGTCGGCATCGCGCTCTCGCTGCTGCAGCCGATTTTCGACGGCGGGCGGCTCCGCGGGCAGGTCAGCATATCGCAATCGCGCGAGCGCGAAATCGTCGAGAACTACCGCAAGGTGATACTGGCCGCGCTGAAGGACGTCGAGGACGCGCTCGTCGCGACCAGCCGTCAGGCGCAGCAGGAAACGCTGCAGGTTGAGGTGCAGGCACAGGCGCGCGAAGCGTTGCGGCTCGCCGAAGTGCGTTACCGCGAAGGCGCCGACGATCTGCTGACGGTGCTCGATGCGCAGCGGACGCTGTTCAGCGCACAAGACCAGCTTGCGCAGATACGGCTGAATCGGCTGGAAGCTGCGGTGAGCTTATACAAGGCCCTCGGTGGCGGATGGAACGGGGGAAGCGCGAGTTAATCTCCCACAGACGCCCTGAAGCGGAAATCGACTTCCGGGCGTCTGCCGCTGTCGTGCCGAGTACGAGGACCTTCAGAAACTCATGGCAGAGTTTTTACGTCGCTGAGATAGCCATGATTCATCGCGTCCGCGAGCGCCTGCGAGTAGTCGGCGAAGGCGCGTACGCCCGCTTCGACGACTTCGCCGTCGACGCCATGTTTTTCCCAGCGCCAACCGGTGCCGTCGTCGGCGCTCGTGCGAAGAAACAACCATTGATCCATGTGACCTCCAGAGACCGCGTGGACTGCGATCGGAGCACCAACCAGCAATCGGTATGCCGAGGCTGTCGAAGCTGGCCTTGTGCAAGGCGACAACCACGCGCGCGACGTGTAACGCGCGATGCGCGCAGCGTTCCTGAACATCGGCGCGCTCACCCTGCGATGCTAAAATCGCCGCACTCGATCGAAAAGCCGCCTTATGCCCATCGGTAAACTGGATCATTACTCCATACGCACGCTCGATATCGAAGCTTCGCGCCGCTTCTATACCGAAATCATGGGATTCAAAGCCGGGTTCAGGCCCGCGTTCGATTTTCCGGGCTTGTGGCTGTACAACGGGACGCAACCGCCGGATTCGTATGGCGTGGTGCACATCATCGGTATCGATCCGGCGAATCCCGAAGGGCTGAAGGCCTATCTGGGCGATCGCGACCTCGCAAGCCTGAACGGCACCGGCACGGTCGACCACATGGCTTTCGCTGGACGGGCTTGAACGACGTGAAAGCGCGACTGCAGCGCCACGCCGTGCCTTTCCGCGAACGCACCGTGCCCGCTCTCGGTCTGCACCAGGTGTTCTTCGAAGATCCGAGCCAGGTCACGATCGAGCTCAATTTTCCGGCACACGAGGCGCAAGTCGTCTAAGAGTCCCTAAGTGAGTCCCGCCCGACCTCGCCGCGCGCTCGTCGTCGGCGGTTCGCTCGGCGGCCTTTTCGCCGCCAATCTCCTGCTGCGCCGCGGTTGGGATGTGCACGTCTTCGAGCACTCCCGGGACGATCTCGTCGGGCGCGGCGCAGGCATCATCACGCATCCCGAGCTTTTCGCGTGCCTCGCGCGTATCGGCATCGCCGTCGACGCGAGCTTCGGCGTGGACATTCCCGAACGCGTTGCATTCGATCGCGCCGGCCGCGTGATCGCCACGCTGCCTTTGCCGCAATGTCTGACGACGTGGGGCCGGTTGTACGAGCTCCTCATGTCGGCTTTTCCGGCTGAGCGCTACCACCGGCAGCATACGTTCGAGCGCGCGGACGAGCGTTCGGAGCACATCGCCGTGCGATTTACCAACGGTGCGGCAGCCGAAGGAGACCTGATGATCGGCGCCGACGGCATACGCTCGAGCGTTCGGGCGCAGCTCGCACCCGAAAGCCGCCCGCAATATGCCGGCTATGTCGCGTGGCGCGGGCTTGCCGACGAGCAGTCGCTCTCGAGTCGCGCGCACGCCGATCTCATCCCGCGCTTCGCGTTCAGCCTGGCCGAGCGCGAGCACATGCTCGGCTATCCCGTTGCGGGCTTCACGCGCTCCACACGCGCCGGGGAACGTTGTTATAACTTCGTGTGGTATCGGCCGGTCAGTGAATCGCTCGAGCTGCCCGCGCTGTGCACCGATGTCGATGGACGTCGTCACGACATGTCGGTGCCGCCGCCGCTCCTGCGGCCGAACGTGATAGACGACGCGCGACGCGCGGCGGACGACCTTCTCGCTCCGCAATTCGCCGAAGTGGTGCGGCGGGCGCCGCAGCCTTTCTTCCAGGCCATATTCGATCTCGAGTCGCCGCGGATGGCGTTCGGCCGCGTCGCTTTGCTCGGCGATGCCGCTTTCGTCGCGCGGCCGCACTGCGGCATGGGTGTGACCAAGGCGGCGGGTGACGCCATGCGGCTCGTCGACACGCTGCGGGACACCGACGGTGACGTAACCGCGGCTCTTGCGCGCTATGACGAGACGCGCCGGCCGTTTGGCGCGGCGGTTGTCGAACACGGCCGCGAGCTGGGCGCGTATCTGCAGGGCAGCGATAGCGACGCAGCGCGGCTGCATCACACGGCAGCGTCGGTGATGCGCGAGATTGCAGTCACACGTGAATTCGTAACTTAGGAACCAAACGCCTCATGAACATCGAGAAGCGGCGCAGCTTTTTTCGCGTACTGGCGGCATTACTTGCGGCAAGCTTCATCTTTGCGCCAGCGGCCGCGCAACAGGCGCCCGCACAGGTCGACAGGCCGGCACTGTGGAAAATCGCAGGGCCCAAAAGCAACGTTTATCTGTTCGGCTCGTTCCATCTGCTGCCGCCGGACGTCAACTGGAAGACTGCGGCAGTCGAGAGCGCGCTCAACGAGGCGAGCGTGGTTGTATTCGAGACCGACCTGGTGGCCGCGCAACGTCCGCAGACGATGCAGGCGCTGATTGCCAACTACGGCGTGCTGCCGCCCGGTGAGACGCTTGCGAGCGTCCTGCCTGCAGACACGTATGCCGCATTCGAGCGCAGCGCATCCGAATTACTATTGCCGCCAGCCCCGCTCGCCCCGTTTCGCCCATGGCTGGCCGCGTTGCTGTTGAGCGTGCAGTTCGTCGTGAGCCAGGGCCTCGATCCCAGTAAGGGCGTCGACCAGCAGGTCATGGCGTGGGCGCAGACGCACGGGAAGACGCTCGCAGCGCTCGAATCCAACGAGACGCAGATAAGAGTGTTTGCCGACCTCACGCGCGCCCAGGAAATTGAGCTGATGGCGGTCACGCTGCGGCAAATTCGCGAGATGCCGCAGCGGCTCGGCGAGCTGCTGACAGCCTATCGCAGCGGTGATGTAGCGGCGCTCGAAAGAACACTCAACCAAGGCATCAACGAATTTCCGGTGCTGCGACAGCGCATGATCAACGATCGCCACGACAGGTGGCTGCCGCAAATCGAAAGAATGATCGCGGACGGACGCACGCATATGATCGTGGTCGGCGCGGCACACCTTGCGGGGCCCGACAGCGTGGTCGCGATGCTCCGCAGGAAAGGCTTTAGAGTCGAAGGACCGTAAGGGTAGCGGCGCGATCGTTGGGGGAAGGGAGGTTACGGAGGGAAACCGTGGAAGGTAGCGGAGCGGTCGGGTCCCTCTGTTCGTGAGCGCCGAGGCCCGAGCCTTCAGGCGAGCGGCGCTACCGGCCGACCCAGCCCCCGTGAACCGGGTGGTGCGAAGAGATGAACTCGAGAAACGCCGGGCGGCCTTTGGCGTTTTCATCGAACGCGCGCTTCAGCGCAGGAATGATCTCCGAGGGCTCGGTTACGTCTTCGGCGTGGAAGCCTACGGCGCGCGCCATCGCCGCCATGCACACCGAGTCGTGATCGGAAACTTTCCAGGTGTAGGGGTCGTGCCCCTTGCCCCAGAATCCCGGGCCGTATCCTGAGTAGCCGCCGTTGTTGATGTGGAGCGTCGTGATGCCGACGCGGTATCGGGCCGCCGCTTCGAAGCTGCCCATCATGTAGCACACGCCCGCGTCACCCGTGATGTTCACACACTGCCGCTCCGGGTAGGCGAGCTTGGCTGCAAACGCGCCCGCGAAGCTGAATCCCAGCGTCGAGACGTTACCCCAGCCCAGATGGCCGCGCGGGATCTGCGCTTCGTACACCGTGCTCGTCTGATCGCGCGTGTTGCCCGAGTCCCCGGTCACGAATGAAGACTTGGGATCGAGCACCTTCATAAGATCGCCGATCACCCGGTAGGGGTTGATCGGCTTTTCATTCGACTCCATCAACGGGCGGAATTTCGCCATGAACTCTTTTTTCCCGGCGCTGATCTCGTCGAGCAGCTCCGGATTTTTCTTCGGCCCCTGTTTCGAAAGCTCGGCGGTCAGCGCCTGTAGTGTGAGCTTCGCATCGCCGATGACCGCGTGACGCGTCTCGTAGCTCCTGTTGATGTCGAGCGTGTCCACGGTGCATTGCACGATCGCTTTCTTCTGCGGCTCGGGGACGGCATGGCTGAAGCGGTTGGGAAAAAGGCTCGAGCCGATGGAAAAGAGGAGATCGCACTTGTTCAGATAATGCGCGGCGAGAGCACCGCGCACACCCACTGAAAGGGGGTGGTTCTCGGGGAACGCGCCCTTGCCCTTGAGGGTGGTCAGCACCGGCACGTGGGCAAGCTCTGCGAATTGCAGAAGCTCCGCAGTGGCATCGGCGTAGTACACGCCTTCACCGACGTACAGGAGTGGATCCTTTGCGGCGCGCAACGCCTTGATTGCTGCGTTGACGTCGTCCGGGTCGGGACCGGCGCGCCAGCCCTTCACCGGCTTGTACGGGTATTTGTCCTCGTCGTATTCACCGAGGTCGCTCGGCACGAGCAGCAGCACCGGGCCGGGCCGTCCCGAGCGCAGGTGCGTGAAGGCGCGGCGCATGTAGTCGGGAACGAGCTCCGCGCGATCGATCTTACCCACCCACTTGGTGACGGGCTTCAGCGCTTCCGCAATGTCGAAGTGCGTATGCCGGCTCGCGCCCTGGGCGACGCCTTCCGCCATGATCAGCACCGGCGACGAATCCTCCCACGCCTGCGCGATCGCGCCGAATGCCATCTGGATGCCCGCGGCGTTGAGACTCGCCATCGCCGTGCAGGCGCCGATTCTCTTGCCGCACGTCACGCGCGAATAGGCGTCGGCAACCGCGACCCCGAAACGCTCCTCACCCATCATGTAGATCGGCACGCCTTCTTCGCCGCACGCGTTGTTTATATGGCTCGTGGGATAGCAGCTGATCCAGGATATCCCCTCGGCTTTCAGTATCCGTGCAACGCCATTCGCGGCTTTGATGTTCATGACGATCTCCCAAGACTGCGGTAAGAAACGGTTTCGCAACGAAGGAAAGGCTACGCCCCGTTGCCGGGGGACGGCAATCCATCGCCGTTTTCGCGCCGTTATCCGCGCCGATGCACTACTCCGGCTGGATTCCGGCGTCCTTGATTTTCCTGCCCCAGGCGACGAGCTGCTGTTTCACGAACTGCTCGAGCTCCGCGGGCGTGCTCGGTGCCGGCTGCAATCCGCTGTCGCTCAACCGTTGAGCGATCGCGGGCTTTTCGATGGCTTTCACGATTTCAGCGTTGAGCTTCGCGATGATGTGCTTCGGCGTACGCACCGGTGCGAACATGCCCGCCCACGGCACCGTATCAAATCCGGGGACTGTAGCGCCCACCGCGGGCAAGTCGGGCATGGTCTGCGAAGGCTTGTCGCCCATCAATGCGATCGCGCGCAGCCGCCCCGCTTTCACGTGTCCCTGACTCGACGCTGTGTCGACGAACATCCATTGCACGCGCCCGCCGACGAGATCGGTCATTGCAGGCGGCGTGCTCTTGTACGGGACCGGCAGCGAATCGAGTTTCGCCGCGCTCGCGAAATAAGCGCCGTTCACCTGCCCCGTGCTGTTGCCGAACGCATACGAGGTCTTGCTGGGGTTCGCCTTGATGTACGCGATCAGCTCAGGCACGTTCTTCACGCCCAGATTCGGACTGACCGCGAGTATGAAGACGTAATAGATCATGCGCGAGATTGCGGTGAAATCCCTGATCGGGTCGTAGTTGATCTTCTTGAACAGAAACGGGTTGGCGGAGTGCGGCGTGTTCGTGCTGAGGAAGAGCGTGTAGCCGTCGGGGTTCGCTTTCGCGACGAGCTCGGCCGCGATCTGCCCCGACGCTCCGGCGCGATTGTCGATCACGAAATTCGCACCCCATGCGGCGCGCAATTCCTCGGTCACGATGCGCGCGAGGATGTCCGTACCCGTTCCTGCCGCGAAAGGCACGATCACGCGGATCGGCTTTTCGGGATAGCTCTGCGCATGCGCGGCCATTGTGACCGCGAAGAGAAGCACGCTGGCCGGCAAGATCTTCTTCAGCATGTGCACTCCGTTTGTACGAGAAGCTTGCCGCGCGCGTCAGTCGACCCAGATCGTGGGGAAGATGAAGCCGCCGGAGACAATAAAAACGAATGCCTTGCCGATAAACACAAGGCGTTCCTTGGAGGTCATGTCGACAAAGCGGCGATCGTTGAGTGCGTTAGCGGGTTCGGTGTCGTTCATCATTATCTCCGGATAGCGGTTTGTGCTCTGGATTTGCGCCGCGCTGAAGGCTATTCTTAGGCACGTATCTCAACTGGGCGGGTTGCGTATTATGACCACGGAAAGACGGAAGAAGTGGAGTTTCCGCATGCACAGCGGCAACTCCTGGTCATGGCAGATGGTGGACAGCGAAGGCAAGGAAAATACCTCCGAAGCCGGCTTTCCCACGCTCGCCGACTGCATACTCGACGCGGGCCAGCATGGTTTCGTGCCGTGGCCGACCGGCGAAGAACGCCGGCAGGCGGACGGAAACCGCACGCTCGAGTGAACAGAAAGTCCCCATCCTCGCTTTAGACGGTCGACTGCACAAAAAAAAACCCCTCGGGCGAGGGGGTTGACGGAGCTTCGAAATCAACTTAGTGGCGGCATTCTGCCGGCACAAATTTGAACTGCGCTGTGCTTCCAGCGCTGCAAGCCCAGGTTACGACCCCGGTCGTTCCCAAGGAGGGCGTAAGAACGATCGAAACGGTTGTCCCGACGGAGGTTGCCGCGTTAGACCCCGCGACCGTAATGACGCCACCGTCCGACACACTGCCGCCAGTAACTTTGCCGACGACGGTAATGGTCAGGCCCACGCCGGCTGCCGTAAGCGCGTTGTCTGCCTGGGCCTTTTCGGCAACGGCTGTCTTGGGTCCGCTCGCTGCCAGTACCAGCTCGGATACCTTCGCGCGGATCGTATAGTCCTGGTATGCCGGTAGCGCAACTGCGGCCAATATGCCGATGATCGCAACGACGATCATCAGTTCTATCAGCGTGAAACCCTGTTGGATACGCTTCATGAGTTTGGCTCCTGTTATTACGACACGATAATCGTCCCGTGCGCGCCTACCTCCTCGACGACGAGCCATTGCTTCTCAAGGCAGTCGCGAGCATCACGCGCATGGCTCGTGTGTATCGCACAGCTGCCTTACGCAAAGCTTTCATAGCCAGTTATGGCAACTTGCCTTGCAGCCCGAGCTTGAAGGGATTGTCGCAAAGGATGCGGCTCGTTCCATCTCTAGCGCCGGCAGAACGAAGCGCTGGCAGAAGATCAAGACCGATATGGGCGCAGAACGCGAACGTAACCGTCGACCAAAATTCCACGCATTAAAACCCGACCAAGCAGTAGAACGCGCTCGCGCACTGGCTACGGTTCATCGGCTCAGCTGCCAAGACCTCGCGCCCATGCTCCGTCACAATAAGCATCTCACGCCACACGCGCATCAGGCCCAATCGGACGAGTTCGTGCTCTTCTTCACGCAATAAACGATCTAAGGGATGTTCTGCCGCTTGCCGCAATCCGCATATAAGCTGTGGCGGAACAATAGACCGAACTACTCGTGCCGTGAACGATGCACCGCTGGTCGGCGGCGAAGCTGAAACCTTTTGGTTCATCATCTACGCGGCTCCCTGTTATCTGAATGGTCGGTGACGCTTGTTGCAATCTGCGTACCCCTGTTGATCGACGCTTCGAGTGATAAGGATGCATCTGTGAAATCTGCCACACTCGAAGTGCTCCGCGTGGCGCCATGCGGGCCGAGGACGCGCAACGTTGATTCCACTGCACTGAAAAACCGCGTTGTGGGGCATCCCGAACCTGGGCGGGCTCGATTCTTCGACGAGGAAGTCGCGAAAGGCATGACGGTGCGCGGCTAACCACTGGCGCTTTACGGCGATCGGGCAGCAGATGAAACAGGCACGAAATCGTCTTGCCGTCGTCCGAACGGCACTTCAACGCGCTCGATCGGATAGTCGGCGACTCCGGAGCGGCGGTCGACCATTTCCGAGAGCTTTCGATAGAGCTGTTTCTTGACTGGATGATTGTCGAAATAGATCGGATGCTGCGCCATGCGATACGCTTCGATGGCGTGATCGTAATGCGCGGTCGCAGTCGCATTGGCGCCGCGTGATTCGGCGCGTTTCGCCAGCGCTTCGTGACGCTCCGCCGCTTCGCGCCACACCTTGGGCAGCATGCGGTAATTGCGCGCGCGCCTACCCTGCGGCACCTCGAGGTCGTCGCGCTCGAAGTTCTGCACGCGCCCGCGCATGTTGAGCGCGAGGTCGAGCATCCATTGTTGATCGTCTCGCTGCGTTCTCAGCTTTCTTATCATCGCCCCTCCCTCTTTCGGATCGTGCCTGATTTTATCTTCCTTCTCGGCTATGATAGCCGCGCCTGCAACGAACTCCCGGAGTCGAAGATGCGAACGCCCGCCCAAATCGCGCGACACCCGATACATCCGATGCTCGTGCCGATACCGATCGGCTGCTGGGTACTTTCTCTGGGGTGCGATGCCGCGTTCGTGCTCGGCGCCGGCGCTACGCACTGGGCGATCGTGAGCTTCTGGGCAATGCTCGCCGGGCTCCTCGGCGCGATCGCCGCGGCAGTTCCGGGGATCATAGACATGCTCTCGTTGCGCGGAACGCCGAAGAAGCTCGCGCTCACGCACATGGCGCTCAACGTCACCGTCGTCGTGCTCTACGCCATGAACTTCGGTATGCGTGTGAACGGCGGCGCAATCGCCGGGCTGCCGCTCGCGTTTTCCGTCGTGGGCATCACCTTGCTGATAGCCTCCGGATGGCTCGGCGGTCATATGGTTTATGTCCACGGAGTGGCCGTGGACGTAAACCAAGCGGAGAACAAACAGAGGGAAACCTAAGTTTTCCCTCCGCCTCCCTTCCTTCGCTTAAGGTTTACGTTCTGCCGGGAGCACCATCTGGGTCTGCGTGACGATCGCCACGAGACGGCGATCGGTATCGCGTATCGTCGTCTGCCACACCATGGTCGTGCGTCCGATGTGCAGCGGTTTCGACACGGCCTTCAGCACCGGTCCCACGCCAGCGGCGAAGAAATTCGTTTTTGATTCAAGCGTGGTCGTGCGATGACCGGGCGGCAGATTCGCCACGGTCCCGGTTGCGCCGAGCACGTCCGCGAAAGCCATGAGCGCGCCGCCGGCGACGCGGCCCGAACGATTGAGGTGCTTGTCAGCAACGGGCAACTCTGCGACGACGCGTTTTTTGCTGACGCTCAGGAGCCGCACGCCCATCGTGCGCGCCATGCTCCCCTGACGCACCACGTTGTGCGCGCGATGTGCGCCCGCTTTGCCTGGAGTAGCGCGCTTCGTCTTCATGCGTTTGGTCATTGCATTGCCTTGTCGATTCACTGCCCGCGTCGTGCCGCTCCCGGGCGCGCCGGAATGCTATCATGCAGCGCTCATGTCTCCGCTCATGCACGTCTCAGGCGGCGCGGATCGTCTGGTGCTCGCCTACCCGTTGTGGATCGGTGTCGCGCTGCTCATCGCGGCCGCAGCCTTCGTCCTGTACGCGGCGCTCGCGCGCAAACACATACGCCGGCGGTGGCCGATCAGCCTCGCCACGGTCATAGCTGCGTGGGCGGGCCTTTACTTCGCGACATTCAACGCGACGATCACGCCCGAATCGGGAAGCGTGTACGCGTTCCTGCGCTACGACCACAGCGTGCGCTGGAAAGACGCCGCGGACATCTATCTC
>DATLEF010000014.1:0-21093 GCA_035525455.1 Burkholderiales bacterium
GGCTTTGATCGCGGCGCTCGACCACGCAGCGTTCTCCGCTTTAATGGCGGCGCTCGACCACGCGGCGTGCTCGGCTTTGATGGCGGCGCTCGACCAGGCGGTTGCCGGCCGGAGGGAAGCGGCATTGGCTGATGTGATCACCGCGCCTGCCCAGGCCGCCTCGGCGCCGGCACCCTGACCGAATTCGCGCTCATAAAGCCGCCGCGTGGCCTCTGCCTGTTCAGCGCGTTTGTCCAGATCTTCTGATGTGCGCGGCCCCACATGCGGGTTGTGGTGCAGATAGGTGCCGAAGACGCGCTGGCAGTCCTCGCTGTATTTCAGCGTCTGCAGGATGTGCGTATGCCAGAACTCGTCGACATCCTTTGCGAGCATGATCGTTTCGGCGTAGTCCTGGTACTTCACGAGCATGGTCAGATATCTCTTGTATGCCTGCTCGATGCTGTCCGCATATTCCGGCGTCCAGCCTTCACCGAGCTCGTCGTCCATGAGTCTCGCCTTGACCGACTCGAGATCCAGCGTGTGAATTGCAGAAACGACTTCATTTTCCGGCTTTGTTGTCAGTTTGTTCGATTGCATGACGGATTCCTCTCACTGTGAATGGGCTTTCGATGGTGGTGGAGGTAAAGTAGTCGCCTCGAAGCAATAAACCCTGCGTCCATCCTTCGGGGTGCACGCTGGCGCGTCCTCCACGCCTCGACTAACCTAGCTAACGGTCACCTACAACGCTGTAGGGCATGACTGACAAACACAGTAAGGCTTTTCCTGACAACGCCGCTACGCGCGGTCAGCTCGCACATGCAAGTGTCGCGCTTCGCACGGAATGTGGCCGGCGAGCGTGCGTGATAACATTAGACGCTTTCAAATCAGCAGCTTCCGCCGGTCCCGGCGCCATAATCCCCAATGAGTCCCAATCGCCTTCCCGAGCTCGAAGCCGCCCTCCGATCGCGCATAGTCATCCTGGACGGCGCGATGGGTACGATGATCCAGGCCTATCGTCTCGACGAAGCCGGCTATCGGGGCGAGCGCTTCAAAGATCACCCGCACGACGTCAAAGGCAATAACGATCTCCTCGTACTCACGCAGCCGCAGATCATTCGCGAGATCCACGAGCAGTACCTCGCGGCCGGCGCCGACATCATCGAGACCAACACGTTCAACTCGACCGCGATCGCGCAGGCCGACTACCACATGCAGGACCTCGTGTACGAGCTCAACCTGCAGGCAGCGCAGCTTGCGCGCGCCGCGGCCGATGCGTTCGAGGCGCGGAACCGCGCGCTACCGCGCTTCGTGGCGGGTGCCTTAGGTCCGACGAACCGCACTGCGTCCATTTCACCCGACGTGAACGATCCGGGCTATCGCAACGTTACGTTCGATGAGCTGGTCCAGACTTACGGCGAATCGCTGCGCGGGCTCGCCGACGGCGGTGTGGATCTCTTCTTGCTCGAGACCATTTTCGACACGCTGAACGCCAAGGCGGCGCTTTTCGCAATCGAAGACTTCTGCGAGCGCACCGGGCGGCGTATACCGGTGATGATTTCCGGCACGATTACGGACGCGTCCGGCCGCACGCTTTCAGGCCAGACGCCCGAAGCGTTCTGGAACTCGGTGCGTCACGCGAAGCCTTTCACGATCGGTCTCAATTGCGCGCTCGGCGCGAAGCTGATGCGACCGTATATCGAGGAAATCGCAGCGATCGCGGATACCTATGTCTGCGCCTACCCCAATGCAGGCTTGCCCAATCCGCTTGCTCCGACCGGCTACGACGAGACGCCGGGGGAGACGGCTGCGTTCCTCCGCGAATTTGCTCAGAGTGGATTCGTGAATGTCGCCGGCGGCTGTTGCGGCACGACACCCGAGCATATCCGCGCGATTGCCCAGGCGCTCCACGGACTCCCCCCGCGCAAGGTTCCGCAAATCGAGCGCCGCACGCGGCTCTCCGGACTGGAGCCTTTCAACATCGGCGACGACACGCTGTTCGTGAATATCGGGGAGCGCACGAACGTGACGGGCTCGCCCGGCTTCTCCAAGCTGATCCTGGCAGGCGATTTCGCGCAGGCGTTGTCGGTTGCGCGGCAGCAGGTCGAAAACGGCGCGCAGATGATCGACGTCAACATGGACGAGGCGATGCTCGATTCCAAGGCGGCGATGGTGAAATTCCTGAGCCTCGTCGCAGCCGAGCCCGACATCTCCCGCGTGCCGGTCGTCATCGATTCCTCGAAGTGGGACGTGATCGAAGCGGGACTGAAGTGCGTACAGGGGAAATCGGTCGTCAACTCGATCAGCATGAAAGAAGGCGCGGAAGAGTTCGTCCGGCAGGCGCGTCTTGCGAAGCGCTACGGCGCGGCCGTCATCGTGATGGCGTTCGACGAGAAAGGCCAGGCCGACTCGCTCGAGCGCAAGATAGAAATCTGCCAGGCGGCCTATCGCATCCTCGTCGACGAGGTCCATTTCCCGCCTGAAGACATTATTTTCGACCCCAACATTTTTGCCATCGCGACCGGCATCGAAGAGCACAGCAATTACGGCGTCGATTTCATCAAGGCGACGCGCTGGATACGCGAAAATCTGCCGTACGCGCGCGTGAGCGGGGGGCTTTCGAACATATCGTTCTCGTTCCGCGGCAATAACCCCGTGCGCGAAGCGATACACACCGCGTTTCTCTATCACGCAATCAAAGCCGGTCTCACGATGGCGATCGTGAACGCGGGCCAGATCGGCGTGTACGACGAAATTCCCAAGGACCTGCTAAGCCACGTCGAGGACATCATTTTCAACCGCCGGCCCGACGCTGCCGAGCGCATGGTCACTTTCGCCGAAACCGTGAAAGGTCAGGCGAAAGTCGAAGCGCAGGAGCTCGAGTGGCGCAAAGGCACACTCGAGGAGCGGCTCACGCATGCGCTGGTGCGCGGGATTGCCGATTACATAGTCGAGGACACCGAAGAGGCGCGCATCAAATACGGGCGTCCCATACACGTCATCGAAGGCCCGCTCATGGACGGCATGAACGTGGTGGGCGATCTCTTCGGTTCCGGCAAGATGTTCCTGCCGCAAGTCGTGAAATCGGCGCGCGTGATGAAGCAGGCGGTCGCCCATCTCGAGCCTTACCTGCAGGCGGAGAAAGCCGCAGCGGGGGATTCGCGGCCGAAAGGCAAGATCGTGCTCGCAACGGTCAAAGGCGATGTGCACGATATCGGCAAGAACATCGTCGCCGTCGTGCTCCAGTGCAACAACTATGAAGTGATCAATCTGGGCGTCATGGTGCCGTGGAAAAAAATCTCTGAAGTCGCGCGCGAGCACAACGCGGACATCATCGGCTTGTCCGGGCTCATCACGCCGTCGCTCGAGGAAATGGCGCACAACGCGCGCGACATGCAGCGCGAGGAATACACCATCCCGCTGCTGATCGGCGGCGCGACGACTTCGCGCACGCATACCGCCGTCAAGATTGCACCGCACTACAAAGGGCCGGTCGTGTGGGTGCCGGACGCGTCGCGCTGTGTGTCGGTCTGCAGCAACCTGCTTTCGGACGATCTGCGTGCCGGTTACGTCGCTGACGTGAATGCCGAGTACGCCCGCATCAAGGTACAGCACGAAGCGAAGGCAGGACCGACGATGGTCGCGATCGGCCGCGCGCGCGAGAACGGATTCAAGGTCGACTGGAAAAACTATGCGCCGCCCAAGCCCGAGACGCTCGGCGTGAAACTGCTCAAGAATTACGATCTCGCCGAAATTGCCGAATACATAGACTGGGCGCCTTTTTTCCAGACGTGGGAGCTTTCCGGCCCGTATCCGGCGATACTCGAAGATGCGATCGTCGGCGAATCGGCGCGGAGTGTTCTCGCCGAAGGCCAGGCACTGCTCAAGAAAATCATCGAGGGCCGCTGGCTCACGGCGAGCGCCGTATTCGGGCTGTTTCCGGCCGCACGTGTCAATCACGAAGACATCGAGATTTATGCGGACGAGTCGCGGCGCAAAGTGCTCATGACCTGGCATAACCTGCGCCAGCAGACCGCAAAGCCCACAGGCAATCCCAACTTGTGTCTGGCCGATTTCGTAGCGCCGAAGGAATCGGGCGTTCCGGACTACATCGGGGCATTTGCGGTGACCGCCGGGATCGGCATCGAAAAGCGGCTCGAGCTTTTCGAGAGTCGGCACGATGATTACTCGGCGATCATGCTGAAAGCGCTGGCCGATCGACTGGCAGAGGCGTACACCGAGCTTTTGCACGCGCGCGTGCGTATGGAGTTCTGGGGTTACGCGAAAGACGAGCGGCTGGACAAGGACGAGCTCATCGCCGAGAAATATGCAGGCATACGCCCGGCGCCCGGCTATCCCGCGTGCCCGGATCACACCGAAAAAGGTGCGTTGTTCGAGCTGCTCAATGCCGGGCGCGCCGGAATACGTCTGACCGAGTCCTACGCGATGTATCCGGCGTCGTCGGTGAGCGGTTTTTATCTCGCGCATCCCGATTCGCGCTACTTCGCGGTGGGCAAAGTGGACCGCGATCAGGTCACCGACTATGCGCGCCGCAAGAACATGCCGCGCGGCGAGATCGAACGCTGGATAAGTCCGGTGCTCGCGTATGAGCCGGCGGCGGAAGCGGCCGAGGCTACAACGACAGCGTAGGTGCAGCGCACGTTGCGCATGAAATTTCCCTGATGCACATCCATATTCTCGGTATCTGCGGCACCTTCATGGGCGGCATCGCCGCGCTTGCACGCGCGGCCGGTCACAAAGTCACCGGTTGCGACGCGAACGTTTATCCTCCGATGAGCACGCAGCTCGCCGCGCAGGGTATCGAGTTGATCGAAGGCTACGGCGCCGAACAGCTGCGTCTGAACGCCGACGTGTACGTCATCGGCAATGTCGTCATGCGCGGCAACCCTCTGATGGAAGCAATCCTCGATCGCTCTCTGGAATACGTTTCCGGACCGCAATGGCTGCGCGAGAACGTGCTTCAAGGCCGCTGGGTGCTCGCTGTCGCCGGCACGCACGGCAAAACGACCACGAGCGCGATGCTCGCATGGATACTCGAGCACGCCGGCTTGAAGCCGGGGTTCCTGATCGGCGGCGTACCGGAGAACTTCGGCATATCGGCGCGCCTTTCCGACGCGTCGTTCTTCGTTCTCGAAGCCGACGAGTACGACACGGCTTTCTTCGACAAGCGTTCGAAATTCGTGCATTACCCTGCGCGTACCGCAATCCTCAATAATCTCGAATTCGACCACGCCGACATTTTTGCCGACGTGGCTGCCATCGAAACGCAGTTCCATCACTTCGTGCGCACGCTTCCGGCGAGCGGATTGATCGTTTCAAACGGCGCTGACGGGCAGCTCGAACGGGTGCTCGAGCGCGGGTGCTGGACGCCTGTCGAGCGCTTCGACGCCGAGAGCGGCTGGCGGGCACAGGCAGCAGCAAGCGTCGGTGCGTTCGAAGTGCTTTTCAAGGGTGACGCGTGCGGGACTGTGCGCTGGAATCTTATCGGCGTGCACAATCGCTCGAACGCACTCGCTGCGATTGCCGCCGCGCGACACGCAGGCGTGCCGCCGAGCGTTGCGATCGAGGCGCTCGGCCGCTTCGAAAACGTCAAACGGCGCATGGAAGTGCGCGGGACGGTGCGCGGCGTGACCGTGTACGACGATTTCGCACACCACCCCACGGCGATCGAAACGACCGTCGCCGGTTTGCGCGCCAAAGTGAATGGCGAACGCATCATCGCGGTCGTCGAGCCGCGGTCGAATACGATGAAGCTCGGCATGATGAAACAGGCACTCGCACGTAGCCTCGCTGCTGCGGATCGCGTTTATTGCTATGGCGCAAATCTCAGCTGGGACGCGCGCGCGGCACTTGCGCCATTAGGAGACAAGGCTTCGGTGCACGACAATCTCGACGAACTGGCCGGCGAGCTTGCGCGCGAGAGCCGCGTAGGCGATCACGTTCTCATCATGAGCAACGGCGCTTTCGGAGGAATCCACGAGAAGTTGATCAGGCAACTGGAGCAGTCATGACCGATACGATCCCGAACGATGCGCTCGGCGCTTTCTGCCGCCACACACACGTGGCCTTGCGCGGCGCGGGCGAAGGACCGCTCGCCGGCCTCGAGTTCGGTGCGAAGGATATCTACGACGTCGCGGGTCACAAAACCGGTTTCGGCAGCCCCGACTGGCTGCGCACGCATGCACCGGCTACACGCACGGCACCGATCGTGCAGCGGCTGCTCGAGGCCGGCGCCGATATGCTCGGCAAGACGCAGACCGACGAGCTTACGTTTAGCCTGAATGGCGAGAACGCCCACTATGGAACGCCCGTGAACGTGAATGCCCCCGGACGCATTCCCGGCGGCTCCTCCAGTGGCTCGGCGGCGGCGGTCGCGGGCGGTCTCGTCGATTTCGCACTGGGCAGCGACACCGGCGGCTCGGTCAGGGCGCCGGCAAGCTTCTGCGGCATTCACGGATTGCGGCCGACCCACGGTCGCATCTCGCTGGAAGGCGCGTGTGCGCTCGCACCTAGCTTCGACACTGCCGGCTGGTTTGCGCGCGATGCCCGGGTGCTTGAGCGCGTCGGCGCGGTATTGCTCGAAGAAGATCCGGACTCGGTGCTGCCGGGGCGGTTCCTCGTAGCGGACGATGCCTTCGACTGCGCCGGTCCAGCCGCGGCGGCCGCGCTGCAGCCCGGCCTCGAGCGTGTCATCGCGCTTCTCGGTAAGCCGCAGCGCGTAACGTTGAGCGCTGAAGGATTAGGCGCATGGCTGGATGTTTTCAGGCCCCTGCAAGGCTACGAGATCTGGCGACAGCACGGCGCGTGGGTGCGGGAAGTGGATCCTCAACTCGGACCGGGTGTGAAGCAGCGCGTGCAATGGGCATCGACGATCGGTGAATGCGACGCCGCCCCCGCGCGGACCAAGCGCGAAGTTGTCGCGCGTCGCATGACGGCGCTTCTCGGCGATGATGCAGTGCTGGCGCTCCCCACCGTTCCCGATATTGCGCCGGTGCGCAATGCCGATCCCAAAGCCACCGAGGATTTCCGGACGCGCGCGCTGACGCTGCTTTGTATAGCGGGACTTGCGCGGCTGCCTCAGCTCAGCTTGCCGCTGGGCAAGCTGAACGGCTGCCCCATAGGCTTGTCGCTCATCGGCCCGCCCAACAGCGACATGATGCTGCTCGGCATCGCGCGGCAGCTCGGATAGCGACGCATCGATCCAGTGCCGCCGCGCGGCTGCGCTCGATGCTTCCGGCTTTAGGATTCACGGTGCTGATCTACATCCACGGCTTCAACAGCTCTGCACGCTCGTTCAAGGCGCGTCTCACGCGTACGCGGATGGCGGCGCTCGGTCGCGAAGCCGACTTTCTCTGTCCGGATCTATCTCCAGATCCACGCGCAGCGATCACTCTGCTCGAGGCGCTCGTGCTTCGACACCGACCGCACAAGCCGTGTCTCATCGGCAGCTCGCTCGGCGGCTTCTACGCAACGTGGCTGGCAGAGAAGCACGGGCTCAAGACCGTACTCGTCAATCCGGCGGTCCGGGCATACGAGCTCTTGAGCGGCGCGATCGGTCCGCAGACGAATCTCTATACCGGAGTGCCGTACGAGTTCACCCGCGAGCACGTCGCTGCATTGCGAAAGCTCGAGGTCGAACGCATCACGCCGGAGCGCTATCTGCTTATCACGCGCACCGGCGATGAAGTGCTCGATTATCGCGATGCGGTCGAGCGGTATCGCGGCTGCGAGCAAATCGTGATCGAAGGCGGAGACCACGGCTTCGGCGACTTCGCTAACTACGTTGACCGCGCGCTCGCGTTCTGCGGGGTGGTGCCGTAGCATGAATAGGCATCCGCGCGTCGCAGCGTCACGAACAAGACTCTAACGCGCGTATCCCTTGAAACAAGGAGGAGTGATGTCGATCTCGTCGCACGCCTTACGCGCCGCCTGTGCGGCGTTTGTCTTCACGGTGTGTTTCGTGTGCGTTGCGCATGCGCAAAAGTGGGCCAAGCTCGCGCCATTTCCCGAGCCGGCTGAAGAGCTGCTCGGCATAGCCGCGGGCGGAAAGATGTACGTGTTCTGCGGCCTTGCACCGGTTGGAAACCGATCGGAATGGTGTACGAGTACGACCCCCTCGCAAACAAGTGGACGAAGAAGAAATCGATGCCGCTGCTTACGCATCACGTGGCGTTCACCGAGTACAAAGGCAAGATCTACGCGTTCGGCGGTTTCAAGTATCCCGATTCGGAACCGGCGGGCTGGGAGCCCGTGAACAACGCATGGGAGTACGATCCCGCAACGGACAGCTGGAAAGCGCTTACGCCGGTGCCAACCAAGCGCGGCTCGCCCGTGGCCGTGACGGTCGGCGATCGCATGTACGTAATTGGCGGAGCCACCACGCACCCCGGCTCGAAAGAGACGATGGTGCATCCGCAACGGCCGCATCGGTCGGTCGGCACAGTCGAAGAATACGATCCCGCGACGAACACCTGGCGCGAGCGCAGCGCCATGCCGACTCCGCGCAATCATGCGACGGCGGGATCAGTCAACGGAAAAGTGTACGTCATCGGAGGACGCGTCGGGTCCGCTTACATCAGCGCCGGCAGCACCAATATCGACGTTGTGGAGGAGTACGACGTCGCGGCCGATGCATGGGGGCCGTCGCGCGCGAAAATGCCTTCTGCGCGCAGCGCCATGGCCTCGGGTGTTTTTCAGAACCGCATTTACGTAGCGGGTGGCGAAGGTCAGGATGCGCAACGCATGTACACGTTCCGGGCGCTTGAAGCATACGATCCCGCGGCCAATGCCTGGACCGTACTGCCGTCCATGCCGGTCTCCCGACATGGACTGGCGGGCGCCGTGGTCGGAAACCGACTGCACATGGTGAGTGGAGACGTGCAATCCGCCGGTACCGGAGTGCCCGCACATTCCGATTCTCACGACGTCTTCGATATGCCTATGAAGTAGCTGCGGCAGTACACCGCGGCACCCGGCGTCGACTATAATCGCGGACGTAGCCGTTTCGGCTGCGTCCTTTTTTTCGTCCCCTGGCCCCCGCGCCGAAAGCTGCATGAACGTTTTCTACGAAGAGGAAGGCACGCTCAAGGTCGGCGCGGTCCTCGCCGACAACAACACTTCTCTTCAGGTCGAAGCCCCGCACGGCAAGCGCTCCAAAATCAAATCGTCGGCCGTGTTGTTCCGTTTCGAGCAGCCACCCGTCGGCGAATTTCTTGGCCACGCACAGCGCGCCGCGGACGAGCTCGACCTCGATTTCCTGTGGCAGTGCTCGAGCTCGGAGGAGTTCGAATACAGTGCATTGGCGCGCGAATATTACGGGCATGAGCCTGGCGCCGTCGAAGCGGCCAGCGTGCTGCTCAAGCTGCACGGCGCGCCGATGTATTTCTACAAGCGGGGGAGCGGGCGATACAAAGCGGCACCGGGAGAAGCGCTCAAGGCTGCGCTTGCAAGCGTAGAGCGCAAGAAGCAGCAGGCGTTGCAGAAAGATGCGTACGTCACGCAGCTCGCTGCGGGTGACCTGCCGCCGCAATTCGAGCGCATGCTGCCCGCGTTGTTATATAAACCGCACCGCAATTCGATCGAGTGGAAAGCGCTCGAAGATGCGAGCACCGCGCTTAAAATCACGCCGGTACGCGTGATCGAACGCTGTGGCGGCATCCCTTCCACCCACGACTACCACCTCAACCGTTTCGTCTTCGAGCATTTTCCCCGCGGCGTGGAATTTGGCGAAGCAGCCATTGCAGTCGCCGATGATCTTCCCCTGTCGGATGCAGTGGCGTTCAGTATCGACGATGCCACGACGACCGAAATTGACGATGCGTTCTCGGTGACGGCGCTCCCAAGTGGCAACACGCGGATCGGCATCCATATCGCTGCGCCTGCGCTCGGGATCGTACCAAATAGCGCTGTCGACGACGTGGCGCGCGAGCGATTGTCTACCGTGTATTTTCCCGGCGGCAAGATCACGATGCTGCCTCCAGCGGCCATCGAAACGTACACGCTCGCAGCCGGCCGCGATTGTCCGGCGCTGTCCCTGTATGTCGAGCTTTTGCCGCGCGGCGAAGTGGTGTCTCTCGCGACACGCGTCGAGCGCGTGCGCATTGCGGAGAATCTGCGTCACGATACGCTGGAGCCGCTGTTCAATGCGCAGAGCCTCGAGCAGGGCCCGATCGAGCACCCGTACGGCAGGGAGCTGAAAGCGCTGTGGCAATGGGCGGTGCGCCTGGAAGAGGCGCGCCGCGGTGATGCACCGGAGGGCGCGCAGCGCGCTGAATACAGCTTTCGGGTAGCGGACGACCGCGTTCAAATCACGCGCCGGCCGCGCGGCACGCCGGTCGACAAGCTCGTCTCGGAGCTCATGATTTACGTGAACAGCACGTGGGGGCGTGAGCTCGCAGAGAGCGCCACGCCCGCGATCTATCGCGCCCAGGCGGGAGGCAAAGTGCGTATGACGACGGTCCCGGCAGCGCACGTCGGCCTCGGCGTGGAGCAGTACGTGTGGGCGAGCTCGCCGCTGCGCCGGTACCTGGACTTGGTCAACCAGCGCCAGTTGATCGCGCTCGCGCGAGGCGCGTCACCGCCACACCCCGCGGGCGATGAGCAGCTGCCGGCCATCATGCGCGAGTTCGAATCGGCGTACGAGGCATATGCCGATTTCCAGCGCACCATGGAACGCTATTGGTGCCTGCGCTGGCTGCTTCAGGAAAAGGCGAGCGTCGTCGAGGCCACGGTCCTGCGCGACAACCTGTGTCGCTTCGATGAGTTGCCCCTCGTCGCGCGCGTTCCGTCGCTTCCGGCCCGTGCTTCGGGCAAACGCGTTGCGCTGGTCGTTTCCGAAATCGACCTTCTCGAGCTCGCGTTCCACTGCGAGTTCAGGCGTGAGATCGCCCTCGGCCTCGCTGACGTGGATGTGCTGGTTGAGTCTGAGGCGCTTGGCCCGACAGTAGCGACAGGGCGTTAAAACGCGCACGGCGGTGCGGGTTGGTACAATCCCGCCATGGCTCTGAAGCGTGCTGCCCATGTCTTCTCGTTTCCGCGCCGTGCCAAGCACGCGCGGCACGCGCGCTGGCAGGCGGCTTTTGCCGCGCTCGACAGCCGGGTCGCGGCGATCGAGCGTCATCTGGGCAGAGACGAACCCTATTCGGTGTCCACGGGTACGCGAATGCGCTTGCCCGCAGCGCTCGTCGCTTCGATTGCCCTGCATGTTTTCGTGATTTACGGCATCACGTTCAAGCTCGCGAGCCGCTCTCAGCTCGAGAATCGAACTCCCAAGCTCGAGGTCGTGCTCGTCAATGCCAAGTCGAAAGTACAGCCTTCGGCGCCGGACGTGCTGGCTCAGCACGCGCTCGACGGCGGCGGCAACACTGACGACAAACGGCGCGCACAAAGCCCGTTCCCCGTGGTGCCGCAGCAGAAATCGGACGCTGAGGTGAAGCTTGCTCAGCGCAAGGTCGAGCAGCTCGAGCGCGAGGCGCGCCAATTCATGACGCAGACCAAACCGCAGGCCCCGGTGGAAACAGCGAAGGCGACGCCGCCCCAACCGGTGCCGCCCGCCGAAGAAGAGCCGAAACCTGCGTTGAAAGCTGCGGATATCATGCAGCGCAGCCTGGAAGTCGCACGACTGGAAGCGAAAATTTCGCGCGAGTGGGACAATTATCAGCAGCGGCCGCGCAAGTACTTCGTCGGCGCCCGCGCCCAGGAATATCGCTTCGCGCGCTACGTCGAGGACTGGCGGGCGAAAGTGGAGCGCATCGGCGATCTCAACTACCCACAGGCGGCCCGCGATCAGAAGCTGTCTGGAAACCTGACCGTCACGGTTGCCATAAGGTCGGATGGCACGGTCGAACAGATCGAAATCAACCGCCCGTCCGGTCACAAGGTACTCGACGATGCGGCGCGCCGCATCGTGCAGCTGTCAGCGCCTTTTGCTGCCTTCCCGCCGGACATTGCAAAGGACGTCGATGTCCTCTACGTCACGCGCAGGTGGACGTTCACCGCGGCGGACCGCTTCGTGTCGGAATAGACCGTTGCGCCCGATCATCGCAGGGCCAGGCGTTTTCCTCTCATGCCCGATCAGTACGCCGTCATCGGCAATCCGATAGCGCACAGCAAGTCGCCGCTCATCCACGCCTCTTTCGCGCGGCAGACCGGACACGATCTCACGTACGTCGCCCTGTATGCGGAAGCACACGAGTTCGAAGCCGTCGTTGAGCGCTTTCGGGGTGAGGGCGGACGCGGGCTGAACGTGACGCTTCCATTCAAGCACCGTGCATACGCGCTTGCGCAGCGGTGCAGCGTGCGCGCCACGCAGGCGCAAGCCGTGAATACGCTCGCCTTTAGCGACGGTGAAATCGGCGGCGACAATACCGACGGAGCAGGTCTCGTCCAGGATCTGCGGGTCAATCTGGGTTGCATTGTGCGAGGGCGGCGCGTGCTCCTCATGGGTGCAGGGGGTGCTGCGTACGGAGTATGCGGCCCGCTGCTCGAGGAAGAGCCGTCCACATTGGTCGTCGCCAATCGCAGCCTGGATAAGGCACTGGGGCTGTGCGAGCACTTCAAACCGATCAACCCGCGCGCGAAGCGTCTGGCAGCAGTGAGTTATTCCGCGCTTCAGGGTCAGCGTTTCGACCTCGTGATCAATGCAACCTCGGCAGGGCTCGACGATGCCATGCCGCCGCTTCCTGCGGGTCTCTTCAGTCCCGGCGCATGGGCCTATGACATGGTGTATGGCAAAGCGACCCCTTTCCTCGAATTCGCGCAGCGCGAAGGCGCGCGAACGGCCGATGGCCTCGGGATGCTTGTCGAGCAGGCTGCCGAGTCGTTCCAGGTCTGGCGCGGCGTGCGGCCGCAGACCGCGCCCGTGATCGAGCTCCTGAGACGCGGAGCATGAATCTCGTGTGGCGTGTTGCGTGGCGCACGGTGCTGCTCGTACTGATCGGCATCACGCTCGTTCAGTTCTGGTTTTTCGGGTGCGTGTGGTACTGGTCTCTCTACAACCCACAGTCGACCGCGTTCATGCGGGTGCGTCTCGAAAAGACGCGCGAGGAGCGGCCCGATGCGCAGCTCCACTACGCATGGGTGCCTTATGCGCGAATTTCTCCCTATCTGAAGCGGGCCGTGGTCGCCGCAGAAGACGCGAAGTTCTTCCAGCACGACGGTTTCGATTGGTACGGGATACGCCAAGCGTACGAAAAGAATCTGCGGGAGGGCGAAATCGTCTCCGGCGGCTCGACGATCTCGCAGCAACTCGCCAAGAACCTGTTCCTGTCGGGCGATCGCACGTGGTGGCGTAAAGCGCAGGAAGCCGTCATCACCGTGATGATCGAGCTCATCATGGACAAGCGCCGCATCCTCGAGCTGTATCTCAACGTGATCGAATGGGGCGAAGCGGTGTTCGGCGCGGAGGCCGCCGCGCGCTATCACTACGGCATTGCGGCGGCGGAGCTCGCGCCGGCGCAGGCGGCGCGCCTTGCCGCAATCGTGCCCAGTCCACGCCGCTATGGGCCCGGTCATCACACCGCATACCTCGAGCGCCGCACCTCGACTATTCTCGCCCGCATGAACAGCGTGCGGGTCCCCTGAGCTCGCCCCGGGCAGCCGGAGTCTGTTAAGCTTCAGCGGCGCCCTGCGGCGTCTTTTCGTTTCTCTCGAAGGAGCTCATCAGCATGCATCGCAGACAGTTACTCGGCGCGCTCGCCGCAGCCGGCGCGGCCGGCATCGCACACGCCTACGAGCCGTACCGCATCCTGCTCGCGCAAACGGCGCCGGCACGCCGCAGCCCGGACGTGATATTCGTGCCGACCCCGAACGACGTCGTCGACAAAATGCTGGAGATGGCGAAAGTCACTTCGAAAGACGTGGTCTACGATCTCGGCTGCGGAGATGGTCGCATCGTCATCACGGCCGCTCAGAAATATGGCGTGCGCGCCGTCGGTATCGACATCGATCCCAAGCGCATATCGGAAGCGAACGCGAACGCGAAAGCCGCCAAGGTCACCGACAAGGTGCGCTTCGTCGAAGGCGATCTGTTCGAAGCCGACATCGGAGAGGCGACGGTGGTCACGCTTTACCTGCTCACGCGGCTCAACGAAAAGCTCAAGCCGAAATTGCTGAAGGACCTGCAGCCCGGCACGCGCGTGGTGTCGCACGCGTTCGATATGGGCGACTGGGTACCCGAGCAGAAAGCGCAGGTTGGCGCATCCAGCGTTTACCTCTGGCGCATTCCCGGGCGCGCCTGATCGGTCACGGTTTCGCGCGGTCTGCGGCTTGCTTTTGCAGTGACAAGCCGCCATGGTACGGATTCCGCGTATGCGCTTAGCTCTGTCCCTCGTTGTCACTGCGCTCGTGCTCGGTTGCGCCACGCTGCCGGAGATCCACCCGTGGTCCGCTGCAGGCGATACCGGTAAGACGCCGACGCTGGTCGGTACGCGTGGTCCGTTAAGCAACGAACAAGTTGCAACCGTACTCGCGCGCCTCAAGGCGACGAGCGGCGAATCGGATCTGCTCGCACGTCACATCGCGATCGAAGAAGAAGCCGCGGGCACACCGCTCACGGTCGGCAACCAGGCGACTTTGCTGCGCGACGGCCCGGCCACCTACCAGGCCATGTTCGACGCGATCGGCAGCGCACGCGATCACGTCAATCTGGAGTCCTATACGGTCGAACAGGACGAGGTCGGCCGCAAATTCGCCGAGTTGCTGCTACGCAAAGCTGCGGAAGGCGTATCAGTCAATCTCATGTACGACAGCGTGGGGTCCAATGGCACACCGCCGGAATTTTTCGAAAGCCTGCGCAAAGGCGGCGTGAAAGTTCTCGAGTTCAATCCGGTCAACCCGCTGAAAGCCCGCCGCGGCTGGCGCGTAAACAACCGGAATCACCGCAAAGTGCTGATCGTCGATGGCACAGTCGCGTTCACGGGCGGCATCAATATCAGCGACGTGTATTCGAGCGGTTCGGGCGGGGCCGGGGGCGGGCGCAGCGGATTCGGATACGGGTCCGGGGCAGGCTCGAGGCCGCGGGTCGACGCGAAGGATGTGCCGGCTGGGCGCAAGCGGGGATGGCGAGACACGCACGTGCGCATCCTGGGTCCCGCAGTCGAGCAGCTCCAGCGCATTTTCCTCGATACGTGGGGGAAACAGCATGGTGAAGCGCTGCCGGCGCGCAACTGGTATCCGCAAACGAAACGAGAGGGCGGGCATCCGGTGCGTATCGTTGCGAGCGGACCCGGAGCCGATGTGCCGGCCATTTACGTCACACTGTTGAGTGCCATCGCACACGCGCAGAAATCGGTCCACATCACCGTTGCGTATTTCGTGCCGGACCCGCAGGCGGTCGCGGTGCTGAAGGCCGCCGCGGCGAGAGGTGTGGACGTCACTTTGGTGCTGCCGTCATACACCGATTTCTGGGGGGTTTTCCACGCCGGCCGCTCGCATTATTCCGATCTGCTCGAAGCCGGTGTAAAAATCTACGAACGCCAGCAATCGCTCCTGCACGCGAAGACGGTGGTCATCGACGGCGTCTGGTCTACCGTCGGCTCGAGCAACCTCGACTGGCGCAGTTTTCTGCATAACGAGGAGCTGAACGCGGTCATTCTGGGCTGGGATTTCGGGCGCGAGATGGAGGCGATGTTCCAGGCCGACCTGCGCGATTCGGTGCGTATCGAGCGCGAAGCCTGGTCGCGCCGGCCCGTGGACACGCGCATGAAAGAGTGGCTGGGTCGCGCCTGGGGGTATTGGTTATAAAATCGGCAGGAGATGAATGGGCTCCTTTTGACTGTCGCCGCGTGTGCTGCGATGACCGCGTGCGCGGCAGACCCCGCCGGCATGGTTTCATATCAAGTGCACGAAGATTCGATCACGACACCGCTCACGGCAATTGCCGGCGACGCGGCGCGGGGTCGTGACGTGATCGCAGGCCGTGAGGGCAACTGTCTGCTGTGTCACTTCGCGCGCGAAACCGGGGAGCGTTTCATGGGCAACGTCGCACCGCCGCTGTCCGGGGTCGGTGCGCGCCTCTCCGCAGGCCAGATCCGGCTGCGCGTCGTCGATCCGACCCGCCTTAAACGCGATGCGGTCATGCCCGCGTACTACCGCGTCGATGGCTTGAATGATGTGGCGCTGCCTTACCGCGGCAAGCCGATACTCACCGCCCAGCAGGTCGAAGACGTCGTGGCTTATCTCGTGACGCTGCGCTGATGACGAATACCTCCCGACGGCGCTTTCTCGCTGCAACCGCGGCCGGCGTGCTCATGGTTCATTCGCGCGTGAGCGATGCGCTCCCCAGAATCGAAGTACTGCAGCCGCTCGTCGACAAGATCACGGGGGGTGCCCCGTTGCGCGAAGGCCGCGTGACGCTCGACATTCCGCAGCTTTCCGATAACGGCCATTCGGTTCCGTTCACGATCAGCGTGAAAAGCGCCATGAACGAACAGGAGTACGTGCGCTCGATACACCTGCTTTCGGAAAAAAATCCGCGACCGCTGATGGCCGTGTTCCATCTCAATCCGCAATGCGGGCGGGCGCAGGTGTCGACGCGCGTGCGCCTCAACGGCGCGCAAAACCTGCTCGTGATCGCGTCGATGTCCGACGGCTCATACTGGGGCGCCTCGGCGGAAGTGATCGTGACCGAAACCGCATGCCTGGATGCGACGTAACGCCATGCTTGCCCGTATCCAGGTCCCCAGTCAGGCGAAACGCGGCGAGCTGATCGCGGTACGTATCGCGATTCAGCATCCGATGGAAACGGGTTTTCGCTACGACCACATGGGCCGTGCCATTCCGAAGAACGTGGTGAACACGCTCGTATGCCGTTACAACGACGTGGAGGTTTTTCGTGCCGAAATGGGCTCCGGCATCGCGGCCAATCCCTATCTTCAGTTCTACACGCGTGCCGTGGCGAGCGGTGCGCTCGTGTTCGAATGGATGGACGACAGGGGCGAGCGGGGCAGCGATCGTGCCGAGATCACAGTAACGGCATGAGCCGGCGCGTCGAGGCCGCGTCCGGAGCGCGCTAGTGTCTGCCCTGCCGCAGCCTGGAGCGTCGCCGCGCGTGCCGCGCGGTGTATGGGTCCTGGGCTTCGTAAGCCTGCTCATGGACCTCTCGTCCGAGCTCATACACAGCCTGCTTCCGGTGTTCATGGTGACCAGCCTCGGCGCCTCCGCGCTCGTCGTCGGTATCGTGGAAGGCATAGCCGAAGCGACGGCGCTGATCGTGCGTGTGTTCTCCGGCGCACTTTCCGATTATCTGGGCAAGCGCAAAGGGCTCACAGTCGTTGGCTACGGCCTCGGTGCGCTCTCGAAACCGCTTTTCGCGCTCGCGACGACCGTGGGATGGGTGCTCACCGCGCGTTTTCTGGACCGCATTGGCAAAGGCATCCGCGGCTCACCGCGCGATGCGCTGATCGCGGACATGACGCCGCCCGAAATCCGCGGCGCGGCTTATGGCTTGCGCCAATCGCTCGATACGGTCGGCGCGTTTCTCGGGCCGCTCCTCGCCATTGCGCTGATGCTCGTTTTCTCCGGCGACTTTCGCGCAGTTTTCTGGGTCGCAGTCATTCCAGGAGTGCTCTCGGTCATGCTGCTGGTGGTTGGGATACGCGAAAGCGAGCGCGCAGTCGGCGCGCCCCGACCGGTGAACCCGCTGCACATGAACGCGCTGAGAGCGCTTGCCCCCGCGTACTGGTGGGTGGTCGCGGCCGGAGCCGTGTTCACGCTCGCGCGTTTCAGCGAAGCGTTCCTGCTGCTGCGTGCCCAGCAGCAGGGATTGCCCGACGCGTATGCCCCGCTCGTGCTCGTGCTCATGAACCTCGTTTTTGCGCTGTCCGCCTATCCCATGGGGAGGCTCGCCGACCGCGTCGCCCCCACGGCGCTACTCGGCGCGGGGCTCGTAGTGCTGGTGGCTGCAGATATCATCCTCGCGCGCGCCGATGCGCTTTCCGCCACCGCGATCGGGGTCGCCTTGTGGGGATTGCATATGGGCATGACGCAGGGCGTGCTGGCCGCCATGGTCGCGAGCCGCTCGCCGCCGGACCTGCGGGGCACGGCGTTCGGGTTTTTCAATCTGGCGAGCGGCGTCGCGATGTTGATCGCGAGCGTGCTCGCAGGTTTCCTGTGGGACCGCTACGGCGCGCCGGCGACGTTTTACGCCGGAGCGGCATTCGCGATTGCCGCCTTCGGGATGTTCGCAGCCACGCGCCGTGCGTCGCCGTGAAGCGCACAACCGAGCGGCGCATCGCGCCGGGCGTGATTGGCGGTCTGGTGCTGGCGTGCATCGGAATGATCGCGGTGCAGGCGGAGGCCCTCGAAGCACCGATTCCGCGCAACGCGCTTAAACAGGGTTCGGAGTTCACCAGCGCGGAAAATCGTGCTCTGCAGGCTGACAATTTCGCCAACCCCGGGATGTTGTGGGTGACGCGCGGCGCACGCCTGTGGCGCGAGACCGCGGCAAGCGGCGACAAAGCGTGTGCGAGCTGCCACGGCGATGGCGCCGCCAGCATGAAAGGCGTCGCGACGCGCTACCCGCGCATCGACGCAGGCGCCGCGCGGCTCGTCAATCTGCCGGGGCGCATCAACCTCTGCCGTGAACGCAATCAGGGTCAGCCACCGCTCGCTCTGGAGTCCGATGACCTGCTCGCTTTGACCGCGTACGTGACGCACCAGTCGCGCGGTTTGCCGATGAATGTCACGATCGATGCTCAAAACGGCCCGGACTTCGAACGCGGCCGCGGCCGCTACTACCGCCGTTCGGGCCAGCTGAATCTGTCCTGCGCGCAGTGTCATGACCGCAACTGGGGCCGCACGCTTCTGAACGAATCCATCAGCCAGGGACACGGCACCGGGTGGCCCGCCTATCGCCAGGGCTGGGAGGCGCTCGGATCGCTGGAACGCAGAATCCGCGCGTGCTACTCGGGGCTGCGCGCGGAGATGCCGGAGTACGGCGCCCGCGAGCTTCTCGAGCTCGAGCTCTTTCTCGCCTGGCGCGCCAACGGATTGCCTATCGAGTCACCCGGCGTCCGGCGTTAGTGAACGAAGCGATCAGTAGATCGCCAAAGGAAGAGAGGTTACGGAGAGAAACCCGGGTTTCTCTCTGTTTATTCACCGGCCGAGGTGGCTGCCGATGGCAGCCAAAGGAAGGGAGGTAACGGAGGGAAAACTCGGTTTCCCTCTGTTCGTTTACCGGTTCCGCGGAGCGGATACGCTTACCGCAGGGAAGCGTTTATCCGCTCCAGTGCCACAGCCCCCGGGCACAGCTCGCGCGTGCCGAGCTGGTTGAGCGGCGTCTCGACCGTGTTCAGGTTCCGGTGCATGTCTTCGGCCTGCGGGTCGATGTAGAGGAGCCCCGTTACGACTTCGCCCGCGGCCGCACGCTGCTGCAGGTAATGCATCACTTTGACGCGATCGGTCGGATCGTAGTCGACTGCGAGCTTGCGCAGACGCACGATTGAACCGTCGTGCTGCGGCACGTCGACCACTTCGCCGGCCGCGTAATCAGCCGTGATTTCTTCGCGGTTTTCGATGAAATCGAGCCGGTTCACGGCTTCGTTGTGCTGGCGCACGTATTCATAGCTCTTCGTCGACCCGGCGTGATTGTTGAACGCGACGCACGGGGAGATGACGTCGATGAAAGCTGCGCCGTGGTGATCGATCGCACCTTTGATGAGGGGCACGAGCTGCTTTTTGTCGCCCGAGAAGCTCCGCCCCACGTAGGTCGCGCCGAGCAGCATCGCGATGCCGATCAGATCGAGCGGCTCGTCCATATTGGCGACGCCGCGCTTGGATTTGGAACCTTTGTCGGCGGTCGCCGAGAACTGTCCTTTCGTGAGACCGTAAACGCCGTTGTTCTCGACGATGTACACCATGTTCACGCCACGGCGGATGGCATGCACGAACTGCCCGATACCGATAGAGGCGGAGTCGCCGTCGCCGGAAACGCCCATGTAGAGCAGCTCGCGGTTTGCCAGGTTTGCACCAGTCAGAACGGACGGCATGCGGCCGTGCACGCTGTTGAAGCCGTGCGAGTTGCCGAGGAAATAGTCGGGCGTCTTCGATGAGCAGCCGATGCCCGACAGCTTCGCGACACGATGCGGCTCGATGTCGAGCTCCCAGCAAGCCTGCACGATTGCCGCGCTGATCGAATCGTGTCCGCAGCCTGCGCAGAGCGTCGAAATCTTGCCTTCGTAGTCGCGGCGGGTATAGCCGACTTCGTTCTTCGCGAGAGTCGGGTGATGGAGCTGGGGTTTGGCGAGATAAGTCATTTTTCGTAAACCATGAACGGTAAGCGGTAGGCCATCAGGAAACGCGCTTCAGCGGCACGACGGTGCGCGCGGCTGCGTGCTGCGAAATTTGCTCGACGATGTAGCGGGCAGTGATCGGCGTCCCGTCGTAGTGGCAGATCGACAAGAGCCGCGTCGGGTTCACCTTGGCTTCGTTGACGAGCATCGTTTTCAACTGCGCGTCGCGGTTCTGCTCGATCACAAACACCCAGGGGTGCGACGCGACAAAATCGTTGATTTCCTCCTGGAACGGGAAAGCACGCACGCGCAGCGCGTTCACGTGGATGCCGCGCTCGGCAAGGACGTGCAGCGCTTCCTGCATCGACGGGCTGGTCGAGCCGTAGAATATCGCGCCGAAGCGGGCGGGCTTCTCGGCCGGATAGAGGAGCGGCTTCGGCACCAGCGTTTTCGCCGTCTCAAATTTGCGCAGCAGCCGCGCCATGTTGTCGATGTAGTCGGGGCCGGTTTCGCTGTAGCGCGCGTAGCGGTCCTTGGTCGTGCCGCGAGTGAAAAACGCGCCGCGCGTGGGGTGCGTGCCGGGATAGGTCCGGTAGGCAACACCGTCGCCGTCCACGTCGAGGTAGCGCCCGAAATCCCTGCCGGACTCGAGCTCGGTGTACGACATCACCTTGCCGCGGTCGTACGCTTTCGTGTCGTCCCACTGAAAAGGCTCGCACAGCCGCGTATTCATGCCGATGTCGAGATCGGTCATGACGAAGACCGGCGTCTGCAGCCGCTCTGCGAGATCGAATGCCTGTGCAGTGAACTCGAAACACTCGGTCGGATCTTCGGGGAACAGCAGCACGTGCTTGGTATCGCCGTGTGA
>DATLEF010000024.1:0-6356 GCA_035525455.1 Burkholderiales bacterium
CGGCGCGAAAGGCACGATGAGCCGGATCGGTTTGGTTGGATAGTTTTGCGCGGTGCTCGTTTGAGCTGCGAAAGCGCTGGCTGTAGCAACGGCACTTGCGAGCACGGCCTTGTATCTAGGATTCAAAAAAATGTGTGTGTCCCCTTCTCCGCTGACGATTCGCGACAACCCACGAATCGGGCATTGCCTGAAAACAATGTCCCATTCTACGTGGATCGATTTTTCGCAGGCGTACGTCTCACTGTGTGGACCGGCCAGGAGGATTAGCCGAACACGACTTCGCTCGCGCAGCGTGTATTTGCCAGAGTGCCGCCATGAGCGCAGGCACAAAACTTACTCCGGCTTCATGCCCGCCGCCTGCGCCATTTTCCTGTAGCTTGCGATTTCTTTCGGGAGGAAGTCCGCGAGCTGCGCAACGCTTACGGGCGCCGCTTCCGCACCTTCGCGCTCGAGTAGTTGCTTCATCTCGGCGCTGGCCAGCACCTTGTTTACGGATGCGTTGATAGTCGCAACAACGCTGCCGGGTGTTTTCGAAGGCGCGAACAAACCCCACCAGTTTTCATATGCGTACCCGGGGACTCCGGACTCCGCTATCGCCGGCACTCCGGGAATGAGCGGCGTGGGTTTGGCGCTGCTGACCGCGATCGCCCGGGCCTTGCCTGCTTTCACCTGGGCCATGACTCCAGGAGAGCTCGCGAGGATGAAGTCGACATCGCCGCTGATCACGCCCACGACGGCGGGCGCGACGCCTTTGTACGGAATATGGGTCATCCTGATTCCCGCCATCTGCCCGAGCAGCTCCGTCGCGAAGTGATTGCTGCCGCCCGCGCCCGAGGACGAATAATTGAGCGAGCGTTTTTTCGCGACTGCGATGAATTCCTTCATCGTCTTTGCCGGAACCGAAGGATGGACCGCGAGCACGAAGGGTGCGCGCGCGATCATCGCGACCGGAACGAACGCCCCGACGGGATCGAAGGGCAACTTGCTGCGCGTGGCTACTGCGCCCGGGTACGACGAGGTCGCGTGCAGCAGGCGATATCCATCCGGCTCCGAGGTGGCCACGTTCTCCGCGCCGATCATGCTGGCCGCGCCAGGCCGGTTATCGACGATGACGCTCCTCCCCCACATCTCGGAGAGTCCCTTGCCGAGAGCGCGTGTGAGGATATCGGCTGAACCGCCTGCCGCAAACGGCACGACTATCGTGACGTTCTTCATGGGATAGGGTGGCTCGCCTGCGTGCACATGCGCGAATGCGCACACGGCCGCCGCGACTGCGATGGCATTTAATAGACTGACTTTCAATCTCATGAGCTCCGCTGATGTGCCGCGCGATAAGAAATCAACAGACCTATTGATACGCCGAACTCGGCGGATCGCCGCAGAACTCCTTGGTCGTGGTGCCGAGCAGCTTGTGCTGAGCATCGAAGCTGTAACGGCGCACGCTGTTGCGCTTGCCGCCGCTGGCACATGTCTGACGTTCGTTGGTCGCCGCGCCCACGTTCAGGAACCAGACCGGCGCCGCCGCAAGCCGCTTCGGGTCGCTCGTGTACTGACCGCCCGGCATGGCGTACGAGGTGATGCCGCCGTGCCGGGTATCGACTACGAGCCGCAGCTTGTCGTTCTTCAGCGCGGCGAGGTACGGCGCATGTCTCTTCGCGATATCTTCGGTCTTGCCCTTCAAGCCGGCGTCGCACCACTTTTCCTTGATGTCCCGCACCGTGCCCGACCAGATGATCGGAGGATCCCCATGATTTTGCCCCGCGATTTTTTCGTCGGGCACGGGCGTATCGGGCGAGACGCCGCTCGCGATGAGTTTGTCGTATTCCTCGGCGCACCATTTGAACTCGACCGGCAGGGCACCCCGAAATTGGCTGTTTACGGCCCGCGTCTTGAATCGCAGGTACTCCGCGTTGTTGATGTCGAGCGATGCCGCGTGCACCAGCGCAGTCTGAAGAGCCAGTGAAACGGCAGCGAGTAACGCAAGGTCACGCGGACGACTTCTCATGATTCTCTCCCCTGTTAAAAGCCGAACCGGCATGTTGCCACCGGACCCGTGCGATCACAATCGCGCACGCGCCGGATCCGCCCTTCAAGCCATCAAGGCAGTTCTACGCGAGACTATTCTGTAAGCCTGCTCCGGCTATACTCTTCGCTCTTCCAGGGGGGATCGATGAAAGTCTACGAACGGATGGCAGAAGCGTTCAAAGCCGAAGGCACCACCCACATTTTCGGCATGATGGGCGACGGCAACATGTACTGGATGGACGCGCTGAACAAGATCGGCGTGAATATGATCGAAGTGCGCCACGAAGGCGTGGGGCTCGGGATGGCCGACGGCTGGGCGCGTCACAGGCATTCGCCCGGCGTGGCGACGGCAACGTGCGGTCCAGGCGTGACCCAGCTTGCTACAGCGCTCGTCACTGCCGCGCGCGCCGATTCGCCGATCGTGGCTTTTGTAGGCGAGCATCCGGCGAGCGACCAGGATTATCACCAGCGGCTCAACCAGTCGCAGTTCGCAGTGGGCTGCGAAACGGGCTTCATCCGCCTCGCCACGCCCGAATTCGCCGACGAAGCAGTGCGCAGGGCTTTCTATCTCGCAAAGCTCGAGTCGCGCCCGATCATGCTGAGCGCACCGATGGACGTACAGCAGAAGGCGTGGGATGACGAGGAGCCGTACCGGCCGTCTTCGACGCTCACCTCGGGCCGTACCGTGCCGGCCGACACTGCCGCGCTCGAGAAAGCGGCCGATATCATCGCCAAAGCGAAGAAGCCCGTCATCGTCGTCGGCCGCGGCGCGGTGTGGTCGGGCGCGGGCGACGCAGTGCTCAAGCTCGGCGAGCGCATCGGCGGCCTGATCGCAACAAGCCTGCGCGCGAAGACGTGGCTCGCTGACAAGACCGAGTATCACGCAGGCGTATCGGGCCTGTATGCGACGCGCGCCGCGATGCAGCTTTTCGAGGAAGCCGATGTCGTGATCGGCATCGGCGCGACGTTGAACCGCCACACGACCGAGCACGGCTACATCTATCCCAACGCGAAATACGTCCAGCTCGATCCCAAGCCGCATATCGTGCTGGGGAACGGCCGCGGTGCTGATGCTTACGTCCAGACCGACGCGAAAGCCGGGCTCGAAGCGCTCGACGCGCTGCTCGAGAAACGCGGCGTCAAGCAGATGGGATACCGCACGGGCGAGACGCTGGAGCGGCTCTCCAACATGTACGAAGACCGCGCCGAGTTCAACATCGAGCCCGGCACGATCGATCCGCGCATCGTGTGCAAGACCGTCGACGACCTCGTTCCCGGCGACGTCGGTCTTTTCATCGGCAATGGCGCGAGCTCGGCCATCACGGTGATGAACACCAGCAAGCCCCGCCCCTACGTTCATGCGTCGGGCTTCTTCGGCTGTATCGGCCAGATGCTGCCGACCGCGATGGGCGCAACGATCGCGAACGGCAACAAACCGGCGGTGCTCGTCGACGGCGATGCAAGCACGATGATGCACTTGTCCGACTTCGACACCGTCGTGCGCTGCAAGATGCCGCTCCTCATCGTCGTGTTGAATGACGAGGCGCTGGGCTCCGAATACCAGAAGCTCCGGGCGCACAACATGGATCCCGAGACCTCGGCAATTCCATCGCCCGACCTCGGTGCAATCGCGCGGGCGTACGGTGCGCGCGGATGTCTTGCGCGTACGATCGAGGAAGTGCGTAAGGGCGTACAGGAGTGGGTGGCTAAACCCGGGCCGATGATCATCGACTCGCGCATCTCGCGCGCCGTGATCAACCTGCCGCATCGGCGCGTGCTGTACGGGAAGGACGAGTAGGCGTCACGCGCACGCGAGTTTAGAGATAACGCACATGAAGATAACCGAAGTCAAAACCTACTCGCCGGTCTATCCGGTCAAGGATCCCTTCTCGAACGCGCTGCGCACCACGCGGGAGCGCGCGTTCGGGCTCGTGGAGATCACGACCGATAGCGGCATTATCGGCTGGGGAGAAGGCGCGACAGTGCCGGCGCGGCGCCCGCTCGACGCGCACGTGGTCGGGCGCAATCCCTTCGATTACGAAGTCATCTGGGAGGGCCTGCACAAAGCGGGGACCGACACGGCGGCGATCAGCGCGGTCGACATCGCGCTGTGGGACATCATGGGCAAAGCGCTCAAGCAGCCGATCTACCAGTTGCTGGGCGGCGCGTTCCGCACGCGCGTGCAAGCTTACGCGACCGGCCTTTTCCGCCGCGAGCGCGCCGATCCGACTGCCGCATTGGTTGAAGAAGCGCGCGGCTATGTCGACCAAGGCTTCAGGGCGATGAAGATGAAAGTCGGCTTCGGTCCCGATTACGATATCAAGAATGTGGCAGCGGTGCGGCGCGCGATCGGCGACGAGATCCTCTTCGCGGTCGACGCGAATTGCGGTTACGACTTGGGCAGCGCCATCGCCGTCGGCAAGGAGATGGCGAAGAACAATCTCCTGTGGTTCGAAGAACCCATCGCAGCCGACGACGTCGAAGGCTACGTCGAGATCCGCCGCGCGCTCAACATCCGTATCTCGGGGGCGGAACAGCTGCGCGGCCGCTGGGCTTTCCGGCGCATGATCCAGGAGCGCGCGCTCGACATCATTCAACCCGACGTGTGCGTGTGCGGCGGCTTCACCGAGTACCGGAAAATCAGCGCGATGGCGAGCGCCAATCACGTGCGCGTCATTCCGCACATGTTCGGAACGGCGATCCGGCTCGCGGCGACGTTGCATCTTCTCGCGGCGCTGCCTGATTCGCCGCGCGCGCACGAACCGTTCCCCGCGCTGCTCGAGTACGACATGAGCGAAAACGCGCTGCGTACCGAGCTCGCGCGCGAGCCTATACGTCACAGCGGCGGCATCGTCGCGATACCGCAGGGGCCGGGACTGGGGATCGAGATCGATCGAGAGGTGCTTCAGAAATATTGTTAGCACCGTGTTCATCCTTCGACTCCGCTTGCGCTACGCTCAGGACGAACGGATGAAACGGCATAAGGAGGACTGGCCGTGAACCGCACTCGCAACCGCATTCGATTGCTTCTGGCATGCGCCGCACTCCTCTTTCCGATGCATGCCGCGTCCGCGGCGGAAGCCGCTTATCCGGTCCGGCCCATTCGGATGATCGTGCCGTTCGTGGCAGGCGGCGGCACCGACCTGCTGGCGCGCCTGCTGTCTCCACGCCTGGGTGAAGTCCTCGGACAGCAGATCGTGATCGACAACCGCGGCGGCGGCGCCAGCGTACTGGGCACGCAATTACTTTCCAAATCACCGCCCGACGGCTACACCATCGCGATGATGGATACCGCGTTCGCCATCAATCCGGGTTTCGCCGAGAAGCTGCCCTACGATGCCGAACGCGATTTCGCATACATCGCGATCATCGCCACGAATCCCACCGTGCTGGTCGCGCGCTCGAGCCTCAAGGCGCGGACCCTTCAGGACCTCATCGCGGCAGCGAAGGCGAACCCGAACAGCATCAAAGCCGCCTCCGCGGGCGTCGGATCAAGCAGTCATCTCTCGATCGAGCTGCTGATGACAGCGGCTAAGGTGAGGTTCCTGCACGTCCCCTACAAGGGTGCGGGCGCCGCCATACAGGACATGCTCGGCGGGCATGCGGACTTCACTTTTGCGGTGCCTGGATCAGTCGCCGGACAGATCCAGGCGGGCACGTTCGTCGCGCTCGCCGTAAACAAGCCCACGAACGTGCTGCCGAACACCCCGACATTTGCGGCCGCGGGAATTCCCATGCTCAATCCGGAGGCTTTTCGCTTTATCGTCGCGCCCGTCGGCATTTCGCCGGCGATCAATCAGAAGCTCGCCAGTGCGTTCTCCACGATCATGGCCGAGCCGGAACTCCAGAAACGTCTAGTCGACAACGGCTACGACCCGGACTTTCACTCGGGCAAAGAGGCACGTGAGTTTGTCATGCGGGAAATCCGCAAGTGGCGGCAGGCGGTGAAGGATTCGGGCGCGAAGCCCAATTAAGAGTCGAGCGATCGGGGGCAATCCGATGAAAGTGCACGAATTGGTGACACGCTGTGCGATGGCGGGAGAAAGCGCCGATCCCATGCGCTCGGTGCGGGATGTGATGGAGAATCTCCGCGGCGAAGTCGCGGAGATCGAGCGTGCGCTCGATTACATCCCCGGCACCGGAGGCAACGCACGTCAGGTTTTTTACCGCTCGCCGCAACTGACCATGCTCAAGGTCCGCTTTCCCCAAGGACGCCGCACGCCGCCGCACAATCATGGCGCGTGGGCGATGATACTCATGCTTTCCGGCCAGGAGAAGAACACGCTCTACCGGTCCGAAAACGGGACGTTACGCAAAGCGAGCGAGGTCAC
>DATLEF010000025.1:0-50322 GCA_035525455.1 Burkholderiales bacterium
TCCGAGCTCGATTTCAGGCTCGTCGAGCTGCTGATGAAAGGGAACCAGGCTGCATGAGTGACGAATTCGATCTTTCGACCGAAATCGTCGTCCTGACGGGGGGCGGTGGAATCCTCGGTTCGCGCTTTGCCGATGCGCTGATTCGCCACGGAGCGAAACTGGCGATACTCGATCGCGCGCCCGGCAAAGCGGAACGTATCGCGTTGGAGTTGTCTCAGCGCCATGGCGCGTGCGCTATTGGGTTCCAGGTGGACATTTCCGAGCGCTCAGAGCTCGCGCGAGCGAGAGCGCGCATCGAGGAAGCCTTGGGACAGGCGACCGTGCTGGTGAACGCAGCGGCCACCAAATCGGCAGGATTTTTCGAGCCGTTCGAAACGTTCTCGGCGGCCGACTGGGACGAGGTGATGCGCACGAATGTGACCGGTGCGATGTTCGCGATTCAGGAATTCGGCGCACCCATGGCGCAGCGCGGTGCGGGGAGCATCATCAATATCCTTTCGATTTACGGCGTGGTTGCTCCCGATCAACGTATCTACGAAGGGTCGCTGTACGAGGGCCGCGCGATCAACACGCCCGCCGTCTACAGCACGAGCAAAGCCGCGCTGTGGGGCCTCACTCAATATCTCGCCTCATACTGGGGTTCGCGGCAGGTGCGCGTAAACGCGGTGTCCCCGGGTGGTGTGTCCAGCGGCCAGAACGACACGTTCGCACAGCGTTATGGCGCGCGCGTGCCGCTCGGCAGAATGGCGGAGGGCGACGAGATCTGCGGCGCGGTGATCTTCCTTGCCTCGCGCGCGTCTGCGTACGTGACCGGCCAGAACATCGTCGTCGACGGAGGGCTTTCGGTTTGGTAGCGAATCGCCGCTGTTTCGTGATTGCCGAGGCGGGCGTCAATCACAACGGGTCGCTGGCGATGGCCCTCGACTTGATCGATGCGGCGGCCGACGCCGGCGCCGACGCAGTCAAGTTCCAGACGTTCAAGGCCGAACGACTCGTCGCCCACGGCACGCCGACTGCCCAGTATCAGGCCGACAACTGCGGTGCGCAGGACCAGCTCTCAATGTTGCGTGCGCTCGAGCTGCCCGACGATGCGTATCCGGATCTCATCGAGCGTTGTGCGGCACGCGCCATCGAATTCATGTCTACGCCGTTCGACATGGATTCCGCCCGCATGCTTGCATCGCTCGGCATGCGCCGTATCAAGGTCGGATCGGGGGATCTCACGAGCGTGCCATTCCTTGAAGATATCGCGACGCTCGGTCTGCCCATCATTCTGTCTACGGGAATGGCCAATCTCGACGAAGTTGCCGAAGCCGTGACCACGTTGAAGGATGCCTGGGCGGCAGCTGGAATCGGTTTCGAAGGCGAAATGCTGACGCTGCTCCACTGTACGTCCAACTATCCCGCGCAGCCCGGCGATGTGAACTTGCGTGCGATGACGACATTGCGCGCCGAGTTCGGCCTGCCGGTCGGTTACTCGGACCATACCGAAGGGGTCGACGTGCCCATCGCAGCCGTGGCGCTCGGAGCTGATGTGATCGAAAAACACATTACGGTCGATCGCAGCCTGCCCGGACCTGATCACCGCGCTTCCCTTGATCCGGTGACGTTTCGCGAAATGGTCCGCAGTGTGCGGCTGGTCGAGTCGGCGCTCGGATCGGCGACGAAAGCCGTGTGCGATAGCGAACGCGCTGTGCGCGACCTCGTCCGGCGCAGTGTGGCGACGGCGCGTGCGCTCAGGCGAGGCGACGTGCTGCAGCGGGCGGACCTTACACTCCTGCGGCCTGGAACAGGGATCGCCGCACGGGACCTGAAAGCGGTCTTGGGCAAGCGTGCCGTGCGCGACCTCGAGGGCGGAGCGCTCCTCAGCTGGACCGATCTGCAGCCGTGAGATCGATTTGCTATGTCACCGGCACGCGCGCGGACTTTGGTCTGATGCTCGCCACGCTCCAGCGTGCAAATGCGCATCCTGAGCTCGACGTGAGCGTTTGCGTGACCGGCATGCACCTCTCTCCTTTGTACGGCAATACGGTCGAGGACGTGGAGGCGAGCGGCCTACGCATACGCGCGCGCATTCCGGTCGACATCGAAGGCGGTACAGGTCCCGATATGGCGCGTGCCGCCGGGCAGGCGCTTGCGGGTATGGCAACAGCCCTTGAAAAGGATCGGCCCGACATCGTGCTGGTGCTCGGGGACCGCGGCGAAATGCTGGCGGGCGCGTATGCGGCTCTGCATCTCGACATACCTGTCGTTCACATTCATGGTGGCGAGCGCTCGGGCACGGTGGATGAGCCCGTGCGCCATGCGATATCCAAGCTTGCACACTATCATTTCGTGAGCACCGCCGCAGCACGCGAGCGGCTGCTAAAAATGGGTGAGAGGGATACGGCCATATTCGTTACCGGTGCGCCGGGTCTCGACGAGTTGAACGAGGGAGTGCGCCGTAGCCGCGAAGATTTATGCGTCCAGTTCAACCTCGATCCGCAACGGCCGGTCGTCCTCGTCGTCTTTCATCCGGTGCTGAGCGAGTCGGCCAGCGCCGGAGAGCAAATGACGGAAATTCTCGAAGGTGTGCTCGCCGCCGGGTGTCAATGCCTGTGCTTTGCGCCGAACAGCGACGCAGGAGCGCCGGCCATACGCGGCGTGCTCGCGGAACATGCCAATGGACGCGATGTCGTGGTGGTCACTCATCTTGCGCGAAACGATTACATAGCGTGGATGGCGGCAGCCGATGCGATGACCGGTAATTCGAGCTCAGGCATTATCGAAGCCGCTACGCTCGGCCTTCCGGTAGTCAATGTGGGAAGCCGGCAGAACGGGCGCGAGCGCTCCACAAACGTAACCGATGTGCCGCCCGACCGGAAGGCCATCAGCGACGCCACCGCACGCGCCATTCGAGACGGCCGCAAATCATACGAGAACGTATATGGAGACGGCCGCGGCGGCGAGCGCATCGTGCATTTGCTTGCGACACTGCCGCTCGATCGCGAATTGTTGCAGAAGTCCACTCTGTCAGCCACGGTACCCTACCGGCGCGGGAGCGGCATGACCGACGTTAAAGATCTTTTGATCACGCGCACAGCGTCGATCCTCAGCGCGCTGCAGCAGCTGCAACAGACGGGCGATGCCGTGCTGCTGCTCGTCGACGACGATGGACGCCTCGTTCGTACGGTGACCGATGGGGACTTGCGCCGCCTGATACTCGCCGGGCGTGAGTTGGGCGACCTTCTGAGTGTGTTGCCTGCGCAACAGCCGGTCGTCGTTCTGCATGGCACCGACGATGCCGAGGCGCTCGAGGTCATGAACGAGCGTCAAATCGACGAGTTGCCCGTTGTCGATGCGGATGGTCGTCCCGTCCAGGTCCATTTGCGGCGCGAGCTCGACACCAAAATCCTGCTTTCCACACCGCACCTCGGCGATTATGAAATGGGTTTCGTCGAAGAAGCTTTCCGTACGAATTGGATCGCGCCGCTTGGACCGAACGTCGATGCGTTCGAGCGTGAGCTTGCCGATTACGTCGGCATCGAACACGCCGCCGCAGTGTCATCGGGCACCGCGGCGCTGCACCTGGCGTTGGTGCTCGCGGATATCGGCCGTGATGACCCGGTGTTCTGTTCGAGCCTGACCTCCGTCGCCAGCGCGAATCCGATTCTGTACGTGGGCGCGGTCCCGGTTTTCATCGATTCGGAGCCCGCGACCTGGAACATATCCGTAGCCGCGCTAGAGCGCGGGCTGCGAACGAGCGCTGCTCAAAAACGTCTGCCGAAAGCGGTTATCGTGACGAACCTTTATGGCCAGAGCGCTGACATGGAGCCGATCGTTCGGTTGTGCGATCGCTACGGCGTCATGATGATCGAGGACGCAGCAGAATCTCTGGGCGCCACGTATAGAGGACACCACAGCGGAACGTTCGGCCGCTTTGGCATTTACTCATTCAACGGTAATAAGATCATCACGACTTCAGGAGGCGGCATGCTCGTCTCCGCCGACGGGAAGGCGATCGACAGAGCGAAATTCCTGTCCACGCAGGCGCGCGAGCCCGCGCCCTGGTACGAGCACAATGTCGTCGGATACAACTACCGCATGAGCAACGTTCTCGCGGGAATGGGGCGCGGGCAGCTCAAGGTCCTGGCCGACCGCGTCGTACGCCGGCGCGTGGTCTTCGATCGCTACGTCCAGGGCCTCGCGGACCTGCCGGGCCTCGCCTGGATGCCCGAGGCGCCTTTCGGGCAGAGCACGCGCTGGCTGTCGGTGTGCACGCTGGATCCCAAATTGACTGCGATGACTCCCGCCATGTTCATTCAGCGGCTGGCGGCCTCAGGCATAGAAGCGCGCCACGTCTGGAAGCCGCTGCATCTGCAGCCGCTGTTTGCCGGCTGCGTATACTACGCGCACGAAGAAAATTGGAGTTTTTCGGACCACGCGTTCGCGACCGGCGTTTGCCTGCCATCCGGATCGAACCTGACGGCCGCGCAGCAACAGCGCATCATCGATGCAGTGCGGCAGCTTTTCGATGCCCGGGAGCGGCCCTCCCCGGCGGCAATGGGGCGATCGCGCTGACATTGCAGCCGCCAGGCGCCAGCCGCCCGGCCCGTGACGCCATTGCTATAATTCCGCCCTCCGGCAGTATTCCGTTTTCAGCCCCCATAGTGTCGTGGAGTTCCACCCAGTGAGCCGAATTCATCTCCGTCCGCGCCCCGTGGACGTTCGCGAGTACGCGCAAAGCAACCACGCGCAACTCGAGGCCAAGTACGGGCTGCCGTCTGAAGTTCGGTTTTGCCGCCGTTGCGTGATTTCCAACCAGCGGCCGAACTCGGCAGTCGAGTTCGCCCATACGAGCGCGAGCCGAAAAGCGACGATCCAGTTGAATGAAGAGGGCGTATGCGACGCCTGTCTACTCGCGGAGATCAAACACACTGCGATCGACTGGGCCGGGCGCGCGGCGCAGTTGAAGGCGCTATGCGATCGATTCCGCCGCGACGACGGGCGCTACGACTGCATCGTGCCCGGCTCCGGAGGGAAAGACAGTTTCTATGCGGCACACGTGCTGAAATACGAGTACGGAATGCACCCGCTCACAGTCACCTGGGCACCGCACGTTTATACCGAGTGGGGCTGGAAGAACCATCAGGCGTGGATACACGCGGGCTTCGACAACGTGCTCTTTACGCCCAACGGGCGAGTTCACCGGCTGCTTACGCGGCTCGCCGTCGAAAACCTGCTGCATCCGTTTCAGGCGTTCATGCTGGGTCAGAAGAACCTCGCGCCGAAAATGGCGCTGTTGTATGACGTGCCTCTCGTCTTTTTCGGCGAAAACGAAGCCGAATACGGCAATCCCATACAGGACATGACGACCGCGCGGCGAGACTGGTCGTACTTTGCGGCGGACGACAAGTCGAAAATGTTCCTCGGCGGGACTGCGGTGTCCGAGCTGATCGGAGACTACGGTGTCGACCAGAACGACCTGCTGCCGTACCTGCCGGCAAATCCGCAGGACATCGAGAAGCACGCGATCGAAGTGCATTATCTCGGGTACTACCTAAGTGGCATCCCCAAAGCTGCTACTACCATGCCGTCGAACACGGCGGCTTTCAGGCTTCACCGGAACGCACGCCCGGCACCTACAGCAAATACAACAGCATCGACGACCGCATCGACGACTTCCACTACTTCACGACGTACATCAAGTTCGGTATCGGCCGCGCGACGTACGACGCCGCCCAGGAGATACGCTCCCGCGATATCACGCGCGATGAAGGCGTGGCGCTGGTCCGGCGCTTCGACGGCGAATATCCCGAGCGCTTTGCAGAAGAGATATTCCGGTATCTCAGCCTGCCTCCGGGCGAATTTCCCATCGCTTCCAAGATGTTCGAGCAACCCGTGATGGACCGCAGTTATTTCGATGCGCTTGCGGACCGGTTCCGTTCGCCTCATCTGTGGCGCTACGACAACGGCGATTGGCGGCTGCGTCACGCGGTCTGGTACGAAACGGACGTGTGAGCCGCGATGTCGCGTGTGCGGCTCATTGCGCGGCTCGACATCAAGGGCCCCAATCTCATCAAGGGCGTCCATCTGGAAGGGCTGAGAGTCGTAGGCGACCCGGGGGCCTACGCCACGCGGTACTACGAGGATGGCATCGACGAGCTCATCTACATGGATACCGTTGCGAGCCTCTATGGACGAAACAATCTCACCGAAATCGTGACCGGCGCGGCGCGGCATATCTTCGTGCCGATGACCGTGGGCGGCGGCGTGCGCTCCGTGGACGACGCGAAGACATTGCTGCGCGCGGGCGCCGACAAGATTGCAATCAATACCGCGGCCACCAAACAGCCGGAGCTCATCACCGATCTTGCCCGGCGTTTTGGATCCCAATGTATCGTGCTGTCGCTCGAGGCAAAGCGCACTACTCCGGGTAAATGGGAGGTCTACACCGACAACGGACGCGAGAAAACAGGCCTCGATGCCGTGGAATGGGCGCAACGTGGCGTTACGCTGGGCGCGGGGGAAATTCTGCTGACCTCCATCGATCGCGAAGGCACACGGCAGGGATACGACGCAGAGCTCATCCGCGCGATTGCGCCGGCCGTGGACGTGCCCGTCGTCGCAAGCGGCGGGATGGGCCGTCTCGAGCATCTGGAACAGGCCGTGCACGGCGGTGCGAGTGCGGTTGCCATGGCGGACGTGCTGCACTACAAGCGGATGACGGTAGCCGAGATTCGCGCCTACGCCCGCGATCGCGGAATCGACGTAAGGTCGACGCCATGACCGCGCGTGTCGCCGTGGTGGATTACGGCATGGGCAATCTGTATAGCGTCTGCCGCGCGCTCGAGCATGTCGGGGCCGAGGCCGTACTCACCGAAGATCCGCGAGCCGTACTGGAAGCGGATCGCGTCGTGCTCCCCGGAGTAGGCGCGTTCCGGGACGGCATGGACGAGCTCGCAAGAAGAGGTCTCGTGCCCGCGCTGCGGGAGTATGCTGCGGGCGGCCGCATGATGCTCGGTATCTGCCTCGGCATGCAGATGCTGTTCGATGAGAGCGAAGAGTTCGGTCGGCACATGGGACTGGCAATCATTCCTGGCGCGGTGCGTGCGATACCCGCTGCAGGTGCTGACGGAAAGCCGCACAAGATTCCGCACGTGGGCTGGAGCGCTGTGCGCCCGCCAGCGACGACCGCGCATTGGACGGGAACGCTGCTCGAGGGTACGGCGGAAGGGACGGACTTTTATTTTGTCCACTCGTACACCGGCGTGCCGGAATCGCATGAGTCCAGGCTGGCAGACGCCGATTACGACGGCTGCATCATCAGCGCGGCAGTACGGCGCGGCAACGTGTATGGTTTTCAGTTTCACCCGGAGAAGAGCGGACAGGCGGGGCTGAATCTTTTGCAACGTTTTATTTCTGTGAACGCACGCTGATGAGCGGCCCTCGACGCCACCCTGACTCCGCGCAATTCGAATGCGGGTCAAATGAAACAGCTCACATCGTTCACGACGGCACCGCACGTATCGAGCGGGAGAAAAGACAAGGGTATTTCTAGGTGCCGGATCTACTGCGCTTCATCACATGCGGAAATACGGGCGACGGCAAGTCCACGCTGATCGACCGTGTCGTTATCGAGGCAAAGCAGATATTCGAACCTCGACCAAGTGCGGTCGGAAACAATTCGCCACAAGCCGAAGGGCGTTTCGATTTCGGGGTGTTGCCTTGCAGGCTGCAGCGCGTGCAGGAGACGTCTATCGATGGCGTTGATCGAGTGTTCTCGACCGTAAGCCGCAGATTTGTCACCGCGGATACTCCGGCTGACGACCAGGAAACGCGCAGTACGACAATCGGCGCTTTCAACGCGGAGCTTGGGGTCATACTCGTCGACGCGTGTAAGGGCGTGCTGGTCCAGACGCGCCGTCAAAGCCGCATTCTGGCTCTGTTCGGCGTAAACCACATCGTGCTGGCGGTGAACAAGATGGACATGGTCGGCTGGGACCGCTCGCGCATCGAAGCGATCTCTACCGAATATCGTGCGTTCGCAGATGGGCTGGGCTTCTCCAGCGTAGCGGTGATTCCTTTGTCCGCGCTCACCGGTGCGAATGTCGCGACCCACGCCGGAGAAATGCCGTGGTATGGAGGGCCTTCCCTCCTGGGCTATCTGGACACCGTCCGTGTCCGCGACATTTCTTCGTTGGGGGAGCCCGTTCAGTCCAGCGATCAATTCGAAGCCAGGCTCTTGTGGATAGGCGAGCATCCCATGGTTGCGGGGCGCCGCTACATCGTGAAGATCCACACGCAGGAGGTAAGCGGCTCGGTGTCAGCGATCAGATATCGGCTCGACTTCGACACGGGCTCGCATCTCGCGGCGAGACGGCTTTGTTCGGACGAAATCGGAGTGGTGAACGTCAGCCTCGACCACCCGGGTCCGTTTACCCCTCACGCGGAGAACCCGCGTCTGGGCGCGTTTGTGCTGATCGACAACGCGACCCATCAGACCGTCGGCGCCGGCATGATCGACTTTGCGCTGCGTCGCGCCGCCAACCTTCATTGGCAGCAGTTGAGCGTGGACAAAGAGGCGCGCTCGCTGCTCAAGCATCAGACGCCGCGCTGTATCTGGCTGACAGGGTTGTCGGGATCGGGCAAATCGACGATCGCGAATCTGCTCGAGAAGCAGCTGCACGGCGAAGGCCTGCACACGTGTCTCCTCGACGGAGACAACGTGCGGCATGGGCTGAATCGCGATCTCGGGTTCACCGAAGCGGATCGCGTGGAAAATCTTCGCCGCATCGCTGAGGTCGCGAAGCTGATGGTGGAGGCGGGGCTCATCGTGATCGTCTCGTTCATATCGCCTTTTCGCGCCGAACGCGGCTTCGCGCGCTCGCTGTTCGCCGAAGGCGAATTCATCGAGGTCTACATCGATACCCCGCTCGAGGAGTGCGAGCGCCGCGACCCTAAAGGCCTGTACGCGAAAGCGAGGGCGGGACGGCTGGCGAACTTTACCGGCATCGACAGCCCCTACGAGCATCCGGAGAACCCCGAAGTCGGGTTGAAAACCACCGGGCGCTCGCCGGTCGAATGCGCAGAAGCTCTGCGCGCTGCATTACGCCGGATTCGAGAGCCCGGGACGGCGGCGTGAGCGATCGCAAGCCTTTCGTGGTCTGCCCCGGCGCGGCTAAAGCCGGCACGACCACGCTGTATGCGCTCATGGCCCGGCATCCCGCCGTCGCAGTCACCCGCTCGAAAGAGAGCAACTTTTTTTCCGAGCCGACGCTGTTCAGCCGCGGCTGCGATTATTACTGGACGACTTGCTTCGAGGACAAGCCGGGCGCGTCCGTGTGCTTCGAAGCCGATCCGAATTACATGTACGGCCGGGGATGCATGCAGCGCATACGCGAATGTGCTCCGGAGGCACGTATCGTCGTGATGCTTCGCAATCCCGCCGACCGCGCATACTCGCAGTATGTTTACCGCATGAGTTACTCGCGATATCACGAATCGTTCGAGGAAATGTGCCGCCTCGAAGCGGAGCGCATAGCCCGCAGCGACGCGGACCGTCACGAGTACGCGTGCATCGATCGCAGCCGTTACGCGCCGCAAATCCGCGAGATCTACGCGCACTTCCCGCGCGAGCACGTTTTTTTTCTCGTTTTCGAGCGGTTCATCGCAGACCAGACAGGAGAATTCAACCGGTTGCTGGAGTGGCTTGATCTGGAACGCATGCATGTCGAGCCCACCAGGGAGAACGCGGCGGCGATCGCGCGCAGCAAGGGGCTCGCGCGGCTCCTCTACCATCCCGAGTATCGCCGCCTTCGCAGTGCTGTCGGCGCGCTGCTTCCTTTCGCTCTGAAGCAGCGTCTCTTCGGCGCGGTCGTCGCGATCAATGCCAGGCCGCCCAACCCGCAGGAGCGGGTGCCGCTCGACACGGCGCTGCGCCGTCAAATGCTCGATCAGATGAGGCCTGACGTACACGAGGTCGAGCAGCTTACGGGATGTGATCTCGGGCTGTGGCTGCAGAGCGCGTAGCGCAAGCCCGGCCCCGGCGATAAGCCCCGATTCGTGTACAGCCAACTCTCTGTCGCGCAGCTCTTCGGCCGCTTCTCGTCTGCTACGGCGGTATACGGGGCCAGCCTCGTCGTCACTCGTCTCGGCTGGATCCTGCTGCTGCCGCTTTACTGGACCCGCCTCACGCCGGCCGACTACGGCGTCATCGGCATCGCCGGCGCCATACAGATGTTTCTCGCGCCCGTGCTGGGCCTGGGTCTCTACGATTCCGTTCAGCGCTTCTATCACGAGTGGCCCGACGGTTCGCGTAAACGTCATGTCGCGGCGCTGTGGGCGATCGCGCTCGGATGGAGCGCAGTCGTAAGTGCGGCATTGCTGGCAGGCGGCGAATTCCTGTCCGAGCGACTGATACGGCAGGTTCCGTTCCACCCTTTCATCGCGCTCGCCGTCGCGACTGCATTTTTTGCGAATTTTCTTCAGTTTCCGCTCGCCATCCTGCGCACGCGGCAGCGCGCGTTAACCTTCGCGCTCGTGAATCTCGCGTCATTCATCACGCAGGCGGCAATCACTATCGCGCTGGTGATCGTATTCGACCAAGGGGTCGTGGGATACATCGCGGGAATGGCGGTGAACGCCGCACTATGGGCACTCGTGAGCGTGGCGATGATGGCCAGGGAAACCTCACTGCGCTTCAGCCTCCGGGACGCGCGCGAGCCGCTGCGCTACGGATTGCCCACCGTACCTCTGGCGCTGCTCGATGGCGTGAGCGCGATACTCGATCGTTATTTCCTCGATAAGCACGTGGGACTCGCGCAAATCGGGTTGTACAATGTCGGAAACCAGTTCGGGAACGCGTTCAACATGTTCAACGCCATGATGAAAACGTCCTGGATGCCTTTCCTGTACCGCGTGGTCGCCGAACGCGACGACGGCCCTGCCATACTTTCCCGGTTCGCTGTGTACTACCTCACCCTGCTGCTCGTGCCGGCTCTCGCGGTCGCTCTCCTCACTAAGGATCTCATAGAGATCATCGGCGACAGCCGCTTTCTCGGCGCTTATCCCTTCGTGCCCGCGTTCGTGCTGCTCTATTACATACACGCCATAGCAGCGGCAATGGGGCGCGGAATGGATCTCGCGAAGAAGACCGCGCTCTGGCCTGTCGTTGCGCTGGTATCACTCGCCACCGCCGTCGCTACCCTCGCGATTCTCGTGCCGGCCTGGGGGGCGCCTGGTGCGGTCGCGGCCTTGATCTGTGCCGCGCTCGCGAGGGTGATCACGCAGGTGGCGCTGTCGTTTCACTACTATCCGCGCCCGCTGCAGCTCGGACTGCTGAGCCGCGTATGGTTGGTCGCCGCGGCGGTGTTCGCCTGCGGCTTTTTCGCACCGTGGTGGCAATTGTGGATTTCGATCGCGGGGAAAACGGTCCTGTTGTTGGTGGCCACGGCAGTGTTCGCGCGTCTCGTGCTGGGCCATGCTTCCTTCCATGCCGCGCTGCGGCGGCTCCCGATGCGCCGCCAGGCGAAACTCGGATAGATGGACCTCATGCGGCAAGCGCTCGAGGTGACGGGCTGAACACGATGGCGGTCAAGGTCGCACTCGTCGTCGACAGTCCGAAGCGCGATCTGTCGGGGCTCGTACTCGTGGCTCACGAGCTTGCCAAGCTCGGCGCCGAAGCCTACCTCGTACCGATGTACCTGCAAGGCTACGATGTCCCGCTGATCGCGCCCGACGCCGTCCTGGTCAACTACGCACGACCGGCGAACCAGGCACTCCTCGCGGGTTACCGCTCGCTCGGGATACGTGTCGTTGTCATGGATACCGAAGGCGGCGTGCTTTCCGAAACCGGTGTCGACAGCCCCGCCAACTGGGCGCGCTTTATCCGCGAGCGCGGGCTAAACGCGAACGTCGACCGTTATCTGTTCTGGGGGGGGCGCGTACGCGAGGCGTTCGCCGACACCGGTGTGCTTCACCCCGATCGGTTAGAAGTCACGGGTTGCCCGCGCTACGACTTCTGCCGCGCACCGTGGAGGGCGCTCCTCGATTACCCGGAGCGCGGTTTCGTGCTGGTCAACACCAACTTCTCCGCGATCAATCCGCAATTCACCCGGTCGGCGGACGACGAGATCGAGGTCTTTACCCGAACCGGGTGGTCGCGCGACTACACGTTCGCGCTCTTCGAGGAGCTGCACGCTGTTTTTCCGCGCTATCTCGACGCGATCGCCGGAATCGCAAAGCGCAATACACAGCGCAGGATCCTCGTTCGTCCGCATCCCTTCGAGGACGCGGACCTCTATCGCCGGCGCTACGCGGAGTTTGCCAACGTGACGGTCGACGCCGCTGGCAGCGTGCTCAACGTGCTCAACGCCGCCGACTGCATGGTCCACCTGAACTGCGGCAGCGCGGTCGAGACCGTGCTCCTCGGCAAGACGCCGATATCACTCGAATATCTGAACTCCGATCGCATGCGCAGCCACGCCAGTCTGCCGTCGTCGATCAGTTGCCACGCCCGTGACGAAGCCGACCTCGACCGCCTCATCGACTCGCCTGCCGAGCGCGAGCAGCGCTGGGACGGCAGTTCGCTGCGCGAGCGCTACATCAAGCCGTGGTTTCACACGATCGATGGTTGCGCGTCGGCGAGGACGGCGGCGGCGATCGTCGACACCGTGGGCGCCGAGCCCGGCCGCGTGCGTGCATCGCTGCGGCATTCCGCCGCGGGGGGGGTCGCACGGCCTTCGGGAGGCCAGCTCGCGCAAGGGGTCGCCTCGCAGGTTCTCGGTTCACGCGCAGTCGGCGCCCTGCGATCGAGCGTGAGCCGAGCTCGCAGACACAAGACCGTCGATGCCGGAGCGGTTAGCGACCTCTTGCGGGCTTTGAGTACGCGTGACGGCGCGCGACCGCCCGCACATGCCGAGCACGCAAGGCATCCGGTGACGGGCGCAAAGCTCGCGAGCCTGCGCGTGGTGGTCGAGGCTCCGGCATGATAAAAGCTCGCACGACGATGCTTGCGTAACGCGAGCGCACGATCCCTCAAAGGCGGTGAGCGGACCATGAATCCTGCTTCGATACTGGCGCGGAAATTCGGAAAGCTGCTGCGCGGCTGCTACTCGGCGATGCAGGTGCTGCAGCGGATCAACCGCAGCCCTCTCAAGCACGTGGTCAAGGCGGTATCGACGGCGACCGGCGTGCCGGGCAAGCTCACGCGGCGTGCATACGCGAAGCCGCTTCGCGAGGGGCCTGAGGTCGAGGCGCTAAGCAACGCCGGTTACTGCGAAATTGCCGCCGATCAGGCGCTGCTGGAGGAGCTGAGCGAGGTCGCGGCGAGGCGCAGGGAGGAAGTCGGTGAAGAGCACCGCAGGCACAACAAAGGGTACCTCAAGGCGTACATCGCGCAGGAGCTCGAAGCGGGCAGGATCGACAACACCAGCATATACGTGCGCTACGCGCTCCAGGCGCGGGTCGTCGACGTCGTCGCGAAATATTTCGGCGAAGCGCCGTATCTGTCGTACGTGGCGCTCGATCTCTCCGAATACGCTGGCGAAACACTCGCAACTTCACAGCTCTGGCATCGGGACCACGACGACACCAAGGTGGTGAAGCTGTTCACCTATCTCACCGACGTGCCCGACCTCGCTCACGGGCCTTTTACCTTCGTCAGTCCGCGCGCATCGAAGTCCATCCGCGGCAGTGTCGCTACCCACCTCAGCGACGACGCTGTCCTTGGCCGTGTGGCGCCGTCGGACTTCTCGCGTATGACGCGGTCCGCCGGATCGTCTTTTCTCGTCGACACCGGTCGGTGTTATCACATGGGAAGCCGGATCGCACCGGGACGGCAGCGACTCATGTATACCGCGTGCTACATCACGTGGCCGGCGATCTACCCGGATTTTCGCCACCGCATCACCGTTACGGGTGCGCTGAGCGAGCGGGAGAAGCTGCTGCTTCTCCCGAGCCGGACGCGGGTATCTTGAGCGGCGTTGTTGCATGATGCGCGAGGCGGGAACAGTCGTCTTCGCTTCGCTCGCGATGAACCAGGCGGCGTTCTACGAGCGGGTCGGCGGCGAGATGGAGAAAGCCGGCTACCGCATCGTGCACGTCGCGTTTCACGAGCGCAGCTGTGACTGGCTTGGGCGCCTTGGCTGCACCGTCTATAACCCTTATGCAATGCAGCCGCCGGATGCCGATGCGCTCGATCTGGGCGATTACGGCATCACTGACGCGGCTTTGCTGCTTTCGCACGAGAAGGCTGCTTACGAGCTGCGCGACACAACTGCGCTCATGCGTAAACTCAAAGGCCATCTCTTCGCGATGGCGCGCGTTTTCGACGAAGTGGCGGCGATAGCGCACGGCGCGCCGATTTATCTTGTGCAGGAGCTCGGCGGCTTCACGAGCGTGCTTGCCGGGTATTACTCCGCGCGCGTGCGCAGGATCGACAGCTACTTCCTCGAGCCGTCCTTCTTCAAGGGACGCGTGTTCATGACCAGAAACCGCCTGGCGGCGCCCGAAATTTCGCGGGGTGCCCAGACCCAGGTCCGCGAAGAAGTGCGCGGCTATCTCGCGCGCGCTCTCGCCGAGCAGAGCGTCGTCATCCCGAAAAAGGACGCGCACCACTATCGCAACGCCGCCCGCAAGATTGCCGACAGGCGCAACGCGTCTCGCCTCGTGCAGAAGGCGTGGGACAAATACGTGCTCGGCAAGCGCGAGGAGTTCGAACACGTCGCCGGGCACGTCGGCAGGCACGTGCGGATGTTCCTGAACAACCTTCGGCTGCGGCGTTCGTATCGATCGCTCGAAAGCGTCGGGCGCTGCGTGTATTACCCGCTGCACGTGCCGGCGGATTTCGCGCTGACGATCCGCGCACCCGAGTATCTCGATCAGTGCGCGCTCATTGATTACCTTTGCCGGGTGGTCCCTCATACCCACGCAGTCCTCGTGAAGGAGCATCCCGCGCTGATCGGCGCAGTGCCGCACTGGCGTCTTCGCGACCTGCTCGACCGGCACGACAATCTCGTGCTGCTCCACCCTGGAATCAACAACTACCAGGTGCTGGGAAAAACCGACGCCATCGTCACCGTTAATTCCAAATCGGGCGCCGAAGCGCTGTTGCTCGGCAAGCCTGTGCTTGCGCTCGGCGACAGCTTTTATAGAACCAGCCCGCACGTGACGCGCGTCGATGCGCTCGCTGATCTGCCGTGCGCGCTGCGCAGCGCCATCGACCGGCCGGCCCGCGTCGATAGCTCGGACATCGCAGCGTATTTTCAGGAGGTGTGGGACAGCTCGTACGCCGGAGAGCTGTACGAGGCGTCGGAGCCCAATGTAACGGCTTTCGCGCTGTCTCTCGAAGTGGCGCTTACCCGAGCGCCCGCCAGTGCCTGAAGTTTCGATCATCACTCCGGCGTTCAATGCCGAGCGCGTGATCGGGGAGGCGCTCGATTCCATTGCACAACAGGATTACAAGGACCTCGAAGCAATCGTGGTCGACGACTGCTCAGGTGACGGCACGCCGGGAGTGGTGGAGCAGCGCGCGAAGCTGGACCCGAGGATACGCCTCATTCGCCAACCAGAGAATGGCGGACCATCGCGAGCGCGGCAGGCGGCGCTGGACAAGGCGACCGGGCGCTATATCGCTTTTCTCGACTGCGACGATGTCTGGCTTCCCCACAAGCTCATGCGTCAGCTTGACTTCATGGAATCTTGGCACGCACCCCTGAGCTACACCGAATTCCGGCGTATGTCCGCCGACGGGATGCTTGTCGGCAGACGCGTGCGGGTGCCGGCACATCTGGACTATGCAGACCTCCTTTGCAATACCGCGATCGCGACTTCGACGGTGATCGTCGATCGCGAAAGGACCGGACCTTTCGCGATGACGCATACGTATTACGATGACTACGCGCTGTGGCTTTCGCTTCTACGCCGGGGGAATCGCGCACATGGGCTGATGGAGGATCTGATGCGATATCGAGTGAGCGCGAATTCCTGGTCCCGGAACAAGGCCAACTCGGCCCGCTGGGTGTGGCGCACCTATCGCGAGGTCGAAGGCCTTTCGGTCGCGCGCTCCGCATGGTGTTTCGCCAATTACGCTTGCCGCGGCGCGCTCAAGTACCGCAAGTTCTGATCGTGTCCCGCATCCTGATCACCGGCGCGGCATGTTGAGATATCGCCAATTTTAATGCGAGAGCCACCGACAGCGTCCACCGCGTCAGCGCCCTTCGGGCGTCTGTCGGCTCTCGATCTTGCGCTCGTGCATGGGAAGAGCATTTGGCGAAGCATGGGACGCGCCTTCCTCAAGCGAGTACGGCGGAACCGGAACCGCGTCATGAGCGAATATGACGCGGGCAATTGGGCGCGGGTGCGCAGAGAACGGGCTTGGGAGCGCGCAGGGAGCTTGGAAGAATTCCTGATCGGCGAGCGCACGGACATGATCGTCGCGCGAGTCGAAGGCGCCCCCATGCGCCTGCCGTGCCGCGATTACTACCGTCATCGGCTCGGCGCGCTGGGGCGGCTCGTGATGCCTCACCTGGAAGGCGCCGAGCTCGTCGAACTCGGCTGCGGATTTGGCTACAACCTGTTCGCGCTCGCGCTCGCGTTTCCCGGGCGGCGTTTCCTCGGCTTGGATATTTCCCCGAACGGCATCGAGACAGGGCGCGCGATTGCAGCGCATTTCGGCCTCGCGGACAGGATCCATTTCGATTTCTTGGATCTAACCAAGGCCGGTGATCGCAACTTCGCGCTCCTCCGGGGCCGATTCTGTTTGACTTTCTTCTGCCTGGAACAGATTCCATATAGCATCGAAGCCGTGGTCCGAAACATCGCGCGAGCGCAGCCGCGGCGTGTGCTGCACGTAGAGCCCTCGATCGAGCTCCTTGACCTGCGCCGACCGGGAGACTGGGCCAATTATGCGTTCGTGAAATCGATGGACTATCAGAGCGACCTCTTTCGGCTGCTGCCACGGCTCGCCGCAGCAGGTGAGCTTCGCGTTCTGGAGGTCGGCCGTGCTGACTTTGCGCCGACGCTGCAGAACACCGGATTCACTGCCGTCTGGGAGCCAGTGCTGCGATAGCAGCGCTGAACTGCACATTCATGCCGAAGGTACTCGTCACCGGCGCGGCCGGTTTCGTAGGACGCGCTGCCGTCGACGCTTTCCGCACCGCCGGTTGGCAGGTGCGTGCAGCCGTGCGCTCTCGGCCCACTGACGTAGCGCCCGACATTGAATGGGCGGCAGTCGGCGACATCCGAAATCCTGGCGCTTGGTCCGGCACAGTTTCCGGTGTGGATTGCGTGCTACATCTTGCAGCGCGCGTGCACGTGGGGCGTGAGCCCGATTCGAACTCTTTAGACCGTTATCGTGCCATCAACGTCGAGGCGACCCGCCGTCTCGCGCATGAGGCGCTTGCCGCAGGTGTGCGCCGGTTCATTTTCTTGAGCTCTATCGGAGTCAACGGTCAACGCACGCCGGGGCCCGCATTCACCGAAAACGACGCGCCGCGGCCCGAGCTACCCTATGCGTTTTCGAAATTGGAAGCAGAGTCGGCCCTGCGGTCGATCGCTGCGTCGAGCGGGGTCGAGCTCGTCATCGTCCGCCCGCCGCTTGTTTATGGCCCCGACGCCCCCGGCAACTTCAGGCGTCTCGCGAGCTGGGTGTCTAGTGGTCTGCCGCTGCCGCTCGCGGGAGTCTGTAACAGGCGCAGCTTTATTTCAGTGCAGAACCTCGTCAGTGCGCTGGTGCGCTGCGCGGATCATCCGCGAGCGGCGAACGAGACTTTTCTCGTTGCGGACGGCGAGGACGTGTCCACACCCGCGCTCGTCATGAAGATCGCCGCCGCGCTGGGCCGGGAAGCGCGGCTGTGGTCCGTTCCCCAGCCCCTGCTCGCCTTGCTCGCCCGGTTGGGCCATCGCGTGATACCGCTGAAGCAGCTGATCGACTCGCTTGCGGTGGATTCTTCGCGCATACGCCAGCGTCTCGACTGGAAGCCGCCGCTTGGATTCGACGAGGGATTACGGATTGCACTTGCGGGTAGTCCGCTCGCGCGCAGGCGCTGAAACGCGCGATTACAAGCTCTCTGCTATTGCGGCGACAATTAAGTCGCGCCGAACCCTTACGCCGCGTCTTCGATGACCGCGAGCCGGTACCTGCATGCGATCGCGTTGATCTCGCCCGTGTCGGCCGCGTGGCCCTAGAGAGAGACCGGCATGATCGCCCGCGTGCGCGACTTGATCGCACCTTCCATGAGGCCCGCGTCGATGTTGCACGTGTGAGAACGCGCACCGGCCGCGACGCGGCGCTCGTCAACGCTCGACACGCACCCGGGCGGCGAGGCATAGACGCAGTTGCACTTCCCAATCCGGCAGCGCCACGCCGAACGTGTCCCTCATCCGGGTATTGTCGAGTACGCAGTTGCGCGGCCGCGCGGCCGGCGACGGAAAATCCGCCGTCTTGATCGGCAGGACGCGAGGCCGCGCAGCGTGCGCGTGCAGCGCGCCCGTAAGCGCAAGGAGGCGGCGCGTGAACTCATAGCGGCTCACGGAACCGCGGGCCGAAAGATGATAGACACCGGATGCCTTTTTCGCGCGCATGAGATCGCTCAGCAGTCCCAGAGTAGCCTCGGCGACAGCGTGCGCCCACGTCGGGCATCCGACCTGGTCGTCGACTACCTGCAGTACCTCGCGCTCGCCGGCGAGACGCAACATGGTGAGCACAAAATTGCTTCCCCGCGTGTCGTAGAGCCAGCTCGTCCTCAGGATGAGGTAGGCGCCTCCGGCAGCAGCAATAGCGGCCTCGCCTGCGAGCTTGCTGCGGCCATACGCATTGATGGGGTTCGGCGTGTCGCTTTCGACGTACGGTTTTTGGGATGCTCCGTCGAACACGTAGTCGGACGAGTAATGCACGAGCAGCGCGCCCAGACGCTGGGCTTCCTCGGCCATGACTCCGGGTGCAGTGGCATTGATCGCGTGAGCCAGGTCCTCTTCACTTTCGGCGCGGTCGACCGCCGTGTATGCTGCCGCGTTCACGATCACGTCGGGACGCGCCGCGCGTATTGCGGCGCGTAGCGAGTCGGGCTGCGCAAGATCGAGCGATGCGCGGTCGGCTGCGAGCGTTTCTCCGACGCGCGGCAGCAGGCGCGCGAGGTGCCAGCCGAGCTGTCCCGTGCCGCCGGTCAGCAGTACTTTCACGGATACAGTTCCGCGTCGCTGAAAGGGCCCGCCTGCGCGTCCTTCGAAGAGACCAGCGGCTCGCCGGCGAGCGGCCAGGGAATCGCGAGCTGCGGATCGTTCCAGCGGATGACATGCTCGAACTCAGGCGCCCAATAGGTGGTCGTCTTGTAGAGAACATCCGCAGTTTCGGAAAGCACGAGAAAGCCGTGGGCGCACCCTTCCGGGATCCACTGCATGTGCTTGTTCTGCGCGGATAAGCGAGCGGCGGTCCAGCGACCGAAGGTCGGTGAGCTTCGGCGCAGATCGACCGCGACGTCGTAGATCTCGCCGCTCACGGCGCGTACGAGCTTTCCCTGGGGCCGCTCGATCTGGTAATGAAGCCCGCGCAGGACGTTCCGCACCGAGTGCGAATGGTTGTCCTGCACGAAACGCGGCGCAACACCCATGGCGTCGGCGAAATTACGCTCGTTGTAGCTCTCGAGGAAAAACCCGCGCTCATCTTCGTGCACGTCCGGCGCGAGCGTCACAACACCCGCGACCGCCGTATCGGCGCCTTTGATCATCGTGGCGGATCGCGCAGCACGTCCGCGAGATAACGGCCGTATTGGGTGCGCCCCATCGCAACTGCGAGTTGTTCGAGCCGCGCGGCATCGATATAGCCCATGCGGTAGGCGATCTCCTCGGGGCAGGAAACCTTGAGTCCCTGGCGCTTCTCGATCGTCTCGATGAACATCGACGCTGCCAGCAGCGCTTCGTGCGTGCCGGTGTCGAGCCACGCAGTACCGCGTCCCATCGTGATCACGTCGAGACTGCCGCGGCGCAGGTATTCGCGATTCACATCGGTGATTTCGAGCTCGCCGCGCGCAGAGGGTTTGAGCGCGCGCGCAATTTCGATCGCGTCGTTGTCGTACAGATACAAACCGGTTACCGCGTAGCGCGATTTGGGTCTAGCCGGTTTTTCTTCGATCGAAACGGCCTTTCCCGTCACATCGAATTCCACGACGCCGTAGCGCTCGGGATCCTGCACAGGGTACGCAAAGATCGTGGCGCGGCTGGTTGCGCGGATCGCAGACTGGATTTGCGTCGACAGATCATGGCCGTAAAAGATGTTATCGCCGAGTATGAGCGCGCACGAGTCGCGGCCGATGAAGTTTTGCGCGATGAGCAGCGCCTGGGCGATACCCTCCGGGGCCGGCTGCTCTGCATACGAAACATTGATGCCCCACTGCAACCCGTCCGCGATGAGCTGCTGAAAACGCGGCGCGTCGAGCGGCGTTGTGATCAGGAGTATGTCGCGGAGTCCTGCAAGCATCAGTGTCGAGAGCGGGTAATACACCATGGGCTTGTCGTACACCGGAAGCAGTTGCTTCGACACCACCTGCGTCGCGGGATACAGCCGCGTCCCCGAGCCACCGGCAAGTATGATTCCTTTCAAAGCGTCACCGGGTTGTCGTAATTCATCGCGATCCAGTCGCGATATTCACCGCTCGTGATGGCGCGCACCCAGGTCATGTTGGCCAGGTACCATTCGGCCGTCGCGCGCAATCCCGCTTCGAATCGTCGCGTCGGCTGCCAGCCGAGCTCGTGACGGAGCTTGCTCGAGTCTATGGCGTAGCGGCGGTCGTGTCCCGGACGGTCCTGCACGAACGTGATGAGTCTCGAGTGGGGCGCTCCTGCCGGCTGCAGCGCATCGAATATTTCGCATAATGCCTGTGCGACTTCGATATTCGCGCGCTCATTCGCCGCGCCGATGTTGTAGGTCTCACCGGGGCGGCCCCGCTCGAGCACGGCACGCAGTGCTTCACAGTGATCGTCGACGTGGAGCCAATCGCGCACGTGCCGGCCATCGCCGTAAATCGGAATCGGTTTAGTTTCCACCGCGTTCAGAATCGCAAGCGGAATCAGCTTCTCCGGGAACTGGAACGGCCCATACACGTTGGAGCTATGGATCATGATCGTCGGCAGGCCGTACGTGTGATGATAGGCGCGCACGAGATGATCCGAGCCCGCTTTGGATGCGGCATACGGACTATTGGGCGCATACGGATTCGTCTCGGTGAATGGCGCATCCGGCGACCCCAGCGAGCCGTACACTTCGTCAGTCGAGACGTGCATGAAGCGGAAACGCGCCTGCTCGGACGCAGGCAAGGCGGACCAGTACGCGCGCGTCTCTTCGAGGAGTGAGAAAGTGCCGACGAGGTTCGTTGCAATGAAATCGGCGGGTCCGCGGATCGAGCGATCGACATGGCTCTCGGCAGCGAGATGCACGATCGCACGCGGCCGGTGTGCGGAGAGTAGCGATGCCACGAGCGCGCGATTACCGATGTCGCCGCGGACGAACGTGTGCCGCGGGTCCCCGCTTACTGCGGCGAGATTATGCAGATTCCCCGCGTACGTGAGCTTGTCCAGATCGACCAGCGGTTCGCCAACTTCGGCAAGCCAGCCGATCACGAAGTTGGAGCCGATGAAACCGGCGCCTCCGGTGACGAGAATCAAGTCGAGAATACTTCAGCGAGTGGTGGGGACCGTTGTCGAGAACAGGGTGCACGCTTGGGTTTTCGCGCAGTGGGTGCTAACCTCGCGCTGCTCTTGCACTTTACCAATCATAACATAGAGATACGTAGGCTCTTTCGATGCCGCGAATACTGCTGGTGAAGACGTCGTCGCTCGGCGATGTCGTCCATAACCTGCCGGTTGCGAGCGATATCGCGTCTGCCCTGCCCGGTGCGCAGATCGACTGGGTCGTCGAGGAAGCGTTTGCTGCGATTGCGGCGGCGCATCCGGCAGTCGGCCGCACGATTCCCCTCGCCTTGAGGCGCTGGCGCACGGCATGGTGGCAGCACGGCACACGCGCCGAAGTCGGCGCTTTTTTCGAGGCGTTGCGCACCGCGCACTACGATGCCATCGTGGACACCCAGGGACTCATCAAAAGCGCTGTGGTGACGCGCGCGGCGCGCGGCCGACGTTACGGTTTCGACTGGTGGAGCGCTCGCGAGCCGCTGCCGATACTTTACGATTCGACCTTTCGCGTGCCGCGCGATTCTCACGCAGTCGAGCGCAATCGCAGCCTTGCAGCGCAGGCACTGGGTTATGCGGTGCCGGCCCGCGTCGACTACGGCATTCGTGCAGCGCATGCTCGCGAGGATTGGCTGCCCGACGGACGGTACGCGGTGCTGATACATGCGACGAGCGCACGCGCGAAGCTGTGGCCGGAAGAGCGCTGGATCGCGTTGGGCCAGCGGATTGCGGCGCAAGGCGTGTGCTGCGTCCTGCCGTGGGGCAGCGCGGATGAATTCGCGCGCAGCCGGCGCCTCGCCGAGCCGATCCCCGGTGCCGTGACAGCGCCGGCGTTGAAACTTGCCGCAGTCGCTTCACTCCTTGCCGGTGCGCGCTATGCGATCGGCGTCGACACCGGCCTCACACATCTCGCGGTGGCGCTCGGTGTTGCAACCGTCGGTGTTTACAGTTCCACCGATCCCGCGAAGACGGGACTGTATGGTTCTCCGCAGGCGATCAATGTCGGCGGCATCGGCGCTCTCCCGGATGTCGGGCAAGTGCTCCACGGCCTGGATCGAGTCGTGCAGTGAACGCCGCGCGCCTCGCCTATACGGCACTCGTTCACGCGGCGCTGCCTTTCGCGCGTTTGCGTCTCGCGTGGCGCGCGCGGCGGGAGCCCGGCTATGCCGAGCACATCAGCGAGCGTTTCGGCCGCTATGCGGCTGAAGTGCCCACCGCGCCGCTCATCTGGATACACGCGGTGTCGGTCGGGGAAACACGCGCGGCCGAGCCGCTCGTGCGCGCGCTCGGCGAACGCTATCCAGGCCACCGCATTCTGCTCACTCATATGACACCGACCGGACGTCGCACGGGCGCAGCGCTCTACGGCGAGCGCGGGCTCCGCTGCTATCTTCCGTACGACTATCCGGCCGCGGTCGGGCGCTTCCTCGATCATTTCAGACCGCGCCTGGGGTTGATCATGGAAACCGAAATCTGGCCGAACCTGATCGCCGGGTGTGTCGCGCGAGGCGTGCCGCTCTATCTCGTCAACGCACGGCTCTCGGAAAAATCGTTCAGGGGTTATCGGCGGATAGCACGTCTTGCGCGTGCGAGCCTCGCCGGTCTCTCGGGGATTGCAGCGCAAAGCCCGCGGGACGCGGAGCGCTTCGCGGCGCTCGGCGCAGCGAACATCACGGTGACTGGAAATCTCAAGTTCGATGTGACGCCGGCGGCGGCGCAAATCGAGCTTGGGCGCGAGTGGCGCGCGGCATTGGGAGACAGGGCGGTGCTTCTTGCGGCAAGCACGCGCGATGGAGAAGAAGCGCTGCTCCTCGATGCGTTCGCCGAGCTGAAGGCGCCACGCCCTCTGTTCCTGATCGTGCCGCGCCATCTGCAGCGCTTCGATGAAGTCGCACGCCTCATCGAAAGTCGCGGCTTCACCTACGCTCGACGCAGCGCCGGCGCGTCAGCAGCGCGCGACACCGAAGTCATGTTGGGCGACAGCATGGGGGAAATGACCGCGTACTACGCTGCCTGCGATGTGGCGTTCATCGGCGGCAGCCTCGGTCCTTTCGGCGGGCAGAATCTCATCGAAGCCTGCGCCGTGGGGAAACCGGTGCTGATCGGTCCCAGCACCTATAACTTTGCCGACGCAGCCGAAGGTGCAATCGAGTACGGCGCCGCCGTGCGGGTGCAGACGGCCGAGGCGCTCATGGAAAGCGCAAGCCATTTGCTGGCCGACGCCCCAGCGCGCCTGACGATGGGCAAGCGCGCCATCGCATTCAGCCGTGTGCACCAGGGCGCGTCCGGCCGTGTGCTCAAGCTCGTGCAGCTCGAACGGAAGTAAAAAGAGTAAGCGCGAAGCCGCGGTCGAGCGCGCTCGCCAACCTCACATGCGCTTTTCGGCTTCCACGCGTTCCTGTTGAATGAGCCACTGACCTGCGCGCCTGACCATCACGAGCAGTTTGTCGCTTGCGATCCGCGTCGGGCCGGAGCGGTAGATTTGTCGAAAGAGGACTCGTGCCCGGTCGGCGCTTTCGAGAGTGACACGCGGGGATTCGATGCTCACCTCGATCTTGCGCGGTTTCTGAATGCGCGCGGTGCGTTCGGCTTCCCAGGCACTGCGCGACATGCCGCGCGGGGTCTCGAAATCGTCCGCGTAGGAAGCAAGGTAAGCGGGCACGTCGTTCGTCGACCAGGCGCGTGCCCAGCTTTCGAGCGTGCGCAACACTTCCGCGGTATCGGCGGCGTTCGCTTTCTCTATCTGCGGCGGCGGTGCTGGCAGTGCCGCCGCAGGCTTGATCTCGGGCTCGTCCTTGATCGCACTCGGGGTAGCGGGTACGGCCGCAGGCGTCTCGGGGACAGCCGTCGGCGTAGTGCGGGTGGCGGGGGCGGGCGCAGTCGCTTGCGCGACAGTCGTCGCCGCGGCTTTGTCGAGCCATTGATTGACCGCGAGCACATCCTCCTCGGTCAGCTCGCCGATCGCCGCTTCAAGCCGCAAGAGTGACATCACGTAGGTGTACTTCGACTGCGCGAGATCGCGGCGCGCGCTGAAAAGTTGCTGCTGCGCATTCAGGATGTCGACCTGGGTTCGCACGCCTACTTCCTGCCCAAGCCGGGTGCTGGCGAGCTGGCTCTCGGTCGATACCAGTGCGGCTTCGAGCGCACGCACCTGTGCCATGCCGTTCGTGATGCCGAGAAAAGACTGCCGCGCCGTGAATTCTGCGGTGCGCCGCGCCGTTTCGAGATCCTGACGTGCACGGTCTTCGCCGGCGATCGCTTCGCGCACCCGTGAATTGATCGCGCCGCCCTGATAGATCGGCAGCGCGAGCTGCACGCCGGCAACCGCGGTCCGGGTATCGTTGCCGGTGCCGCCTGTGATCCCGACGCCGGTACCCGATTCGGAAAGGGTCGCGAAAGCATCCAGCGTCGGAAAGTGCGCTGCGCGGTTGCGGTCGATTTCGTGAGCCGCGAAAGCGAGCGCGCTCTGGGCCACACGCACCTGCAGATTGGCCTGCTGCGCGAGGCCCACCCAGCTATCCATCGTCGCCGGTTCCGGCGACTTCAAGATGAAGCGCGCCCCGAGCGGCGCAAGCGGCGGTGCATTGCGGGCGATGATCTGCTCGAGCGCGCGCCGGCGCAGCTCGAGCTCGTTGCGCGCGGCGATTTCCTGCGCAATCGTGAGGTCGTAGCGCGCCTGCGCTTCGTGCGTGTCCGTGATCGTCGCCGTGCCGACCTCGAAATTACGCTTAGCCTGCTCGAGCTGCTGACCGATCGCCGTTTTTTGCGCGCCGGCAAAGGCGACGTTGTCCTGCGCCAGCAGAATGTCGAAATACGCCTGTGCGACCCTGAGGATCAGGTCCTGAGCTGCGAGCGCGAGCTGCGCGTCGGCTTGTCCTACCTGAGTGAGGGCCTGTTGGTAGGCGAACGCGTACTGGGGCCGGTACAGCGGCTGTGTGACCGACAGCGTGAGCCCCGTAGACCTGAAGTCCCCGCTCGAACGCGGCGTTACATTGTCCCGGAAGCTGATGCTGCGGTCGTTGGTCTGAGCCGAAGCTGAGAGCGAAGCGAGCGGCAGAAAGCTCGCACGGGCTTGCGGTATGCGCTCCTGAGCTGCGGCCCACGCCGCACGCGCAGCCGCATAGGTCGTGTCAGCGCTTTGCGCCTGGCGGAATACGTCCAGCAGATCTGCTGCGCGCGCAGCGAAGCTGCACGCAACAAGCAGCGCAATGACAGGCATGCGCGTCATCTGACGCTCCAATGGCACACTGAATTACAGTTGCGGTTCAGAATACGAAACGCTCGGGCTGCTGCGCGTTTTTCAGAGGCGCTATGCAGGTCTCGAAGAGACTGACCGTATTGTACGCTCCTCCGCCCGCGTTGGTGATAAGTTGCGCTTCCATCACCGGCGCCACACCGACGACGGCGAGCAGGCGCCCTCCCGTTTTGAGGCTCCCCTTGAAGGTTTCGGGCAGGACGGGAGCGGAGCCCGTCAGGAGTATCGCGTCAAAGGGCCCATGCGTGTCCCACCCGCGCGCGCCGTCTCCGGTCTCGAGCGTGACGTTGCGCAATCCGTGCGCCGCGAGCTTGGCGCCCGCTTTCTGTGTAAAGTCGGGGTACAGGTCGACGCTAAAGACATGCTCGGACACACTGGCGAGGAGCGCCGTCATATAGCCGCACCCCGTGCCGATCTCCAGGACGCGATCGCCCGCCTTCAACGCGAGCTCCTGCAGCATGCGCGCCTCGAGCTTCGGCTGTAGCGTTTTTTCACCGTGTCCGATCGGGATTTCCATGTCGACGAAAGCGAGCGCGCGATACGCGTCGGGAACGAAATCCTCGCGCCGGACTTTGAAAAGCAGGTCGAGCACGTCCTGGTCGAGCACCTCCCAGGTGCGGATCTGCTGCTCGATCATATTGAAGCGCGCGCGCTCGAAATCGATCCGCGGGATCATGCTTATGGGCTGGGGAACGGTCACGGAGCTTGAAATTATCCCATATTTGAATTACGGTTCACACCTCACGCGAGGGGTCCTTGCAGCGTGCTGCGGGGTGAGAAAGACCCTCCGAACCTGACACGGGTAATGCCGACGTAGGGACGCGTGGTCGAGTGAGTCCCCGACCTTCGCGCTTCGATTGCGGCACCCGAGGAGCGCACATGAACGCCAATCCGAAATTTCTGAACGCCACGGCACACGTCGACGAAGCCGCGGTCCAGGCTCTGCCGAACTCGCGCAAAGTCTACGTCGAAGGCTCGCGTCCCGACATTCGCGTGCCGATGCGCGAGATCAGCCAGTCGGATACACCGGCCTCCATGGGTGCGGAAAAAAATCCGCCGATTTTCGTCTACGACACGTCCGGCCCCTATACCGACCCGCAGGCAAAGATCGACATCCGTTCGGGACTGCCGGCGCTGCGCGCGGCGTGGATAGAAGAGCGCAACGACACCGAAGCGCTTGCCGGGCCTACGTCGCAGTACGGGCGGGAGCGTCTGGCCGATCCGAAGCTTGGCAACCTGCGCTTCGACCTGCATCGCAAGCCGCGGCGCGCGAAGGCCGGCATGAACGTGAGCCAGATGCATTACGCGCGCAAAGGCATCGTCACGCCGGAGATGGAATACATCGCGATCCGCGAGACGCAGCGGCTCGACGCGCTGCCCGAGCTCGTCACACGCCAGCACCGCGGCGAATCTTTCGGTGCCGCGATTCCCAAAATAATCACGCCCGAGTTCGTTCGCGACGAAGTCGCGCGCGGCCGCGCGATCATCCCGAACAACATCAATCACCCGGAGACCGAGCCGATGATCATCGGCCGCAACTTCCTGGTGAAAATCAACGCCAACATCGGCAACTCGGCGGTGAGCTCGGGCATCCAGGAAGAAGTCGAGAAAATGACGTGGTCGACGCGCTGGGGCGGCGATACCGTGATGGATCTCTCGACCGGCCAGCATATCCACGAAACGCGCGAGTGGATCATCCGCAATTCGCCGGTGCCGATCGGCACGGTGCCGATTTACCAGGCGCTCGAGAAAGTCGACGGCAAAGCCGAAGAGCTCACGTGGGAGATGTATCGCGACACGCTGATCGAGCAGTGCGAGCAGGGCGTCGATTACTTCACGATCCATGCCGGCGTGCGCCTGCCATTTATTCCGATGACGGCAAAGCGCATGACCGGTATCGTCTCGCGCGGCGGCTCGATCATGGCGAAGTGGTGCCTTGCCCACCACAAGGAAAGCTTTCTCTACACGAGGTTCGAAGAGATCTGCGAGATCATGAAGCAGTACGATGTCGCGTTCTCCCTCGGCGACGGGCTGCGGCCGGGCTCGAACTACGACGCCAACGACGACGCGCAGATCGCCGAGCTGAAGACGCTGGGCGAACTGACCGACATCGCGTGGAAGCACGACGTGCAGGTGATGATCGAAGGCCCGGGACATGTGCCGATGCAGCTCATCAAGGAGAACATGGAGCTGCAACTGAAGTACTGCAAGGAAGCGCCGTTCTATACGCTGGGGCCCCTGACGACCGACATTGCGCCCGGCTACGATCACATCACATCAGCGATCGGTGCGGCCATGATCGGCTGGTACGGTACCGCCATGCTCTGTTATGTCACGCCGAAAGAGCACCTGGGATTGCCGGACAAGGAAGACGTGAAAGACGGCATCATGGCCTACAAGATCGCGGCGCACGCCGCGGACCTCGCCAAAGGACATCCGGGCGCGCAGATCCGCGACAACGCGCTTTCGAAAGCGCGCTTCGAATTCCGCTGGGACGATCAGTTCAACCTCGGACTCGATCCGGACAAGGCGCGCGAGTTCCACGACGAGACGCTGCCGCAGGAAGGCGCCAAGCTCGCCCATTTCTGTTCGATGTGCGGGCCGCATTTCTGCTCGATGAAAATCACGCAGGACGTGCGCGAGTACGCCGCGCAGCAGGGGCTCGCCGAAGGAGAGGCGCTCGCCCGCGGCATGGAGGAGAAAGCGCACGAGTTTGTCGAACAGGGCGGCGAAATCTACACGAAGCTGTAATACGCGTTTCGAGGCCGGCCTTCATGCACAAAGACCCCACGCCGGGCAAACCTATCGCGGCGGGTTGTACAGGTCGTCCTGCGCGCGGACGCAAGCGGGTAGTCAGGATGGTGACTGCGAGCTCGATCGTTATCGCGCTTGTCGCTCCGGCACATGCGACCTCACCTCTCGATGGGTTGCCACCGGCAGCGGATTACTTTGCCGGGGTCGTGCAGGAACAAGACGTCAGTCTGGTTTTCAGTTACCTGCGGGAAGCGTTGAGCGCCGCGGTTACGGGGCGCGAGCCGCCGCCGGCCGAGCCGCTCATCGAGCGCGCCGACGCCATCGGGAACGAGCTTGCGAAGCGCGGCGCATCGGTGGGTCGCGCGGTGCTCGACGCAATTGAAAGAGCAGTGCGCGAAAATCTAAGAGAGGCGCCAAGACTCCCGCCCGGGAGTCCGCCGCAGCATTTCCGGTAAACCCGCCGCGGCCAGCGCAGGAGTCGCGGTGGTTGCGACTCCTTGACGTAGAATACGGCGCTTCATGGATTACCTAGTTCTGCTGAAGGCGCTGATCCTCGGCGTTATCGAAGGTCTCACGGAATTCCTGCCGATTTCGAGCACCGGCCATCTCATCATCGCGAGCGAGCTGCTCGATTTTCACGATGAGAAAGGCAAAGTCTTCGAGATCGCGATACAGACCGGGGCGATGCTGGCCGTCGTGTGGGAGTATCGCGCACGGTTTGCCGGCGCGGTAAAAGGCCTCGCGTCGGAGCCGCTCGCCCGGCGCTTCGTTTTGAATCTTGCCGTCGCTTTCATGCCGGCTGCGGTGCTGGGGCTCGCTTTCGGGAAATTCATCAAGTCACATCTTTTTCACGCCGTGCCCGTCGCGCTGGCGTTCATCATCGGCGCGTTCGTGATCCTGTGGGTGGAAAGACGACCCCGGCAGGCAGTCGTCGAAACCGTCGACGACATGACCTGGAAAGACGCGCTCAAAGTCGGGATCGCACAATCGTTCGCGCTGATTCCCGGCACGTCGCGCTCGGGAGCCACGATTATCGGAGGCATGCTGTTCGGATTGTCGCGGCGCGCAGCGACCGAATTTTCTTTTTTTCTCGCCGTGCCGACGCTGATCGCAGCGGGCATGTACGATCTTTACAAGCACCGCGAGCTCCTGAGCGCATCTGACGCCGGCGTTTTCACTGTAGGTTTTATCGCGGCATTTTGCTCCGCGTTCGCGTGCGTGCGCTGGCTCATACGCTACATCGCCACACACGACTTCACCGTCTTCGCCTGGTACCGGATCGCCTTCGGCGTGATCGTGCTCGCGACCGCGTTCACGGGCTTAGTCACTTGGTCCGCCTGAGCTGATCGGCAACAAGCCGCCTCAGCGTGTCGTTGCACCCGCATAGCGGCGCATGTCTTTATGCTGACTCTGCAGCGTTATCGCGATCTCTTCGACGTGCCGCGGCTGCGCGCGACGCTTATCGCGTCCATGCTGGGCAGGCTTCCCATCGGCATCGCAGGCCTCGCGATCCTGCTGCTCGTGCAGCGGCAGTCGGGCTCGTTTGGTGTCGCCGGGGGCGCGAGTGCGCTCTACGTGCTCGGACTTGCAGCCGTCGCGCCTTTTCTGGGCCGGCTCATGGACACGCTCGGACCGCGTCCGGTGCTGCTCGCCTGCACCGTGCTCTATCCGACGGCCATGGTCGCACTCGCAGCCCTGGCGCTCGAATCGGCGTCGGCAGCGGCCATCAGCATCATGGCTTTGGTCGCGGGCGCAACGCTGCCTCCGATCAGCGCCTGCACGCGCGCGCTTTATCCGCGTCTCATCGGTGAGTCGGCGCTACTGCACACGGCGTATTCGGTGGATTCCGCCCTGATCGAGATCGTTTTCGTACTGGGACCGGCGCTGGTGGCGGCATGCGTCGCTCTGGATCATCCGGAAGCAGCCGTCCTGCTTGCCGCGGTGGCGGCGTTGTGCGGCGGCCTGATGTTTGTCGCCACGCCGGCGATTAGAAGCTGGACCCATGCGAGCGCTCGATCGCATGGCAGCTGGCTCGGTGTACTGGCCTCACCGCGGCTTCTGATCGTTTACAGCGCGACAGTGCTTTACTCAGTGGCATTCGGCCTGTTTGAGGTCGCGGTATCGGCACACGCCGCAGCCAAGGACGCGCCCGCCGCGGCCGGAATCGCACTTGCTCTGGCAAGCCTCGGAAGCGGAGTAGGCGCGCTCGTGTACGGCTCACGGCACTGGCGCGCGCCGCTCAAGGCGCAATTTGCACTCGCGCTCGCTCTGATGTGCGGAGGATATCTGCTGCTCGTTCCGGTCGAGGGTCTCGCGCTCTACGCGATCGTGTGCATCATCGCCGGTGTTCCGATGGCGACCGTTATCGCGGCGCAGTCGCTCCTGATTGCGCGCTACGCCGTGCGCGAGCGTCTAGCAGAGGCCTTTACGTGGGGCGCGACGTGTCTGCTCGCGGGCGTGAGCAGCGGGGTAGCGATGGGTGGCGCGCTGGCGGAACGCGTGCAGCCGTACTGGCTGCTGGCTGCTGCCGCATTCGCGACTCTGGGAGCTCTTGGGGTGGTAATCGTCGGTCTTGGGGAAGACGCACAACCTTCCGCCGGCGAGCGCACCGGCTGAACGCTAGACCAGGATCAGCTTTGCATCCACGGCAATCCGGCAGCCCGCCAGCCGCCTTTTTTGCCGCGGTGTCCGGACTCGTCCTTGTCGCCTTCGAATCCTTCGAGCACGTTGTAGCACTCGCTGTAGCCGGCCTGCGTCGCCATCATCGCAGCGTTATGTGAGCGGCCGCCGCTGCGGCAGATGAACAGCACCGGCGTGTCCTTGTCGACCTGCTGCTCGAGCTGCTTCACGAAATCCGCATTCGGGCGGTTGCCGGGGTAGGTCAGGAGCTCGATTTCCACCGCTCCGGGTATGCGCCCTACCCAGTCCCACTCGGCTCGCGTACGCACGTCGATGAGCTTCGCGCCCGTCGCCTGCTGCAACACCGCGTGCGCCTCCTGTGGTGTGAGCGCGCCTTCGTACGGAAGGCCCATCTCTTTTCCACGCTCTTTTGCTTTTTGCAGCACTTGATTCGGATCCATCACGTCATTCTTTCGGTAGGGGCCAGAGGTGGGCGATTCTAGCACCGGCACCACATACGCTCGCCTGCGCACCGAAACGGTGCTAGGATGACTAAGCGCGCACCTCACTAGTGCATGCGAGCTCGATGCGATGGCGCAAGTCGTTGTGACACAATGCGTTTCGTACGGGATGTGCTGGCATAGTTTCTGCTGACCGGGCACTCCCGTTGGTTTTCATCCCCTCACTTACCCTCATCAGGAGAACAGAATGGCAGGCGGCGCCGACGTCATGAAAACGATCAAGGAGAACGAGGTCAAGTTCATCGACCTTCGTTTTACCGACACACGGGGCAAGGAACAACACGTCACCGTCCCGGCCAAGGCTTTTGACGATGGCAAGTTCAGCGATGGCCATGCTTTCGACGGCTCATCGATTGCGGGATGGAAAGGTATCCAGGCTTCGGACATGCTGCTGATGCCCGATCCCGATTCGGCGCGCATGGACCCGTTCACCGACGAGCCGACGCTACTGCTTACCTGCGATGTGATCGAGCCCTCGGACGGCAAAGGCTACGATCGAGATCCGCGCTCGATCGCGAAGCGCGGCGAGGCGTACCTGAAGTCGAGCGGTATCGGCGACACCGCGTATTTCGGGCCCGAGCCCGAGTTCTTTATTTTCGATTCGGTCACCTGGAGCGTCGAGATGTCCGGGTGCTTCGTCAAAATCAAATCGGAAGAGGCGCCGTGGTCTTCGGGTGAGGACTTCGAAGGCGGCAACATGGGCCACCGCGCGCCGATCAAAGGGGGCTACTTCCCGGTGCCGCCGGTCGACTCGCTGCAGGATATTCGGTCGGCGATCTGTCTCGCGCTCGAGGAGATGGGCGTCGAAGTCGAAGTGCACCATCACGAAGTTGCGGCGGCAGGCCAAAACGAAATCGGCACGAAGTTCAACAGCCTCGTGAAACGCGCGGACTGGATGCAAATTCTCAAGTATTGCGTGCACAACGTATCGCACTCGTACGGCAAGACCGCGACTTTTATGCCGAAGCCGGTCGTCGGCGACAACGGCTCGGGCATGCACGTGCATCAGTCGCTGTGGAAAGGCGGCCAGAATCTCTTCAGCGGCAATGGCTATGCGGGCCTCTCGGAGCTTGCGCTGCATTACATCGGCGGCATCATCAAGCACGCCAAAGCGCTGAACGCGATCACCAATCCGGGCACGAACTCGTACAAGCGCCTGGTGCCAGGGTTCGAAGCGCCGATCAATCTCGCGTATTCCGCACGTAACCGCTCAGCCGCCGTGCGTATTCCTTATGTGACGAGCCCGAAAGCGCGCCGCATCGAAGTGCGCTTCCCGGACCCGACCGCAAATCCTTATCTTGCTTTTACCGCCATGATGATGGCCGGCATGGACGGCATACAGAACAAGATTCATCCGGGTGATCCGGTCGACAAGAACCTCTACGATCTGCCGCCCGAAGAGGCGAAGAAAGTGCCGAACGTGTGCTCTTCGCTCGAGATGGCTCTGGAAGAGCTCGACCGCGATCGGGAGTTCCTCACCCGCGGCGGCGTCTTTTCCAACGACATGCTCGATGCCTACATGGATCTCAAGATGGAGGAAGTGACGCTCTTCCGCATGACGACGCATCCGGTCGAGTTCCAGATGTATTACAGCCTGTAAGCGCCGCGGCTGGAATGGAAGGCGGGCCGTGCGCCCGCCTTTTTTTTCTCGGCAAGAAAGCTGGGGTTTAAGGGTACTTAATGCATTGCCAGTCTATTTTCGGTGTCATAGACTTGATGCGCACTCGTGTGGGCGCGTCGAACGACGGCGCGCGCGCGATAAATACTTCGAGGAGTGATCGACGCAGGTATGCCGATGCACCGTATTGCGAGCGTGCTGATGCTGGCTGCGCTGCCTTATTCGGCAGGCGCGAATCACCACATTCTCTACGAGTGCGTCGACGCGAACGGTACCAAGCTGTTCACCAACGTGCCCGTGCAGCCGAAGTCCTGCAAAGTGTTGAGCACGGGCCCGTTCGAGCCTCCAGTTTCTCCAGCAGGAGGGGCCGCCCGCTCGAGCCCCAAAACGGCCCCCATCGCCACGCCGGCGAGTTTCCCGCGCGTCGACCGTGAGACACAGCTCAAGCGTGACAGCGACCGCCGCCGGATACTCGACCAGGAGCTCGGCAGCGAGCAGAAGCTGCTCGAGCAGGCGCGTAAGGAGCTCGCGGAGCAGGAAAGTGTCCGCCTCGGCACGGAGCGTAACTACCAGCGCGTGCTCGACCGCCTCGAGCCTTACAAGAAGCGAGTCAAATTGCACGAGGACAACGTCGCGAACCTCAAGCGCGAGCTCGCGAACGTTCGCTGAGGGCGCTGTCCGCCGATACGTTCTCCCCGCGCCGCGCCTGTGGCGTAGATCTTGCTAAAGCCGTCGTCCACATCCACACGATGGCAACCAGTGCGCTCTCCGGTCTCGATCTTCTGGCGACTGCAGTCATGCTCGTCGACGAAGGCGAGGTCGTCCGTTATATGAATCCCGCTGCCGAAAATCTCTTTGGTGTTTCGAGCGGCAACACCCAGGGTATCGCGCTCGACGCCCTGTTCGATCGGAGCTCGGTGCTTGCCGCTGCAATCGGATATGCGCGCGATAACAACTGCAGTTATACGGAGCACGATCTGACGCTTTCCGCCAACGGCCACGGCCCGCTGCATCTGTCGTGTACCGTCACGCCCGTCGAGCTGGACGATGCTCCGGCGGATTACCTCATCGAGTTCCGTCATATCGAGCAGCAGCTCAGGATTGCGCGCGAGGAGCGCATCCTCGATCAAAGCCAGGCCAATCGCGAGCTGATACGCAACCTCGCGCACGAGATCAAGAACCCCCTTGGGGGCATACGCGGGGCGGCGCAGCTCCTCGATCGCGAGCTCGAACGCCCGGCGCTGCACGAGTACACGCAGGTCATCATGAAAGAGGCCGACCGCCTGCAGCTCCTCATGGACCGGCTGCTGACTCCGCATCGCCTGCCGCAGCCGTCGCAGGTGAACATCCACGAAGTCCTCGAGCGTGTGCGCAGCGTGATCGTGGCCGAGTTTCCCGGAATCTTCGTGCGTCGTGACTACGATACGAGCCTCCCAACGATCCGCGGCGATCGCGAGCAGCTCATACAGGCGACGCTCAACATCACGCGCAACGCGGCGCAGGCGATTGCGGCGCAGCCGGCGCGCGTCGTACGCGGCGAGATCCTGCTGAAGACCCGGATTGCGAGGCAGGTCACCCTCGCCCGTAAGCGCTACCGGCACGCCGTGGAAATTTGCATCATCGACAATGGACCGGGCATACCGGAGGCGCTCCACGAACGGATTTTCTATCCGCTCGTTTCAGGACGCGAAGGCGGCAGCGGCCTGGGGCTCACGCTCGCACAGAATTTCGTCACTCAGCACCTTGGCAGCGTGGCGTTCGAAAGCGCGCCCGGAGATACGGTTTTTTCGATCCTGCTGCCGGTCACAGATAAGGAAGAAGCCGAGGCCCCATGAAACCGGTTTGGATCATCGACGACGACCGCTCGATACGGTGGGTATTCGAAAAAGCGCTCACGCGCGAGAACATCGCCTATAAGACGTTCTCTTCCGCGCGCGAAGCGCTCGTGGCACTCGAAGACGAGACGCCTCAGGTTGTGGTGAGCGACATCCGCATGCCCGGGGAGTCCGGGCTCGAGCTCTTGCAGAAGGCCAAGGAGCGCTATGCCAATCTGCCGGTCATCATCATGACCGCATATTCCGACCTGGAAAGCGCGGTCACCGCTTTCCAGGGCGGCGCTTACGAGTACCTGCCCAAACCGTTCGACGTCGATCATGCTGTCGACTTGATCCGGCGCGCGGTCGAGGAAAGCATGCGCCAGGAGACGGCGACCGAAGTACACGAGTCCGCGCCCGAGATCCTCGGTCATGCCCCGGCAATGCAGGAAGTGTTTCGCGCGATCGGGCGGCTCGCGCAGTCGCAGGCAACCGTCCTCATCACGGGCGAATCGGGAACCGGCAAGGAACTCGTGGCGAACGCGCTGCACCGTCACAGCCCGCGTGCGGCGCGGCCTTTCATCGCGATCAATACCGCGGCGATTCCGAAGGAGCTGCTCGAGTCCGAGCTGTTCGGCCACGAGCGAGGGGCGTTCACGGGCGCGCAGACGATGCGCCGCGGGCGTTTCGAGCAGGCCGAAGGCGGCACTTTGTTTCTCGACGAGATCGGAGATATGCCGCAGGAGCTGCAGACGCGGCTGCTGCGCGTTCTGTCCGATTCGAGCTTCTACCGCGTCGGCGGACACCAGCCGATCAAGGCCAACGTGCGCGTCATCGCGGCCACGCACCAGGATCTCGAGACGCGAGTGCGCCAGGGCTTGTTTCGCGAGGACCTGTTTCACCGTCTCAATGTCATCCGGCTGCGCCTGCCATCGCTGCGCGAGCGGCGCGAGGACATCCCCCTGCTCGCCAAATATTTTCTTCAGAAGAGCGCGCGCGATCTGAACGTCGAATCGAAACGCCTCTCGGACGCCGCCCTCAAATACCTGCAGGCGCAGGACTGGGCCGGGAACGTACGCCAGCTCGAGAACGTGTGCCACTGGCTCACCGTGATGGCGCCATCGGTCAATATCGAGGTGACCGATTTGCCGGCGGAATTAAAGAGCGACAGCGGTGCGCCCGCCGCGCAGAACTGGATATCGGCACTGGAGCGTGAAGCGGAGTCGCTGCTCAACCGCGGCGAGACTTCGATCATCGACGAGCTCACCCGACAGTTCGAAAAAGCGCTCATCCTGCGCGCGCTGGCGCATACCGGCGGTCGCCGCATCGAGGCAGCGCACCTCCTTGGACTCGGGCGCAACACGCTCACGCGCAAGATTCAGGAGCTCAAGATCGACGGGGACCGGCAGTAGAGCGTAAGCCGTGAAAGAAACGACTGCGCGATTGCGCAGCGTGGGGTTGTCCGACTAACGCGGAGCGGCGGATTCAGTCGCTTTGGAAGCGTCGGCCGGTGGCTTGCGTACCGCTTCCGGTGCGCTTTTGCCTGCGCTTATCTTGACGCCCGGAGGCGGCGTGCGCGGATAGCCTGCGGCGTCGAGCGCGGCGTCCCATTCGCCTTCGAGATAGCCTCTTACCTGCTTCGATCCGACGACGAGCAGCGGCGCTTGGAGACTTCCACTCAGCTTTTTCAGCGCATCGCTTTCCTTTTGCGCGTCGTGCTGGCTGTACGGAATGCCGCGGCGCGCGAGGTGAGCACGTGCTTTCGTGCACGGGTCACCGCAGTCGAACGTCCACAGCGTAACGGGGAAATTCTTGATCGCCTGTTGCAGGCTGTACGGCAGCGTGGAGGTCTCAATCGTGTTGCCGCTCATGTTTCGCTGCTGGACGTTCTTCGCATTCGGCGGCGGTGGCGTATCGCGCCATTCGACGCGACCCTGCTCGTCGACCCAGCGATAGAGCTGCGCGGCGCCGAGCTGCATTGCGAGGAGGGTGAGCGCACAAAAAACGACTGCTTTCATGTGAGTCTCCAGACGAGGCCAGTCACTCTACGTGCTGTAGATCAAGGCAACAAGAGCGATCGGTAGCGAGCCTAAGGAAGGAGGTAACGGAGGGAAACCTTGGTCTGTTCGTTTACTGGCTTTTCAGCACAGCTAAAAGCTATGCCTCAACCATGCCACTGTGCCGCAGTAACGCGTCGATCTTCGGCTCGCGGCCGCGAAACGCGATGAACGATTCCAGCGCCGGCCGGCTGCCGCCCACGCCCAGAATTTCGTTCCAGAAATGTTTGCCGGTCTCCGGATCAAGCACACCGCGTTCTTCGAACAGGCTGTAGGCATCGGCGGAAAGGACTTCCGCCCACTTGTAGCTGTAGTACCCCGCGGCATAACCGCCGGCGAAGATATGCGAGAAATTGTTCGGGAAGCGGTTGTAGGGCGGAGGAAACAGGACCGCCACTTGTGAGCGCACCTGCTCGAGGAGCTCGAGCGGCGTGGTCGCGGCTGCGGGATCGAAGTCATAGTGCAGGTGCAGGTCGAAGAGCGCGAACTCGAGCTGGCGCACGGTGTGCAGCCCGCTCTGGAAATTCTTGGCCGCAAGCATCTTGTCGAAGAGCGCACGTGACAGGCGCTCGCCGGTTTCGACATGACGTGTCATCGGTTCGACGACGCCCCACTCCCAGCAGAAATTTTCCATGAACTGGCTGGGAAGCTCGACTGCATCCCACTCGACGCCGTTGATGCCGGAGACACCGAGATAATCGACGCGCGTGAGCAGATGGTGGAGGCCGTGTCCGAACTCGTGGAAAAGCGTGATGACTTCGTCGTGGGTGAAGACCGCAGGTTTGCCGCCGACCGGCGCCGAGAAATTGCAGTTCAGATATGCGACTGGCACCTGCACACCTTCGTCCTTGCGGCGGCGCGTGATCGCCTCGTCCATCCAGGCGCCGCCGCGCTTGCTCGGACGCGCGTAAAGATCGACATAGAACTGGCCGACCAGCGTTCCGGCGCGGTCGCGAAGCGCGTAGAAACGGATGTCCGGATGCCACACGGGCGCTTCTGCCGGCGCAATGCTCAATCCGTATAGCGTCTCGATCAGGCGGAACATCCCGGGCATGACCGTTGTTTCTGGAAAATACTGCTTCACCTCCTGATCGGAGAACGCATAGCGTGCGACGCGGAGCTTCTCCGACGCGTAGGCAAGGTCCCACGCTTCCAGCTTTTCGAGCCCGAGCTCCGCGCGCGCGAACGTGCTCACCTCATCGAGATCGCGTTTGGCGTACGGCTTCGCCCGCCCCGCGAGCTCGCTCAGGAAATCGAGCACCTGCTGCGGCGTATCCGCCATTTTCGGAGCAAGCGAGTATTCCGCGTAACTCTTGAACCCCAGCAGCTGGGCCAGCTCGCGCCTCAACTGAAGGATTTCGCCGATCAGCGGCGTGTTATTCCATTCGGCTTTGCCGAACTCGGATGCGCGCGTCACGTACCCGCGATACATGAGCTCGCGCAGCGGGCGGTGATCGGCGTACTGTAGCACCGGCAGGTACGACGGTGCATGCAAAGTGAATTTCCAGCCTTCGCGGCTATCGGCCTGCGCGGCCTCACGCGCCGTCTGCAGGACGTCTTCAGGCACGCCTGAAACCTCGGCGGGGTCGGTTACGTAATGTGCGAACGCGTTCGTCGCATCGAGCAGGTTGTCGCTGAAACGCGATGAAAGCTGCGAGAGCCTTTCGCGTATCGCCATGAAGCGCGCTTTCGCCTCAGACCCAAGCTCGGCGCCGCCGAGCCGGAAATCGCGCAGCTCGTTTTCGACGATACGGCGCTGGGGCGCGGCGAGCGCATCGAATTCGCCCGAACTGCGCAGCGCTTTGAATTTTTCGAAGAGGCCTTGATGCTGCGAAAGCTCGCTGTAGTACTGGGTGATTTTCGGAAGATTGGCGTTATAAACTTCGCGCAGCTCCGGACTGTTCATCACCGCATTGAGGTGACCGACCTGTCCCCAGGCACGCCCGAGCTTTTCGTTGGCATCTTCGAGCGGTGCTACGAACGCGTTCCACGTGGCGGGAACGTCCGGGGCCGCGAGCCGTGCCACGAGCGCGCGATTGTCCGCGAGCAGCGCGTCCACCGCAGGCGAGACGTATTCCGGCTTGAAATCGCCGAAGCGGGGCAGCCCTGAAAAATCGAGCAAAGGATTCATGGGGACCATTTGCGCTAAACGCCCGAGTCCGGAGATCGGACGACGTGAGCGTTGAGCAAATATGGGGCCGCGCGGGCCGCGTTCAAGAGACAACGCCGCAGACGCAAAGTTTGGGAGGCGGGCGCCGAAGGCAACAAATGGCTGTTTTCGTGCCCTATGCCGCGGAGGAAGGCGCGACGCTCGCCTAAAGGCTCGGGCCTCGCCGCGCCACGAACAGAGGGAAACCTTCCACGGTTTCCCTCCGTAACCTCCCTTCCCCCATTGATGCTCGCGACGAGCTTTAGCGCTTCCCGCTGCCGCCGGCCTCGTATACGACTTGGCCGTCGATCAGCGTATACGCGACTCGACCGGCGACTTCATAGCCTGTGTACGGGGAATTTTTGCCCTGGCTTTTGAGTGCCGCGGGTTCGACTTTCCAGTAACGGTCCGGATCGAACACGCAGACATCGGCCGGTGCGCCGGGGGAAAGGTGTCCGGCATCGATTCCCAGCACGCGCGCCGCATCCGAGGTGATGCGCGAGATCGCCGTCATGAGCGGCACGCCTGTCTCGCCGGCCCACTTGAGCGTCAGCGGCAGGAGCAATTCGAGCCCCGTCACGCCTGCTTCCGCTTCGCTGAAAGGCAGTTGCTTCGCGTCTTCGTCGACCGGCGTGTGGTCCGAGCAAATCGTATCGACGGTCCCGTCCGCCAGGCCGCGGCGCAGCGCGTCGCGATCGCGCTCGCTTCTGAAGGGCGGCATCACGCGGCAGTTCGGGTCGAAATAGCCAATGTCCATTTCCGATAGATGTACGTGATGGACCGCGACATCGCACGTGATCGCCACGCCGTCGAATTTCGCGCGCCGGATCATATCGAGCCCCTGCGCGCTCGAGATGCGGCACAGGTGCACGCGCGCGCCGGTCTCGCGTGCGAGTAATAGAATCGTCGCCAACGCCACGGTTTCGGCGCAGACGGGAATCGGTGGCAACCCCAGGCGCGTCGCAACCTGACCGTCGTGCGCAACGCCGTTGCGCGAAAGCGCCGGGTCCTGCGGCCGCAGCCATACTGCGAACCCGAACGTCGATGCATACTGCATCGCCAGGAAGAGCACCTGGGTGTCGACGAGAGGCGCGTCGGCCTGCGAGAACGCGATGCATCCCGAATCGCGCAGCTCGGCCATTTCGGTGAGCCGCGTGCCCTGCAGACCCTGGGTGAGCGCGCCGATCGGATACACGCGGGCGCGATTGAGCATTTTCGCGCGGAACTTGAGCATTTCGACGAGCCCCGGCTCGTCGAGCGGCGGGTCGGTATCGGGTGGGCACGCGAGGCTGGTGACGCCGCCCGCAAGGGCCGCTTCCATTTCGGAATCAAGCGTTGCCATGTACTCGAAACCAGGCTCGCGGAGCCGCGCCGCGATGTCGACCAGACCGGGACACACGACGAGTCCGGAGGCCTCTATCGTGCGGTTTGCGCCGTAGCCTTTGGGCGCTTCTCCTATACCCGAGATCTTTCCGGCCGCAATGTAGACATCATCCACCCGGTCGATCCCGTTCTTGGGATCGATGAGCCGTCCACCCTTGATGTGGATTTTCATCTGCGACCCGCCTGGACCTTGAAGGAAAGGAGGTTACGGAGGGAAACCATGGGTTTCCCTCTGTTCGTATAGCGACGAGGCCCGAGCCGAAGGCAAGCGTCGCTACCCCTTGCCGGCCATGATGCTCATCACCGCCATGCGGATGGCGATGCCGAACGTGACCTGCGGCAGGATCACCGACTGCCTGCTGTCGGCGACGCTCGAATCGATCTCGACCCCGCGATTCATCGGGCCGGGATGCATCACGATCGCGTCGGGCTTCGCGAACGCGAGCTTCTCCTGTGTGAGGCCGTAGTACTTGTAGAACTCCTGGGCGGAGGCGAGCAACGCGCCCTGCATGCGCTCGTTCTGCAGCCGCAGCATCATGACGACATCGACGTCTTTCAAACCCTGCCGCATGTCGTGATAGACGTGCACGCCCAGGTTCTCGACGTTGCTCGGAAGAAGTGTTTTTGGCCCAATGACGCGAATTTCGGGACAGCCGAGGATCGTCAGCGCGTGTATGTGCGAGCGCGCCACGCGTGAATGCAGTACGTCGCCCACGACTGCGACGCGGAGTTTCGAGAAATCCTTCTTGTAGTGGCGGATCGTGAACATGTCGAGCAGGCCCTGCGTCGGGTGCGCATGGCGGCCGTCTCCGGCATTGATCACGTGTATCTCGGGCGCGACGTGTTTGGCGATGAGATAAGGCGCGCCGCTCGCAGCGTGGCGCACGACGAACAGGTCGGCCTGCATCGCGGCAAGGTTCGCGACCGTGTCGAGCATCGTCTCGCCCTTGGTCGCGGACGAGATGGCGATCGCGAGGTTGATGACGTCGGCCGAGAGGCGCTTGGCCGCGATCTCGAACGTCGTGCGCGTGCGTGTCGAAGGCTCGAAAAAGAGGTTGAACACCGCCTTGCCGCGCAGGAGCGGTACCTTCCTCACTTCGCGCTCGGTGACGCCGACGAAGGATTTCGCCGTGTCGAGGATCTGCCACAGGATGTCGGCGGGCAGCCCCTCGAGGCTCAGCAAGTGATGGAGCTCACCGTTCTTGTTCAGCTGCGGATTGGCGGGATCAAGCCACATCCGGAGTATCGTCCTCTGTCAGCACCAGGCTCAAACGCCCGGCTGCGTCGCGCTTGAGCTCGATCACCTCGTCGTGCGCGACTGTCATGACGGCGCCGACCCACTGCGCCGCGATCGGCAGCTCGCGCCCGCCACGGTCGACGAGCGCCGCGAGCGCGATGCTTGCGGGGCGGCCGTAGTCGAAAAGCTCGTTCATGGCGGCGCGGATCGTGCGTCCGGTGAAGAGCACGTCGTCGACCAGGATGAGAGGGCGGCCTTCGACCTCGAACGGAATGTTCGAGCGCTTCACGTCGCGATGCAGCCCGATTTTTCCGTAATCGTCGCGATAGAAAGAGACGTCCAGGGAGCCGCAAGGCGTTGCGAGCGCGAGCGCGCGGTGCAGGCGCTCCGCGAGCCACACGCCGCCGGTATGAATGCCGATCAAACCGGTTTCCGGCCCGACATCGGGCCGCATTTTTTCGGTGAGCGCCAGCAGTAGCTGCTCGGCGTCGGGTGGCGGCGTGCCCGGCATGGTGGGTATCTAAAAGTGGCGCAAGGGTACCACAACCACGAAGCTCACGAGCGCTGCTGCTCACCTGCAAAAAAAGCGGCCAGGATTTCGCACGCCGCCGCGGCGTCGAGCGACTGCTCCAGCCTGTGGCTCGTTACGCCGCTCTCGCGCAGGCGGGTTTCGGCCGCCCGCGAAGTGAGGCGCTCGTCGACGAGCGTTGCCGGAATGCCGAACCGGCCGTCCAGACGCTGTGCGAAACGCCGTGCGAGCCGGCTTATCGCGTGCTCGGTGCCGTCGGCATGCATGGGCAAACCCACGACGAAACGTCCGGGGCGCCATTCGTCCACCAGCTTGCCGATCACCGTAAAGCGGGTGGCGTTATCTTCCGCGTGGATGGTCGCGAGCGGATGTGCAATACCGATTTCGATCTCGCCCACGGCGACCCCGATGCGCTTTTCGCCGAAGTCGAAAGCGAGCACGGTCGTGCCCGCCACTTCAGGCGTGACCCGCGACTTCCGAAAGCTTGGCGTAATCGACGCCGAGCAAGCTCATGGCAGCCGCGAGCCTTTCCTCAGCGGGGAGGTCGAATATGACTTCCGGCTGCGCTTGCACGGTGAGCCACGCGTTCTGCGCGAGCTCGTGCTCGAGTTGTCCCGGCGCCCAACCCGCATAGCCCAGCGTCACCAGGATCTGGCGCGGTCCGGCGCCTTTGGCAACCGCTTCGAGTATGTCTTTCGACGTCGTCAACCCGATTTCAGGGCTGACAGCCAATGTCGACTGCCAGGTGCCGAGTGGCGTGTGCAGCACGAAACCGCGGTCGATCTGAACCGGTCCGCCGAAGTGCACCGCGACCGTCTTGAAAGCTTCGGTCTCCGGCGCGATGCTGACCTGTTCGAGCAGGCCGTGCAGATTCATTTCGATGGGCCGGTTGATGACGATGCCGAGCGCGCCCTGGTCGTTGTGCTCGCAGACGAAGGTGAGCGACTTCGCAAAATGCGGATCGACCATGGCTGGCATGGCGATGAGGAAATGACGCGAGAGATTCATCTGTTGCATGGTTCAGCTATTCTAAGTGCGCACCCAGCGGTTCACAAACCGTGACCAGGTAATGCCAGCGCAATGCCTGAAAAGCGCCGGCGGACGCGCGAGCCGACTCTGCACCTCATTTACGCCAGAACGCGGGCGTGAAGAGGACGAAGACGGTGAAGAGCTCCAGCCGGCCGATCAGCATCGCGAAAGAGCAAACCCAGGTCTGGAAATCCGTGAGCGACGCGTACGTCGTCGCCGGCCCGACCGCACCCAAGCCCGGGCCGGTACACGTGATCGACGCAACGCTAGCCGTGAAGGCGGTCATGAAATCGAGGTCGCTCGCGAGCAGCAGCAAAGTCATCACGGTGACGCTTGCCCCGTACAACGACATGAACGCGAGCACTGCGAATACCACCTGATTGGGCACGATCGCCCCCCCAAGCTTCACGGGCAGTTGCGCCTGCGGGTGCAAAAGCTTCACCATTTCGCGCCATCCCTGAAGCACGAGCAGCTGGGTGCGGATCATCTTGATGCCGCCGCCGGTCGAGCCGGCGCACGACATGGTAGCAGCGAGCAAAAGCATGCACATCGGCACGAAGATGGGCCACAAGTTGTAATCGGTGTTCGTAAATCCGGTCGTCGTCGCCATCGAGACGGTATTGAAGAGGCCGTAGCGGAGCGCGGTCGGAAGGTCCGGGTATACGTCGTAGCTCCAGAGGTACAGCGCGATTCCGGCGGAGCTCCCCAGCACGCCGAGCATGAACCAGCGTGCCTCCGGATCCGCGCGATAAGGCGCGAGCGAGCGCTTGCGCAACGCAAGAAAGTGCGTGGCGAAGTTGATGCCGGCGGCGAGCATGAATACGACCGTGACCCCTTCTATGAGGGGCGAATCGAAGAAGGCGTAGCTCGCGTCGTGATTTGAAAAGCCGCCGAGACTCATAGTACTGAAGGCGTGCATGAATGCGTCGAACCAGCTCATGCCTGCAAGCCGAAGCGAGACAACGCATGCCAGAGTGATCGCGGCGTATACCGCCCAAAGCCCTTTGGCAGTCTCGGTAATGCGCGGTGTCAGCTTCGCGTCTTTCATCGGGCCGGGGGTCTCGGCCCGGTAGAGCTGGCGGCCGCCCACCCGCAGCAAAGGCAGGATGGCGACCGCAAGTACGATAATCCCCATACCGCCGAGCCATTGCAGAAACCCGCGCCAGATGTTGATCGAGGGCGGCAGGTCGTCGAGGCCTTCCAATACGGTGGCGCCCGTCGTCGTAATACCCGACATCGCCTCGAAATAGGCGTCGGTGAACGAAAGCGCCGGCATGTAGAACAGGAATGGCAACGCGGCGAACACGGGCAGGACAGCCCACACGAGCACCACGAGCAGAAAACCATCGCGAGTCTGCAGCTCGCGGCGCAAACGCCGGGTTGTGAACCACACGATCAGGCCCGAAAAAAACGTGATCGCGAGCGCCCAGTCGTACGCGCCCAGCGCTGCATCCCCGTGCACGAACGCGACACAGAGCGGTACGAGAAGCGTCGCACTGAACAGCATGACGACGCCGCCCAGCACGTGCAGTACCGGCAGAGCGGTTCGGAGAGGACCCGCGCGCAAAAGCGTAAGGCTTTGATTCAACTTGTCGGCAGTTCGCGGCTGCGGTTCAGAAAAATCCGAGATTCACCTGAAAGAGCTTCTCTACTTTCGGCACGAGGCGCCTGTTCACGACGAAGACGATAACGTGGTCGTCCGGCTCGATCGGGGTGTCGTGATGCGCCATGATCACCTCGTAATCGTAGAGCAGCGCGCCTATGCTTTCCGTACTCGTCTGGCGCGCATGGCGCCGCACGATGGCGCCGATCGTGGCACCTGTCGGAAGGTCTATTTCCTCGACCTTCTTGCCTACCACTTTGGAAGAGCGCGCATCGCCGTGTGCGACGAGCTCGAGGGCTTCGGCCGCGCCGCGGCGCAGCGAATGCACGGCGACGCAGTCGCCTCTGCGCACTCGGGCGAGCAAAGTCCCGATCGTTGCCTGTGCGGGCGATATGGCGATGTCGATCTGGCCGCTCTGCACGAGATTTACGTACGAGCTGCGATTGATGAGCGCGATCACTTTGCGCGTGCCCATGCGCTTGGCGAGCAGCGAGCTCATGATGTTGTTCTCGTCGTCGTTGGTGAGCGCGCAGTAGACGTCCATATCGGCGACGTTTTCGTCTTCGAGCAGCTCTTCGTCGGTCACGTCGCCGGCGAGCACGAGTGTGCGGTCGAGCTCGGCTGCCAGGCGCTCCGCATTCGCCTTGTTGAACTCGATCAGCTTGACCTCGTAGCGGTGCTCGATCTGTTTCGCGAGCCTGCGGCCGATGTTGCCCCCGCCGCCCAGCATGACGCGCTTCACGGGCTTGTCCATGCGGCGCAACTCGCGCATGACGCCGCGTATGTTCTTGGTGTCGGCGATGAAAAACACTTCATCGCCGGCTTCCACCACCGTATTGCCCTGCGGAATGATCGGGCTGTCCTGGCGAAAAATAGCGGCCACGCGGGCGTCGATCTGCGGCATGTGATGGCGCAGGTGTGAGATCGCGTGCCCGACGAGCGGCCCGCCGTGAAATGCCTTCACCGCGACGAGGCTCACCCGCCCATCCGCGAACTCGAGCACTTGCAGCGCTTCGGGGAACTCGAGCAGCTTCGCGATATAGTCGGTGAGTACCTGCTCAGGGCAGATCGCCATGTCCACCGAGAAATTTTCCGGCGAAAAAATTTCCGGATGCGACAGGTAATCGGCGGAGCGTATGCGCGCGAGCTTGGTCGGGATGTTGAACATGGTCGCCGCGAGCTTGCAGGCGACCATGTTGGTCTCGTCGCTCTGGGTCACTGCGAGTATGAGATCGGCGTCGCGCGCCCCGGCCTGTTCGAGCACGGCGGGATGTGCGGCGTTGCCGACGACGGTGCGCAGGTCGAAGCGGTCCTGCAGCGTTTTCAGACGCTCGGCATTGGTGTCGACGACTGTGATGTCGTTCGCTTCGGAAACGAGGCTTTCTGCAACCGATGAGCCGACCTGACCTGCGCCGAGTATGACGATACGCAAAGGGTTATCTAAACGCCGCGAAAGGACGAATTCTAGTCCGCCCCCCGCATCGCGGCCAGCGTGCGCCCGAGGAGGCGTTTCTCACGTGAGGCATAATGCAATTTCGATCGAGACCGTTCCGTGCCCCGACTCTACATTCCCGGCGATTTCCCCGCGCACGGCGTTTTCGACGCACCCGCCGATCAGGCGCACCATCTCGCCCGCGTGCTGCGGGTTGCCGCGGGAGACACGCTCACGGTATTCGACGGGCAAGGCCATGAGTACCCCGGCGTCGTCCAGCGCGTCGCGAAATCGGGCGTCACGTTGCGGATCGGCGAGCCTGCAAGCGTCAGCCGAGAATCGCCGCTCACGGTCGTACTGGCACAAGGCATTTCGAGCGGCGAGCGTATGGATTACACGATCCAGAAATCGGTCGAGCTCGGGGTGAATGCCATCCAGCCGCTCGCGCTCGAACGCAGCGTCGTGCGCCTCAACGCGGAGCGCTCGGCCAAGCGCGGCGCACACTGGCAGAAAATCGCCGTCGCTGCGTGCGAGCAGTGCGGGCGCAACGTCGTGCCCGCCGTGCTGCCGGCGGTAACGCTGGGTAACTGGCTCGCCGCCGCTCCAACAGAGGCATTGCGCCTGACGCTGTCGCCGGACGGAGCCACCACGCTGCGCACGCTCGGGAAGCCCGCAGCGCCGGTGCTGCTTCTGGTCGGGCCCGAAGGCGGTCTCTCGCCGCGCGAGCAACTCGACGCACGCGGTGCGGGATTCGAGGCGGTACGGCTGGGTCCGCGCGTGCTGCGCACGGAAACAGCCGCAGTGGCGGCGCTCGCAGCGATGCAGGCAGTGTGGGGCGACTTCTGACCCTTTGATCGCTCACGCTTGAAGCGCGATGTGCCTGCCGCTGCCGTCGCGATGCAATGTTGCATAATAGCGAAGCGCGCCGGGAGCGCTTCCGAGGCTTAAGCCCGCGCGAGGAGCGTCCTGATTTCGATCGAACGAGACAACGATGCCGCAGGTGATGGCGCGATTCCGGGCTCAGCCCCGACGCGCCGGCAGCGGCTTTCGAGCCAGGATCGCTTCATCGACTGGTTTCAATCGGTCGCTCCGTACATCCACGCCTTTCGCGGCAAGACCTTCGTCATCGCGTTCGGCGGTGATCTGGTCGCGGACGGCCGCTTCGCCGATCTCACGCACGATCTCAACCTGCTCGCCGCGCTGGGCGTGCAGCTCGTGCTCGTGCATGGAGCCCGTCCGCAGATTGAAGCGCGATTGAAGGAGCGGCGTCACGCCAGCCGCTTTCACAAGGGCTTGCGCATCACCGACGACCTGGCGCTCGCGGCGGCGAAAGAGGCGAGCGGACGCCTCCGGGTCGAGATCGAAGCGTGGTTGTCCATGGGTCTTCCGAATTCGCCGATGGCCGGCGCCGATATCCGCGTGGCGAGTGGCAATTTCATCACCGCGAAGCCGCTCGGCGTGCTTGATGGGGTGGATTACGTGCACACCGGCGAAGTGCGCAAAGTGCATGCGGCCGCCATAAGCAAACGCCTTGCCGACAACGAGCTCGTGCTGCTCTCCCCGCTGGGCTACTCGCCTACGGGTGCAGTCTTCAATATCGCGCTCGAGGACGTCGCAGCTTCGGCCGCCATTGCGCTCGCCGCCGACAAGCTGATTTTCATGATGGATGCGCCCGGCGTGATCGGCAGCCGCGGCGAGCTTTTACGCGAGCTTACGGTGAAGCAGGCGAAAAGCCGCATCGCACGCTCCCGCGAAGCCGAGACCGACGTCCAGTTGTATCTGCCGTGGGCGGTTCGCGCCTGTGAGCAGGGTGTCAAGCGCGCGCATCTCATATCCGGCCACATCGACGATTCGCTGCTGCTCGAGCTTTTCACTCACAAGGGCGTGGGCACGCTGGTGACGCCCGATCCGATACAGACGCTGCGACCCGCCAAATCCGAGGACATCGGCGGCATCCTCCAGCTGATCGAGCCGCTCGAAGCCGAAGGGATACTGGTCAGGAGAAATCGCGGACTGCTCGAGAGCGAGATCACGCGCTTCGTCGTGGTCGAGCACGACGGCATCGTGATGGCGTGCGCCGCCCTTTATCCATTCCCCGACGAAAAGGCAGGCGAGCTCGCCGGGCTCGCGGTCCATCCGCACTTTCGCAGCCAGGGCGCGGGCGAGCGTCTGCTGGGGGAGATCGAAGCGCGCGCGCGTCGCATGAAATTGAAGCGCCTCTTCGTGCTCACCACGCGCGCGGAGCACTGGTTCGTCGAGCGTGGGTTCACCGAAGCGGATATCGATGCGCTTCCTGCGCCGAAGCGCGCGCTGTATAACTGGCAGCGCCGTTCGGTCGTGCTGGTCAAGCGTATCTAGCTCGAGCTCGCGGGCGGAACGTACCCGGCTGCGCGCTCAGCGCCTTCTCCGAAGAAGTGCTTCTCCATCTGCTGCGCGAGATAGTCGCGCGCTTTCTTGTCCGCGAGATTGAGCCGGTTCTCGTTCACCAGCATTTTCTGGAGCTCGAGCCATTGTTTCCACGCTTCCTTCGAAACGTTTTCGAAGATGCGCTTGCCGAGCGCTCCGGGATACGGTGGGAATTCGAGTCCTTCGGCCGCGCGGCCGAGCTTCACGCAGTTGACCATACGCGCCATGGAAAGATGTCCGTCAGTAGGATGAGCCGCGATTTTACTCCGGCAGCGCGTTCACGCCCGGGAGACCCTGCTGCGCGATCCGCTGCTCAGCGTTTCAGTGTACGCACGCCTGACTCCGCGCCGAGCCGCAGCACGTCGGCGCCACGGCGCGCGAAGAGGCCGTTGGTGACGACGCCGGTGATTTGATTGAGCGTCGTCTCGAGCTCGGCGGGCTTCATGATCTGCAGATTGTAGACGTCGAGTATCACGTTGCCGTTGTCGGTGACGAAACCCTGGCGCCATTCGGGCTGACCGCCGAGCTTCACGAGCTCGCGGGCGACGTATGAACGCGCCATCGGTATCACTTCCACCGGCAGCGGAAAGCGGCCGAGCACGTCGACCAGCTTGCTCGCGTCTGCGATGCACACGAACGTGCGCGCGACCGCGGCGACGATTTTCTCGCGCGTGAGCGCGCCGCCGCCGCCTTTGATCATGGCCAAGGACGCGTTGACCTCGTCGGCGCCGTCCACATAGATCTCCAGTTCGACGGCCGAGTTGAGCTCGACCACGTCGATGCCGAGCGCGCGCAGGCGCTGCGCGGTTCCTTCCGAGCTCGCCACGGCGCCGTCGAATTTGTGCTTTATCTTGCCGAGCTCTGCGATGAAAAAGTTCGCGGTCGAGCCGGTGCCGACACCGATGACGCCGCCGATGGGCACATACTCTATGGCGGCGCGCGCGACGGCTTGCTTCATCTCGTCCTGGGTCATGCCGTGATGTTAGCAGAGCCTCACGGCTATGCTACTCTAGCCGCGCTATGAAAAAGACGGATTACCTCGAGCGCATACTGAACGCGCGGGTGTACGACGTCGCCATCGAAACGCCGCTCGAGCGCGCACCGAACCTCACGCAGCGTCTCGGCAACACCGTGCTGCTCAAGCGCGAAGACATGCAGCCGGTGTTTTCCTTCAAAGTGCGCGGCGCGTACAACAAGATGGCGCAGCTCACGCCCGCAGCGCTCAGGCGCGGCGTCATCACCGCCTCGGCCGGCAA